>CAZEFK010000138.1:0-19985 GCA_964511405.1 uncultured Comamonadaceae bacterium | reverse complement strand
GGCGCCTGGTGCCGCCGCTGCGCCGCCTGACCGCGGTCATGGCCCGCCTGGCCGAGGGCGACGCCGCCGTCGCCGTGCCCGACGCCGGCCGCCGCGACGAGATCGGCGCCATGGCCCGCGCCGTCCTGGTGTTCAAGGACAACAAGCTGGCCGCCGACCGCCTGGCCGCCGAGCAGCAGGCCGCCCAGGCCGCCAAGCTGGCGCGCCAGCAGCGGCTGGTGGCGCGCTCGCAGCAGTTCCAGAGCAGCGCCGGGGCGGTGGTCGGCCAGGTCGCCGCCGCCGCGGCCGAGATGCGCGCCGGCGCCGGCACCATGGCCGACACGGCGGCGGCCACCGCGGCGCGCAGCCGCCGGATGGCGGCGGTGTCGGCCGAGACCGCGGCCAACGTCCAGACCGTGGCGGGGGCGGGGGCGGAGCTGTCGGGGACGGTCGCCGAGATCGGCGAGCGGGTCGCCGAGTCGGCACGGCTCGCGGCCGACGCGGTCGACGCCGCCGGCCGCACCTCGGCGACAGTGGCGGCCCTGCGCGACGCCGCCGAGCGCATCGCCGACGTGATCCGGCTGATCGGCGCCATCGCCGGCCAGACCAACCTGCTGGCGCTCAACGCCGCCATCGAGGCGGCGCGGGCCGGCGAGGCGGGCAAGGGCTTCGCCGTGGTCGCGGCCGAGGTCAAGAGCCTGGCCGCCCAGACCGCCCGCGCCACCGCCGAGATCGAGGACCAGATCGGCCAGGTGCGCGCCGTGGTCGCCGAGGCGGTGGCCGCGATCGCCGGCATCGGCGACGCCATCCGGCGCTCGAGCGCGGTGTCGGCGGCGGTCGCCGCCGCCGTCGAGCAGCAGCAGGCCGCGACCCAGGCCATCGCCCGCACTATCGCCGAGGCGGCCGCCGGCACCGACACCATCGCCACCGGCATCGCCGAGGTCACCGCCGCCGCCGCCGACTCCGGCAGCGCCGCCGGCCACCTGCTGCAGTCGGCGGCGGCGCTGGCCGAGCAGTCGGCGACGCTCCGGCACGAGGTCGAGGCGTTCCTGGCGGATGTCGCGGCGTAGGCGCCGCTGGCGCCATAGGCGCCGCTGGCGCCATAGGCGCCGCTGGCGCCATAGGCGCCCGTGGTGCCCACCACCGTCATCCCCGCGAAAGCGGGGATCGAGCCGTTGTGGCAAGCTGACGGGTGACATACCTGATATTGTCGTCGAGCCATCTGGATGCCCGCTTTCGCGGGCATGACGAAGAGGGGGCCGAGGGGGCCTGCCCGGACTTTTGCTCCTGTTACGTGCCGATCTGCTATCCTCTAGCCCATGACGCTATCGATGCCGGAACTTGCCGCCGACGCCGTCGCCCAGCTCCAGCGCTCGATCGAGCCGGGTGGCGTGGTCGTGGTCGAGAGCGGGGTCGGCCGGCTGACCCAGGCCCTGCTCGACGGCCGCCATGCCCTGGTCGCCGACGAGCCTGTCGCGGTGGGCGGCCTCGACGCCGGGCCCGGACCCTACGAGCTGCTGCTGATGGCGCTGGGCTCCTGCACCGCGATGACCCTCCGGCTCTATGCCGAGCGCAAGGGCTGGCCGCTGCAGCGGGTGCGGGTCCGCCTGCGCCACGGCAAGGCCCATGCCGAAGACTGCGTCGCGTGCGAATCAGGCACCGCCATGATCGACCGCATCGACCGCCGGCTGGAGCTGGACGGCCCGCTCGACGACGAGCAGCGCCGGCGCCTGCTGCAGATCGCCGACATGTGCCCGGTCCATCGCACCCTGACCAGCCGGATCGAGATCCGGACGGCGCTCGGCTAGCGCTTCGCCGCTACCCCGCGAACGCCGGGATCGGCACGCCGCGGACCCCGACCTCCAGCTCGAACACGCCGCCCGACTGCGGCTCGTCCGAACTGGCCGAGGTGATGTACAGCCGGTCCAGGTTGGGGCCGCCGAAGGCCGGCATGGTCGGCCGGCGTACCGGCAGCGGGATCGCGGCCAATAGGGTGCCGTCGGGGGCGAAGCGCAGGAGGCGGCCGCCGTCATACTGGCACGACCAGTAGCCGCCCTCGACGTCGACTGCGGCGCCGTCGGGCCGGCCGCCGGCGGGATCGGTGCGCACCCACTCGCGCCGGTTGGCGACCGCGCCGCTCGCGCGGTCGTAGTCGAAGGCGTAGATCACGTCGGCGCGGGTGTCGGCGAAATACATCGTGGCGCCGTCGGGGCTCCAGCCCAGGCCGTTGGAGATGACCACGCCGTCGGCCATGGCCGCGGCCGTGAGGTCGGGCGCCAGGCAGTACAGCACGCCCGCCGGGCGCTCGCGCGGCTCGTACATGGTGCCGGCCCAGAACCGGCCGGCCGGGTCGACCTTGCCGTCGTTGAAGCGGCTGTGCGGCGGCATGGCCGCCGGCACGCCCAGCTTGGTCACGCGGTTGGCGGCGAGGTCGATGGCGACGAAGCCCGAGCGCGCGGCGCCGATCCAGCCGCCGCCGGCGCGCGGCGCGATCGAGCCCATGGCCTCGGGCATCGGCCAACAGCGATGGGCGCCCGACTGCGGGTCCAGGCGATGGATCGCCGGTGCTTCGATGTCGACCCAGTACAGCGCCTGCTCGGCGGCCACCCACACCGGGCACTCGCCCAACCTGGCACGGGTGTCGTGGACCAGCCGCGGGGTCATGCCCGCAGCTCCGGCTTGAAGCGCACGCTGCCGGCCAGCCGCCCGCCCGGCGGCAGCACGTGCAAGCCGGCGGCCTCGACGCCGCGGTTGACGGCGTCGACTTCGTGGCTGACCGGCTCGACGCAGACATAGGCCGGCTGGGTGTAGACCACCAGGCAGCCGAACACCGGGTCGGCCTCGATGACCAGGCTGTGACCGGCCCAGTCCAGGCGCGCGGCGCCGTCCCACCCGGTGAAGCAGCTGTCGAGATGCAGCTCGGCCACGCTGCGGCCGGCCGCCAGGTCCCAGGCCGGCGGCGTCTCGATCACGGCCACCGGCAGCTTGGCCATGTCGTTGACCAGCACTCGCGGCACCCGCGCGGTCACGCGGGTCTCAGGCGCCCGCGGGAAATAGGGATGCAGGCCGATCCCGGCCGGCATCGGCGTCGGGCCGCGGTTCTCGACCGCCATCGTCACCGTCAGTCCGGCCGGCGTCAGCTCGAAGGTCTGCTCGGCCCGGTAGGCCCAGGGCCAGGCGCCGGCGGCATGGTCGTAGGCCAGCACGGCACGCGCCGGCCCTGATTCGGCGACGGTCCAGGCGGCGGTCCAGCCGTCGCCGTGGATGGCGTGGGGTTCGGGCGGCATGTTGGCCGGCAGCTCGACGTCGCGGCCGTCGAAGCGGAAGCGGCCCCAGGCGATGCGCCCCGAGAACGGCACCAGCGGGTAGGATGCCGTGCCGCGCGGGCCGCCCAGCGCCAGGTTGGCCGGGTCGGCGGGGCGCATCAGCTCGATCCGGCGGCCGTCGCGGGCGAGCGTGAAGCGTCCGATCGAGCCGCCGGTCGCCGGCAGCAGCTCCAGCTCGAGGTCGAAGGCCGCGAGCCTCACGACGGAGGGCGGGTCGGCGCGGTCCATGGGCGGGCTCCTCGTCTTTTGCGCGGAACCCTGCCCGAGAAGCGGGGCCTCTCGCAACCCGGGCGAAGCCGCGGCACACTCGCCGGCTCGATAGACCCTGCCCAGCCACACGGGAGCCTCTCCATGCCGGCCTTTGCCCGCTATCCCAGCCTCGATGGCCGCGTCGTCCTGATCAGCGGCGGCGCCACCGGCATCGGCGCCAGCCTGGTCGAGCATTTCGCCGACCAGGGCGCCCGTGTCGCCTTCGTCGACGTCCAGCGCGACGAGGGCGAAGCGCTGGCCGACCGCCTCGCCGCCGAGGGCAAGCCGCGGCCGCTGCCGCTGGTCGCCGACATCCGCGACGTCCCGGCCTACCAGGCGGCGATCGCCGAGGCCGCGGCGCGGCTGGGCCCGATCCGGGTGCTGGTCAACAACGCCGCCCGCGACGAGCGCCACCGCCTGGCCGAGCTCACGCCCGAGCGCTTCGACGAGCTGATCGCGGTCAATCTGCGCCACCATCTGTTCGCCGCCCAGGCCGTGGCGCCCGGCATGCGCGACGCCGGCGGCGGCGCGATCGTCAATGTCGGCTCGATCAGCTGGATGCGCGGGCGCGACGGCATGATCACCTACACGACCTCGAAGGCGGCGATCCATGGCATGACCCGGTCCATGGCCCGCGAGCTCGGGCCCGACGGCATTCGCGTCAATTCCGTGGTGCCCGGCGGCGTCATCACCGAGCGCCAGACGCGGCTGTGGATCGACCCCGCCGAAAGCCAGCGCTTCATCGACCTGCAATGCCTGAAGCGCCGCCTGGTGCCGCCCGACGTCGCGCGCATGGTGCTGTTCCTGGCCGCCGACGACGGCGACGGCTGCGCCGGCCAGGCCTTCATCGTCGACGGCGGACTGGTGTAGCTACGCCTGCACCAGCCGGAGCAGCGCCGGTCCGGCCAGCGAACCGCCGGATAGGAGCAGCAGGGCGCCGACCAGCGCCCGCAGGGCCGATGCGGGCAGGGGCGGCGGCCAGCGCCGGGCCGCGTAGGTCGCCGCCATCACCGCCGGGGCCGCCAGGGCCGCCGCCCACACCGCGGGCATCGGCATGCCGTGGGCCGCGACCAGCCCCAGGCGCACCACGGCGTTCAGCATGAACACCGTGACCAGGGTCTCGCGGATCATCGCCAGCGGCATCGGCTGGCGGTAGAGGTGGAACACCAGCGGCGGGCCGGCGGTCGAGAACAGCCCGCCCATCAGGCCGCCGGCGGCGCCGGCCAGCAGGAACGACAGCCGGCCCGAGCGCCTGTCGCGGCGCTCGGGCGTCCCGCCGAGCTGCAGGCTCGACAGCACGACGACGGCGCCCAGGACCACGCGCAGCAGCTCCAGCCGCGTGCCCGCCAGCCACTCCAGCAGGCCGTAGCCCAGCGCCAGGCCCGGGATGCCGGCGGCCATGATCAGCAGCAGTTCGGGCAGGGCGACCTGGCGCCAGCCCCGGCGCAGCACCTGGGCGGCGTTGACCAGGGTCAGCAGGCCGACCAGCACCGCGGCGTCGGGCAGCGACATCAGGCCCAGCAGGCCGACGCCGCCGATGGTCAGCAGGCCGAAGGCGAAGCCGGTGAGGGTCTGGACATAGGCGCTGACCGCAACCACCGCCAGCAGGCCGATGAGATCGGCGGCGGTCACAGGTCCCGGAGCCCGGCGAACAGGCCGGCGAAGGGCGAGCCCGCGCGGTGGAACACCGGCGGCTGGCCGAACGGCGCCGGCACCGCGGCCTCGGCGCCGCCGGCGAAGCGCGCGCCGGTCCAGACATGGGTCCAGCCGGCCCCTGCCGGCAAATAGGTGGTCCAGTCCTGCTGCCCGGCCTTCCACACCGGAGCGACCAGCAGGTCCGGCCCGTACAGGTAGGCATCCTGGACCCGGTAGGCGCCGGGGTCGTCTTCGAAGTGCAGGAACAACGGCCGCTGCGCCGGCAGACCGCGAGCGCCGGCCTCGGCAACCAGCGCCTTCAAGTACGGCACCAGATGCACCCAGACCCGGGTCATGCGCGCGAAATGGGCCAGGACTTCGGCGTCCTGGTCGATTTGCAGGTTATCGCGCGGGCGGTTGCCCTCGTGGGTGCGCATGACGGGCGTGAACGCCGCCATCTCGGCCCAGCGCATGATCAGCTCGGCGGTGCGGACATTGCCGAACAGGCTCGTATAGCCGCCGATGTCGGAGTGGTGGTAGGCGTTGCCCAGCAGGCCGGACGACAGGGCGCCGCAGATCACGGTCACCAGCCCGTCGTGGCGGCTGAAATCCACCGACTGGTCGCCCGCCCACAAGAGCGGACAGTGGGCCTGGACGCCGGTGAAGCCGGCGCGCATGAACCACAGGACTTGGCCGGTCCGGCCGCGGCGTGCGACCGCGTCGGCGTTGACCTTGGCCCACAGGGTCGGCCAGGCATTGTGCATCAGGCGCGCGTCGACGCCGTTGGCGAGCGTGACGTCGACCGGCAGATATTCGCCGAAATCGGCCATCCAGCCGCCGAGGCCCTTGTCCAGCATCTCGCGGCCGATCACGCGCTCGGCGAACCAGGCTGCGGCCTCCCGCTTGGTGAAGTCGACGACGCCGCAGTCGAATTCGCCGAAATCGACGCGCGCCGTGCCGCCGGCGCCGTCGCCGGCCAGGAATCCCTGGGCCTCGGCCTCGGGGAACAGCGTGCCGTCGACGCACAGATACGGGTTGACGTAGCCCAGGAACTGGATGCCGCGGGCCTTGAGATCGGCGATGCGGGCGGCCAGATCAGGATAGCGCGCCGCGCTGGCCGTCCAGTCCCAGAACAGGCGGCTGCCGAACGAGGTCTGGCGCAGCCCGATCCAGTCCTCGCACCACAGGCCCGAGACTTGGACCCCCGCGGCGATCATCCGGTCCAGCCGCTCGAACGACCGCTCGCCGTCCTTCAGGCCGATGATGGCGCCCCGGTACAGCCAGTCCGGCAGCGGCGGCTGGCGGCCGAAGCGCAGGGACAAGGCCTCGACCAGCTCGACGAAGCGCGGACGTGCCCACAGCTCCAGCCGCTCCGGCACCGCCCAGCATTCGATCTCGTGGAAATCAGGGTCGCGGAAGTCGAAGGCCGACCAGGCCGTGGTCTCCAGGTGGACCGCGTAGCGGCGCGACGACAGGACGGTCGGCTGCGGATAGTTGGTGGTCCAGTAGTCGCCGCCGGCGCGGCCGGTGCGGTCGGCCTGGAAGGTGATCTCCGTGGTCTTGTCGCGCCCGACCCCGGGCTCGGAAGTCCAGAACGGGAAGCGGCGGCCGCGGAGGTCGAAATAGGACATCTGCTCGCCGCCGCCCCAGACCTGCTCGTCCGGCTCGGCCACCAGGCGCAGCCAGACACGGTCGATCGCCGGGTCGGCCGCCTGGAACCGCAGCACGGCGTCGCTGTCCCGCCCCTCGGCCGCGATCGTGAGGCGCGGCGGCAGGCCGGGTGCCACGGCGAAGGCGATGGTGGTGCCGCGGACCTCGGCATGGGCCAGCGGCGACCGCTCGAACAGCCGGTCCTCGATGTCGAAGTTGCCGCGATACATGTCGATGCGGGCATCGCCCCGGCCGACGAACAGGCAGGGCGCATCAGGCCGGTGCCGCAGCACCAGCCGGCCGTCCAGGGTCAGGTCGAAGCCGCCGTCGGCGTGCCGGATCTCCATGGCTACGGCGCGACCAGGTTGATGCGGGTGCGGCCGGCCAGGTTCAGGGTCTGGATCGCATCGCCGAAATATTTCTGGATCAGCTGATCCATGATGCCCGACTCGGCGGCCTTCTTGACCGCGGCTTCGATCACCGGCGCTTGGGCCGCCGCCTTCTTGGACAGGTAGAAGCGGAAGTCGCGGTCATAGACCAGCAGCAATGTCGGCTCGATGTCGAGCTCGGGATGGCTTTTCGCTTCGGGCAGGATCTCGGTTACCCCGCGCGAGAAGTAGTCGACCCCACGGTCGCCCGCCGCTACCATGGCGTAGAACAGCGTGAAGTTGGTCTGTGTATTGTATTTCAGCCCGTTGGCATCCCAGACCGCGGCGTCGAACCAACCCTTGCCGAATGCGCCGATCTTGCCGCTGGTACGGAAGTCGTCCAGGGATTTGATCTTGGCAAAGTCGGGCGCGGCGCCCTTCTTGATGAACATGACGCGCTGGCCGATCAGGCCTTTGGTCAGGTTGACGGCGACCGGCACGTAGGTGTGGTCGCGCTCCGGTGTCTGCAGGAACCAGAACAGATCGATGTCGCCGCTGTCGAACATCGAGATCTGGCGGGCCAGTGGCAGGCTGGCGTCGGCCTTGTCCAGAGTCACCGTGTGACCGGCGGCGGACAGGGATTCGGTCAGAAGGTCCCAGTAGTAGCCGGCATCGGGCCGGTTCTCGACCGTGATCTTGATGGTGTCCGCGTTGGCCACGACCGGGACCAGCAAGGAAAGGGTGCCGATAGCGGCGAGAGCCAGTTTCCTGATCATGGTCGTCTCCTTGATTGACGGCGGGAATGGGCGAGATGCGGGGGCGGCGGGCGTGCCGCTAATAGGCTGCGGTGGCCGTCGGCGGCGCGCTGTCGCGCAAGGCGCCCAACCATTCGCCGGCGCGGCCGGTCATCAGCGCCAGGTCGGACGCGACGGCGGCGAAGCTGTAGCCATAGTCCAGGAAGCGGCGGACCATGTCGGGGTTGGGGCCGACGATGCCGATCGGCTTGCCGGCCCGGCGGGCTGCCGCGGCGGCCTCGGCGATCAGCGCCTGGACGTCCGCGTCGCCGACCTGGCCGATGCGGCCCATCGCCGCCGACAGGTCGCCGGGGCCGACGAACAGGGCGTCGACCCCCTCGACCGCAGCGATCTCGGGCAGCCGGGTGATCGCGTCAGGCGTCTCGAGCTGCACGATCACGGCCACCTCGTCGTTGGCGCGCTGGAAATAGCCCGGCGCCTGGCCGAAGCGCGAGGCGCGGTGGATGGCGGCGACGCCGCGCACGCCCAGGGGCGGGTACTTGGCCGAGCGGACCGCCAGGCGCGCCGCCTCGGCGTCCTGGACGAAGGGCAGCATGATGCTGTCGGCGCCGGCGTCGAGCACCCGCTTGACCAGCACCGGGTCGTTCCAGGCCAGCCGCACCACTGGCGCCGCGGCGGTGCAGCCGACGGCGCGCAGCAGGTCGGCCAGGTGCGACACCTCGATCGGCACATGCTCCATGTCGACGACCAGGAAGTCGAAGCCGGCATGGCCCAGCGCCTCGGCGGTCGCGGGTGCCGCCGCCATCAGCCAGGTGCCGAGCGGCGGCCGCGGCCCGTCGCCCGCGAGCCAGCGCTTGAAGCGGTTGGTGAGGTCCATCGGAGGGCCTTTCAGTAGATCGGCGGCTCGGGCACCGGGCCCGGTCCGGTCAGGAAGTCGAAGTCGCAGCCATCGGGCGCCTGGTCGACATGGCGCTGGTAGAGCGCGGCGAACGAGCGGGTGTAGAGCGGGGCCGGCGGCCGCCAGGCCTGGCGGCGGCGTTCCAGCTCGTCCGCGGCGACGGCCATGTCGATGCGCCCGGCCGGCACGTCCAGGGTGACGACGTCCCCGGTCTGCAGCAGGCCGAGCGGGCCGCCGATCGCCGCCTCGGGCGCGATGTGCAGCACGCAGGTGCCGTAGTGGGTGCCGCTCATCCGGCCGTCGCACAGCCGGACCATGTCGCGCACGCCTGATGCCAGCAGTTTCTTGGGGATCGGCAGGTTGCCCCATTCCGGCATGCCGGGCGCCCCGACCGGCCCGGCGTTGCGCAGCACCAGCACGCTGTCCGGCGTGACGTCCAGCGCCGGGTCGTCGATGCGCGCGGCCAGGTCTGCCGGGTTGTCGAACACGATCGCCGGGCCGGCATGGCGCAGCAGCCGCGGGTCGGCGGCCGAGGACTTGATGACGGCGCCGTCGGGCGCCAGGTTGCCGCGCAGCACCGCCAGGGTGCGGCCGCGCTCCAGCGGGATCACGGGATTGTCGAGGCCGCGGATGACGTCGTCGTTCCAGCAGGCCGCGCCCTCCAGGGTTTCGCCCAGGGTGCGGCCGCTGACCGTCGGACAGTCGAGCGCCAGCCGGTCCTTGAGCTTGGCCAGCAGCGCCGGCAAGCCGCCGGCGAAGTGGAAGTCCTCCATCAGGTAGCTGCCCGACGGGAACAGGTTGGCCAGCACCGGAGTCTCGGCCGCCGCCGCGGCCAGGTCGTCGAGGCCGAGCGGCACGCCGGCGCGGCGCGCGATCGCGATCAGGTGGATCGCCGCGTTGGTCGAGCCGCCCAGCGCCATGTAGGCGACCAGGCCGTTGCCCAGGCTGCGCCGGTCGATCAGGCGCGCGGGCTTCAGGTCCTCCCACACCATGTCGACGATGCGGACGCCGCAGGCCGAGGCCATGCGGGCATGGCCGGAATCGACCGCCGGGATCGACGACGCGCCCGGCAGGGTCAGGCCCATGGCGTCGACGATCGCGGTCATGGTCGAGGCCGTGCCCATGGTGTTGCAGGTGCCGGCCGACCGGGTCATCCGGCCTTCCAGGTCGATCCAGTCGGCCTGGCTGATCCGGCCGGCGCGCAGCTCGTCCCAATATTTGCGGGTGTGGGTGCCGGCCCCGGTCTTCTCGCCCCGCCACTGGCCGTTGGCCATCGGCCCGGCCGGGCAGAAGATCGCCGGCAGGTCCATGGCCAGGGCGCCCATCAGCAGACCGGGCGTGGACTTGTCGCAGCCGCCCAGCAGCACCGCCCCGTCGACCGGGTGCGAGCGCAGCAGCTCCTCGACCTCCATGGCCAGGAAGTTGCGGTAGAGCATGGTGGTCGGCTTGACCATGACCTCGCCGACCGACAGCGCCGGCAGCTCGACCGGGTAGCCGCCGGCCTGCCAGACCCCGCGCTTGACCGCCTCGGCGCGGTCGCGCAGGTGGGCGTGGCAGGGGCTCATGTCGCTCCAGGTGTTGACGATGCCGATCACCGGCCGGCCCAGGAATTCCTCGCGGCGCAGGCCCATCTGCTGCGTGCGCTGGCGATGAGCGAAGCCGCGCATGTCAGGGGCGGCATACCAGCGCTGGCTGCGCAGCGACTCGATCGAACGGCGGGTCATGATGATAATCGTAGCGCTACGATCAAAAACCGGCAACACTCGATTGATCCTTGCGATGGCGTATCGTAGCGTTGCGATATGGACGAGCGAACCGCGGACAGGCCGGCGGCCGCGCGCCCGGGGCGGCGGCGGCGCAAGATGCAGCGGGTCACCATGGTCGAGGTGGCGGCGCTGGCCGCCGTGTCGCCCTCGACGGTGTCGCTCTACCTGCGCAAGCCGGCGGCGGTGTCGCCGGCGGCCGGACGCGCCATCGCCCATGCCATCGACAGCCTGGGCTACCGGCCGAACCTGGTGGCGGGCGGGCTGGCGGCGGCCTCGTCGCGCGTGGTCGGCGTGGTGGTGCCGTCGATCCGCAACGCCTTCTTCGCCGACACCGTGGCGGCCCTGCAGTCGGGCCTGGCCGCGGCCGGTCTGCAGCTGCTGCTGGGCCACACCGAGTACAGCGAGCAGGAGGAGGAGGCGCTGGTCCGGACGGCGCTGTCCTGGGCGCCGGCGGCCGTCGTGCTGACCGGCCTCGGCCACAGCGCCGCCACGCGCCGGCTGCTGCGCGCCAGCGGCCTGCCGGTGGTCGAAATCTGGGAGCTGGGCGGCGAGCCGATCGACATGGCGGTGGGGTTCTCCCACGCGGCCGTCGGGCGCACCGCCGCCGCGCACTTGCTGGCCAAGGGCCGGCGGCGTCTGGCTTTCCTGGGCGCGCGCCTGCAGGACGATCGGCGGGCCCGGCAGCGTGCGGAGGGCTTCCAGGCGGCGGCGCGGGCCGCCGGCGCTACGGTCGATCTGGTCGCCAACCCGGCGCCGGCCAGTGCAGAGGTCGGCGGCCTGCTGCTCGACCAGCTGCTACGGCAGTCGTCCAACGGGGGGCCGGAGGTCGACGCGGTCGCCTGCTCCAACGACCATGTGGCGCTGGGCGTGCTGTTCGAATGCCAGCGCCGCGGCCTCGCGGTGCCGGAGCGTCTGGCGGTGATCGGCTTCGGCGACCTCGACTATAGCGCCTGGAGCAACCCGCCGCTGACCACCATCCGGCCGTCCGGCGCCCTGATCGGCGCCGAGGCCGCGCGCCTGATCGCGGCCCGGGTGGCGTCGGCCGAAGCGGCGGGGCCGGCGGTCATCGACACCCACCATGTGCTGGTGGAGCGGCGCAGCACCTGAGGCCGGGGCCTATCCGGCGGCCGCGGCATAGCCGTCGCGCGTCTGCGGCAGCTTCCATCCCAGCAGGCGGCTGGCGATCTGGGTGCGCAGCACCTGCGCGGTGCCGCCGCCGATGGTGAACATGCGGGCGTCGCGGGCCATCCGCTCCAGCGGATAGTCCTGCGAGTAGCCGCGGGCGCCGAACAGCTGGATGGCGTCGTTGGTGACGCGGATCGCCATCTCCGACGCCAGCACCTTGGCCTGCGCCGCCAGCAGCGGGTCGGGGAACGGCGCGGCGGTCGCGGCCGCGGCATGGATCGCCAGCCGCGCTGCATGCAGCCCGATCGACATGTCGGCCAGCATCCATTGCAGGCCCTGGAACTCGGCGATCGGGCGGCCGAACTGGCGGCGCGCCTTGGCGAAATCCAGCGCCGCGTCGAACGCGCCCTGGGCCAGGCCCAGCGCCACCGCGGCGGCGCCGACGCGCTGGCCGTTATAGGCGTCCATCAGGTCGGCGAAGCCGCGCCGCCAGCCGCGGGCCGGCTGCAGCACCATGTCGGCCGGGACCTCCAGATCCTCGAAGATCACTTCGGTCTCGGGGATGCCGCGCAGGCCCATGGTCGGCTCGCGACGGCCGATGCGCAGGCCGCCCCCATCACCGTCGCCATCACGCACCGCCAGGAAGCCGCCGATGCCCTGTTCGGCCCCGGCCTCGTCGACGACGCGGGCGAAGATCAGGTGCAGCTTCGAGATGCCGCCGCCGGTGATCCAATGCTTGCGGCCGTTGATGACATAGCGGTCGCCGCGCCGGACCGCCCGGGTCGTCATCTCCGTGGCCGCCGAGCCGGCGTCCGGCTCGGTGATGCAGATGGCGGGCTTGTCGCCGGCCAGCACCAGGTCGGCGGCCAGCCGTTTCTGTGCCTCCGACCCGTATTGCATGACCGCGGAGACCGCGCCCAGGTTGCATTCGACGGCGATGCGGCCGGACACGCCGCAGGCGCGCGCCATCTCCTCCACGATCAGCACCGCATCCAGGACGCTGCCGCCGGCGCCGCCATAGGCCTTGGGAATGGTGTAACCGGCCAGGCCGGCCTCGACCAAGGCGCGGACGGTCCGCCAGGGATAGGCCCGCGACCGGTCGACCTCGGCGGCGTAGGGCCGGGCCACGCTGTCCGCGACCTCCCGCGCCCGCGCCTGCACCGCCCGCTGGTCAGCCGTCAGTCCATCCATCGATCCCTCCCGCCCCTGGCGGAAGGGTGGGGACCGCCGGATTGGAAGGCAAACGAATAAGACTTACCAGTCTTGTGAGGTTTCCTTATATTATCGCCATGGGGATCCGACAGCTGCGCACCCTGGTTGCGGTCGCCGATACCGGCAGCTTCAGTGCCGCCGCCGAAGCGTTGCGGGTGACCCAGTCGGCGGTCAGCCTGCAGATGAAGAGCCTGGAGGCGGAATGGGCGGTCGAGCTGTTCGAGCGCAGCCGTCGGCCGCCGGTCCTGAACCCGTGCGGCTGGCACCTGGTGCGCCATGCCCGCGCGCTGGTGGCGCAGTACGATGCGCTGCGCCGGCCTGATGCGCTGGCCGCGCCCGCGCTGGTCGGCCATGTGCGGGTCGGGGTCATCCCGACGGCGGCGACCGATCTGCTGCCGCCGGCCCTGGTCCGGTTGCGCCAGGCCCATCCCGGGCTGACGGTGCGGGCGGAAAGCGGGCTGTCGCCCGAGCTGGTCGCCCGGGTGGCGCAGGGCCGGGTCGAGGCCGCGATCGTCACCGCGCCGGAGCGGATCGATGCCGGCCTGGCGGCCCGCCTGGTGCGCACCGAGGCCCTGCGCCTGCATGTGCATCGCGAGCTGGCGGCGGGCGACGTCGCCGCCACCCTGGCCCAGGTGCCGTTCATCCGCTTCAGCCGCGGCATGGGCATCGGCCGGATCATCGACCAGGCCCTGCAGGACCGGGATATCGCGGTCGACGCGGTGGCAGAATTGGATTCGGTCGAGGCGATCCTGCGCATGGTCGGCTTGAAGCTCGGTGCCGCCATCCTGCCGGACGCCGCGCCGGCCGGCGATCCGGCGCTGGTCCGCTTGGCGCTGTCGCCGCCGGTCGTCCGCCAGGTGGTGCTGGTCGCCCGCCGCGAGCAGGCCGGGTCGCCCTGGCTGCAGGCGCTGTTCGAGGCCCTGGGCGACGCCGTCGGCGGCGCGTGAACTGCCGGCCATACCAGATCGGATATTGACCATTTATACCCATTCTGGTATAACTAATCCCGTAGTTCACGGGGCCACGGTTTTCAGGCCCACTACCTATAGGGAGTCCCGAGCTGGTTGATGCACCAGACAAACGCCCCCGCACGCCGGTTCTGTTCGCCGGCGCCAGCCTGCGCGAGATCCAGGAACTGCCGACCGCCGTCCGGCGGGCTGTCGGCCGCGCCCTCGGCGCAGTCCAGACCGGCGGCATGCCCGAGCACTGGAAGGCCTTGAGCGAAGGCGAACTCAAGGGCCTGGGCATCGTCGAGATCATCGAACGGAACAAGGACGGCACCTACCGGGCCGTCTACACCGCTCAGTTCGACGGTGTCATCGCCGTCCTGGCGGCATTTCAGAAGAAATCCAAAACCGGCATCGCCACGCCCAAGCACCTCATCGACAGGATCTTGGGCCGCTATCACCAAGCCGAAAGGATGTACGAACAGTGGAAGAACACACAATCGGCGACGTCGCCGCCGGGGAGCCCGGCAGCTGGGCGTCGGACAATATCTTCGCAGACCTGAAGGTCCCCGATGCCGACACCGAGCTGCTCAAGAGCGACTTGGCCGCCCGGATCCGCGAGCTGGCGGCCGCCCGCGGTCAATCCCAGACGAAGCTCGCCGGCGCGCTCGGCCTGAAGCAGCCCGCCCTGTCCAGGCTGTGCGCCGGCAACGTCACCGGCTTCTCGGTCGAGCGGCTGTTCACCATCCTGGCCCGTTTGGGCCAAGAGGTGACGGTGACCGTGTCGCCCCGGCCCCTCGACAGCCGCCAGGCCGCCAGGCCGGCGCTCCGGCTGGTGGCTGCCTCAGCCGCACGCTGATGGCAGCCCGTCGGCACCATTGGCCAGCCGCCGTCCTATTCCCGGCACCCTGATCCCGCGAGGGCTTGCCGCGTCCTACGCGCATCGGTCCGCGCCGGCAGCGTATCCGTCGATCAGCGCCACCGCGGCATCGGGGGTGACGCGTGCGGTGTCGATCACGAGGTGCGGCTCGCACCAAGGGACATAGTCCCGGCTCAGGACGTCCGGCCAGGTCGGCAGGATAAGGCCCTCGATGTCGGCCCGCCGCGTCTCGATCCGACGCCGATGCTCGGCCGGGTCGGAGCAGACGATTTCCACCTCGACCAGGGGCTTGCCGGCCGCGCCGGCTACGGCGCGCCAGCCGTCGCGGTTCTCCGGGACCGGGTTCACGCAATCGACGATGACCGTCTGGCCGGCCGCGAGGTTGGACGCGGCCAGGGCCTGGCCGATGACGTATCCGGCCGCACCGATCTCCTGGCCCAGGCCGCAGGCTGACCGCAGGGCCTGCTCGATCACGTCGATGCGCAGATAGGTCGCCGGCCGGCGCGCCGCCAAGGCCCGGGCAATCGTGGTCTTGCCGGTTCCCGGCAACCCGCCAAACACGATCAGCATCGTGCAGCTCCTACAAGGGTCAAGCGCTGCTCGCCCGGAAGTGCTCGGACGCCGGATCGATGTGCACCCAGTGATGCCGGGTCTGTTCGAAGACGGATCGGCGGGGATGCGGAAAGGTCGGGTCGGCGATCGCGCCGACCGCGATGCCGACAAAGCCCGGAAGCCGGTCGGCCTGCCAATACACGGTGGTGCCGCAGGTCGGGCAGAAGTAAGCGCGAACGGTTGCGCCGCTGGCTGTCGGCCGCCGATATTCCTTTGCCTCGCCGGTCAGTCGCACCTGATCCGACGGATAGAACGCGCCGACGCCGAACGGCGCGCCGGTCCGACGCTGGCATTCGGTGCAATGGCACGCGACGACCCGTTCGGTCGGGCCGGGAAGCTCGGCCGCCAGCGCGCCGCAACTGCAGTGTGCCTTGATCATCCCGCGATCCCTTTCGTTTGGCTGGCTGATCCCGCCACGCTTGTTACTCCTGGCTGCGGCCATCCAGGCCTTATCCTCGAGCGCGAACACAGTTGCGCCCGAGGTGCGCCGTGCGGACGGACAGGAGGACGACCATGGCGAACATACTGCACGCAGCGCTCGCGGTTCTGGTCATCGCCACCGGTTCCGTTGCTCGGGTGGGGCCTGCGCGTGCCGATCCCGGAACTGTTGTCCTTGTCCATGGCGCTCTCATCGACGGTTCGGCATGGCGCGGCGTCTACGACATCCTGACCAAGGACGGATACCGCGTGCGGATCGTCCAGCCCCCGCTCACCGGCTTCGCCGACGACATCGCGGCCACGAAGCGGGTGATCGACCAGGTGGATGGGCCGATTGTTCTGGTCGGGCACAGCTATGGCGGGGCCGTCATCACGGTGGCCGGCGCCGATCCGAAGGTGCGGGCGCTGGTCTATGTCGCCGCGTTGCAGCCCGACGTCGGCGAGACCGCCAACCAGCTCGCCCAATCGATGCCCGGGGCCACGCCCGGCAGCGACTTCACGCTGACCCGCGACGGCTTCATCGTCCTGGACCCGGCCAAGTTTCGGGCGGATTTCGGGGCCGACCTGCCCGCAGCGCAGGCACGCTACCTGGCGAACGCGCAGATGCCGATCGCGGCGGCCGCGTTCGATGCGCCGGCGACGGTCGCCGCGTGGCACGACAAACCCAGCTACGGAATCATAGCGACCGCCGACCGCGCGCTCAATCCCCGGCTCGCCCGCTGGATGTATGCGCGGTCGGGTGCCGTGGTCACCGAGATTCGGGCCAGCCACGCCGTCCCCATCTCCCATCCCGGCGCCGTCGCGGCGGTCATCGAACGGGCGGCCCGCGAGGTTCGCTAGAGCCAACCCGACTCTCCGGTTATGACAGCGCTGTCATCCGGTCGTTGACAGCGCTGTCACCCACCCCCTACGGTCGCCGCGACGGATCAATCGGTGGGGGAGCGATGACCACCCATTTCCTGGTGCACGACAAGTCGGACACGGTCGGGGTGATCGTGACCGAGGGGGTGGCGGCCGGCCAGGAGCTGACCGGCTGGCTGATGGAGGGCGACCAGACGCTGCACCTGGTGGCGCAGGATCCGGTGCCGCTCGGCCACAAGGTGGCGCTGCGGCCGATCAAGGCCGGCGACACCATCGTCAAGTACGGCCATGACGTCGGGCGCGCGGTCGCCGACATCGAGCCCGGCCGGCATGTCCATGTCCACAACATGAAGACGAAGCGGTGGTAGCCATGGCCAGCACGATCCCCACCTTCAAGGGCTACCGGCGCGAGAACGGCCGCGTCGGCATTCGCAACCACGTCGTCATCCTGCCGCTGGACGACCTGTCGAACGCCGCCTGCGAGGCGGTCGCCAACAACATCAAGGGCACGCTCGCGATCCCGCATGCCTATGGGCGGCTGCAGTTCGGCGCCGACCTCGACCTGCATTTCCGCACCCTGATCGGCACCGGGTGCAACCCCAACGTCGCCGCCGTGGTCGTGATCGGCATCGAGGGCGGCTGGACCAAGCGGGTGGTCGACGGCATCGCCGCCACCGGCAAGCCCGTCGAAGGCTTCTGGATCGAGGGCACCGGCGACATCGGCACCATCGCCAACGCCAGCCGCAAGGCCCGCGAGTTCCTGCAGTGGGCGAGCGAGAAGCAGCGCGAGGACTGCGCCCTCAACGAGCTTTACATCTCGACCAAGTGCGGCGAGAGCGACACGACCTCGGGCCTGGCCAGCTGCCCGACCGTCGGCAACCTGATCGACAAGGTCGACGCCCTGGGCGCCACCACCTGCTTCGGCGAAACCTCGGAACTGACCGGCGCCGAACAGGTCTGCGCCAGCCGCGCCGCGAGCCCCGAGATCGCGGCCAAGTTCATGAAGACCTGGACCGCCTACAACGACTTCATCAACGAGAACAAGACCAACGACCTCAGCGAAAGCCAGCCGACCAAGGGCAACATCGCCGGCGGCCTGACCACGATCGAGGAGAAGGCGTTCGGCAACCTGGCCAAGATCGGCCATCACACGAAATTCGTCGACGTGCTGGAGCCGGCCGAGGCGCCCGGCCGCGGTCCCGGCCTCTATTTCATGGATACCTCGTCGGCCGCCGCCGAGTGCGTGACCCTGCAGGCGGCCTCGGGCGCGGTGGTGCATCTGTTCCCGACCGGCCAGGGCAACGTCATCGGCAACCCGATCGAGCCGGTGATCAAGCTCACCGCCAACCCGCGCACGGCGCGCACCATGCCCGAGCACATCGACCTCGACGTCTCGGGCATCCTGCGCCGCGAGATGACCATGGATCAGGCCGGCGACGCGCTCATCGACATCATGCTGCGCACCTGCAGCGGCCGGCTCACCGGTGCCGAAGTGCTGGGCCATCGCGAGTTCGTGATGACCAAGCTGTACCGCAGCGCGTGACCCACGCCGGCCCGCCGTCCCGGATGCGGGACGGCGGGCCGTCGCCCGAGGCACCCCATGCCCGAGATCGTCATCGCATGACCCGGTCGCTCGCCGCGCTGACCGAGCTGGCGGCACGGGTGCTGGAGCGCGCCGGGACCAGTGCCGCCAACGCCCGCGCGGTCGCGGCGGCGCTGGTCGCCGCCGACGCCGACGGCATCGCCAGCCACGGCTTGAGCCGCTTGCCGAGCTATGCCGACCAGGTCCGGGCCGGCAAGGTCGATGGCCGCGCCGTGCCCGTGGTGACCCGCCCGCGCGCCGCCGCGGTCCGGGTCGACGCCGCCGACGGGTTCGCCTTCCCGGCGCTCGACGCCGGCCTGGCGGCGGCCGGGCCGGTGCTGGCCGAGGCGGGCACGGTGGCAGTGGCCATCGCCAACAGCCACCATTTCGGGGTTGCCGGCCACGCCGTCGAGCGGCTGGCGCGGCAAGGCGCGGTGGCGCTGGCCTTCTCCAACAGTCCGGCGGCGATTGCGCCCTGGGGTGGCCGCCGCCCGCTGTTCGGCACCAACCCGATCGCCTTCGCCTGCCCGACCGCCGCCCACCCGACCGCCGGCGAGCCGCTGGTGATCGACCTGTCGTTGTCGGTGGTGGCGCGCGGGCGCATCGCCGTGGCGGCGGCGCGCGGCGAGGCGATCCCCGAGGGCTGGGCGGTCGATGCCGAGGGCCGCCCGACCACCGATGCCCGCGCCGCGCTGGGCGGGGCCATGCTGCCCATGGGCGGGCCCAAGGGCGGCGCGCTGGCGCTGATGGTCGAGCTGCTGTGCGCCGCGCTGACCGGTTCCAATACCGGGTTCGAGGCCAGCTCGTTCCTGGACGCCGAGGGGCCGCCGCCGCGAATCGGCCAGCTCCTGATCGGCTTCGATCCCGCCGCCTTCGGCGATCGCTTCCCGGAGCGCGTCGCCACGATCCTGGGCGCCATGGCCGCCGAGCCCGGTGTCCGCCTGCCCGGCGCCCGCCGCCTGGCCGCGCGCGTCGGGGCTGCCGCCGAGGGGCTTGCATTGCCGCCCGCCTTGCTGGAGGAGATGGAGCGCCGCGCCAGCCAGTAAGGAGATGCCGGATGCGTTGGGTTGGACCGGTGTCGCTGCTGGTGGCGTTGGCCGCCTGCGCGGCGCCGCCGTCGAAGCTGGCCGAGTATGGCGCAGCCAAGCAGAGCCTGTGCCGCGAGTGCCGGCGTGACACGCTGAACCTGGCGCTGCCGGCCGAGTATGTCCCGCAGCGCGGCGTCGTGCTGGCCTACGGCCGGCGGGCTTGGCCCTATACCGAGTGGACCGTGATCGACCTCGACCGCCGCACCATGGCCGTGGTCGAGACCGAGGCGGCGAGCCGCGGGCCGGCGCGCGCCGACCAGGAGGACGATACCGCGGTCACCGCCGAAGAGCTTGACGCCGTGGTCGACGGCGCCAACCGCGTCTGGGCCCGGCCGCCGGCGGCGCCGGCCCCGGCCGCTGCCGGCGGTGGCGGCGACCGGCAATGGGGCCTTTACCTGTTCGACGGCCGCGCGATCTTCCGCGACGCCGGCGCCGGCGCCGTTCCCGACTATGCCCGCGCCCTGGAGCAGGCGGTCGACGGCATCCGCGCCCGCCGCCCGATCGCGCTGCCGGACTGACCAGAGCAGCTCAAGAAAAACTTCGGACCGGCGTGCTGGCACCCCTCCTCCCGACCTCCTCCCACAAGGGGAGGAGGAGTATTCAGGAGGACAAGG
>CAZEFK010000137.1:0-20232 GCA_964511405.1 uncultured Comamonadaceae bacterium | reverse complement strand
CTTCCGCAACGTCATCCTGATCATGACCACCAACGCCGGCGCGGCCGACCTGGCCAAGCCGGCCATGGGCTTCGAGCGGGCGGCGCGGGTCGGCGAGGATACCGAGGCGATCGAGCGGATGTTCACGCCCGAGTTCCGCAACCGGCTGGACTCGATAATCCCGTTCGGCCAGCTGACGCCGGAGATCATGGACCGGGTGGTCGACAAGTTCGTCATCCAGCTGGAGGCGCAGCTGGGCGAACGCCATGTCACCATCGAGCTCGACGACGGCGCCCGCACCTGGCTGTCGCGCAAGGGCTTCGACCCCCTGTTCGGCGCCCGGCCGCTGGCCCGCGTCATCCAGGAATATGTGAAGAAGCCGCTGGCCGAAGAGCTCCTGTTCGGCAAGCTCGCCCGCGGCGGCACCGTTCAGGTGACGCTCAAGGACAATGCGCTGGCCTTCACCTTCACCGAGCCGCCGGCCGATCAGGAGCCGGTGAAGGAACCGGAGCTGGTCGAGTAGGCCGGCGATATCCGGCGTCGACATCCGTCCGTCCACCGGCCCGGTGGACCGCGCCTATCGCGCGGTCTACTGGGCCGGATACCGGTGCGCGCGCCTGGTCTGGTTCGTCACGCGGCCGGTCTCGACCGGGGGTGCGGTTGCCGTCTGGCATGATGGCCGCGTGCTGGCGATTCGCACCTCCTATCGCCGCGGCTGGGGCCTGCCCGGCGGCGGGCTGCGGGCCGGCGAGGATGCGGCGGCCGGTGCGGCCCGCGAGTTGGCCGAAGAGGTCGGCGTGACGGTCGCGGCCGAGCGGCTGCGGCCGGTGCTCAGTCTGGAAAGCCGCGGCGATTTCCGGCGCGACCGCACGATCCTGTTCGAGGTGGCGCTGTCCGCGCGCCCGCCGGTCCGTCCGGACGGGCGCGAGATCGTCGCCGCACGCTGGATCGCACCGGCCGAAAGCGCGGATTTGGGTATCGCGCGCCATCTCCGGCTCTATTTTGCCGCACGGCCCGATGGACCCTTGGCCGATCCTGAAGCCGGGCCTCACGCACCGCAGCTATAGCCGAACGCCTCGAGCCCGGCGGCCAGCTCTTGAGCGGTGGCCTCCTGGTCGACGTCGATCGCCGGCTCGCCCGCCTGCACCCGCTCATAGGCCTCGGTCACCAGCCGCGGCCAGTCGCAGATATCGGCATCGCCGCGGCCGATCTCGGTGAGCGCCATGAGCTGGGCCTGCTCCTCGAGCGACAAGTCGGCCAGCACCGCCGCGATCGCTGCCTCGGTGCCCGGATCGTCGGGACTGTCGTCGCTGGCGGCGGGATCCATGGTGCTGTCGTCGTCGTCGGTCGCGGCCGCCCGGCTCAGCCACGCCCAGTGGGCGCGCAGCTCGGCGATCAGGCCGCAGACCGTCGCATGGCTGATGCTCAGCTCGGGACGGAACGGGTCGCGCTCCGGTGGGGTGTCCTGTCCGTTCATCATGATCGCCTAACGCCGCGCCCGCCGGGCAGGTTCGAGGCTAAGCAGGCTCTGTTGAGCCTGCTTACACTCTCAAGTCCAAGCAGCATTGATTTTCCTCGTTCCGAGGAAAATCAATCGTGGCTTTAGCCACGCAGGGCTGCTTAGCGGCGCGACGGCCCGCCGAGACGGGACAGGCTGTCGGTCAGGCGGGCGAAGAAGCCGTCGGCGTCGAGGCGATCGAGCACCAGGGGCGCATCGGGCGCGGCGCTGGCCGGTCCGTGGACGAGGCTCCGCCCGGCGCACAGGCCGTCGGTCTCGATCTCGACCTGGGCGTGGCGCCCCGCCATCAGCTCGGGCCACAGCAGATAGGCGATCGCGCACGGGTCGTGCAGCGGCACGCCGCCCCGGCGTGCGGCGAACTCGGCGGGGAAGGCCTCGATCATGCCGGCGACCGCGCGCGCCGCCGGCGTGGCCACGGCCTTGATCGCTGCCAGCCGGGCGGGCGTGGCCAGCGCCTGGTGGGTGAGCTCCAGCGGCACCATGACGATCGGCAGGCCGGCGCCGAACACGATTCGCGCCGCGTGCGGGTCGGCGTAGAAGTTGAACTCCGCCGCCGGCGTGACATTGCCGAGGCCAATGGCCCCGCCCATCAGCACCAGCCGATCGACCGCCGCGCCGATCGCCGGTTCCTGGACAATCGCGGCGGCAAGGTTGGTCAGCGGCCCGATCGCGCACAGCGTCACCGAGTGCGGGGGCGCCTCGCGCAGCCGCCGCCGCAGCCAGTCCACGGCGTGGTCCGGCGCCAGCGCCGCGGCCGGCGGTGGCAGGCCGGCACCGGCGATGCCGTCGGCACCATGGATGTGGGTGGCGTCGAACGCCGGCACCACCATGGGCCGGGGGCAGCCGGCATGGACCGGCGTGGCCGCGCCCGCCAGCTCGACGATCGCCCGCGCATTGCGCTGGGTATGCTCGAGCCCGACATTGCCGCACACCGTGGTGATCGCCTCGACGCGCAGGTGCTCGGGATGGGCGAGCGCCAGCAGGATCGCGACCGCATCGTCGAAGCCGGGGTCGCAATCGATGATCAGGGGCTTGGGGTGGGACGGGTCCGGCATGTCGGATGGCCTTCGCTTGGGATCGACGATGCGCCGGACCATAGGGTACGGTCAGGGCTCAGGCGAGGCGTCGGCTTTACCGCTTGTTGACGGCGCGCGGCCTAGCCTGGACATGTGGGGCTCAATCAGGATGGACGCCGATGCGCGATGACCAAGCCGAAGCGCTGATCGCCGAACTGCGCCAGCTCAACCGCTCGATCGGCGGCCTGCAGGCCGAGGTCCGCCGCGCCGCGGCGATCATCGCGGCCGGTTCCCTGGTCGCGGTCGATGCCAGCCGGTCGGAGGTGTTCGCCCACCTGATGGACGAGAGCCTGATCGATCTGGCCGATCGCCTGGCGACCGGCCTGGGGGCGCCCCGCGAGGGCTAGGCCCATGCGGTCCCGCCTGGCCGCGGTCCTGCTGGTTGCGCTGCTGGCGCTGGGGGCAAACCCAGCGCGCGCGGACGACGCGCGGCTCAGAATCGCCGTCGAGGTCGGGCCGACCTCGAACGATCCCCATTTTCACAGCCTGATCACCAATATCGCGTTCAGCCGTCACGTCTTCGAGCCGCTGGTGGCGCAGGACGCCCATCAGGTCCTGCATTCGGCTCTCGCCCTGTCCTGGCGGGCGGTCGAGCCGACCCTGTGGGAGTTCAAGCTGCGCCCGGGCGTAGAGTGGCATGACGGCCAGCAATTCACGGCCGATGACGTCGCCTTCACCATCGGCCGCGCCGGCAAGGTGCCGAACAGCCCGTCCTCGTTCGCGGTCTATACGGCGCCGATCGTCGAGACCCAGGTGGTCGATCCGCTGACCATCCGCTTCCGCACCGCCCAGCCGACGCCGCTGCTGCCGAACTATCTCAGCCTGATCATGATCGTCTCGCGCCATGCCGGCGCCGAGGCGGCGACCCAGGACTACAACAGCGGCAAGGCCATGGTCGGGACCGGCCCGTACAAATATGTCTCGTGGCTGCCCAACGAGGCCTTGAGCCTGGTTCGCAACGACAGCTATTGGGGCGACAAGCCCGCCTTCGCGGCCGTCGACTTCAAGCGGATCGCCAATGGCGCGGCGCGCGAGGCGGCGCTGCTGGCCGGCGATGCCGACCTGATCGACGCGGTGCCGACCGCCGACATTGCGCGGCTCAAAGCCGACGACCGCGTGGCAGTCGCCAACGAGGTGTCGAACCGGCTGATCTTCCTCGAGCTCGATTCGGACCGGGCGGCCACGCCGTTCGCCACCGGGCGCGATGGCACGCCGATCGCCAATCCGCTGCGCGACTCGCGCGTGCGCCGGGCGCTGTCGCTGGCGATCAACCGCGATGCCCTGGTCCAGCGCATCATGGAGGGCAGTGCACTGGCCGCCGGCGACTTGGCGCCACCCGGCTATTTCGGCACCAGCCCGGACCTCAAGCCCGATCCGTTCCAGCCCGACGAAGCCAAGCGGCTCCTGGCCGACGCCGGCCTTGGCGGCGGCTTCGCGCTGACGCTGCACGGGCCGGCCGGCCGCTACATCAACGACGAGAGGGTGATGCAGTCGATCGCCCAGATGTGGAGTCGGGTCGGCATCGAGGCCAAGGTCGAGGGGGTGCCGCCGGCGGCCTATTTCAGCCGGGCCTCGAACCTGGAGTTCAGCGCCATGCTGCTGGGCTTCTCGCCCAATCCCGAGGTCCTGGGGATGCTGGAGGTGCTGCTCCACAGCTATGACCGGGCGAGCGGCCTGGGCTCGGGCAACCGCGCCCGGTTTCACGATGCCGAGGTCGATCGGCTGATCGAGGCCGCGCGCACGACCATGGACGACGCCGCGCGAGCGGACCTGACCCGCCGGGCGACGCACGCCGCGCTCGCCGGCACGGCCCTGATCCCGCTCTACTTCCAGCGCAACGTCTGGGCGATGCGCAAAGGGCTGAGCTATGAGCCGCGCACCGATGAGATGACGCTCGCCATGAGCGCCCGTCCGACTCACTAAGCCTGACGGCATTCCGTCGATACACACTTTCTGCGCATAGAACGCTCGACGGTCCGCGCATCTGTGTGTATTTTATCGCCATGGACAGCCGCGCCATCATCGCCGCACTGGAAGCCGACGGGTGGCGCGAGGTCGCTCATGAAGGCAGCCACAAGCAGTTCAAACACCCAATAAAGCCCGGCCGGGTGACGGTCCCGCACCCCAAGCGCGACATCGCGATCGGGACGTTGAAGAGCATCGAGCGGCAGTCCGGCATCACACTGAGGTAGAGGTCATGGCCACCTATATCGCCCTCCTGCGCAAGGATCCCGGCAGCGACTACAGCGTCGAGTTTCCGGACTTCCCGGGATGCATCACGGCCGGCGAGAGCCTTGAGGAAGCCCGGCGCCTGGCCCAGGAGGCTCTTGATCTCCATGTCCGCGGCATGGTCGAGGACGGCGAGGCGCTCCCCGCCCCCACCACCCTGGACGTCATCATGGGCGATCCCGGCAACCGTGAGGCTGTGGCGTTCCTGGTTGCGGTGTCGGAAGAGCCCGAGCAGGCCGTCAGGATCAATGTCACGATGCCGGCCAAGCTGCTGCGCCAGGCCGACGCCTACGCAGAGCAGCACGGCTACACCCGTTCGGGGCTGCTGCAGCGGTCGGTGCGCCGCGTCCTCGAGGATGCTGCGAACCGACGCGGCAACGGCCCCGCGTAGCGCTCGTCGGCCGCCGCCCAGCCCGCGGCGATCAAACCGTAAAGGCTGGGTCCGCCGCGCTGAGCAGTCCGGTCCGCGGATTCGCGGACCCTGTTCGGCGGAGGGTCGCGGCCAAGGCCTCCAGGACGGCCTGGATGTCGGCCCGCGCCGTCGGGTGGAGGGCTTCGGCGACGACCAGGGCCGTGCGTGTTTCGGATCGGATCGCCGAATGGCCGCTCTGCCGGTTCGACCAGCGCCGGGCGTGGGCCCGGCCTGCCGCATCTGCGAAGATCACCTCGCCCGGTTCCGGCGCCTCGGTTTCGCCTGCGAAGGTCAGATAGGCCTCGGCGCCGGTGGCGTGCCGGACTTCCAGGTCGCCGGAGATCCGTGCCAAGTCGAACGCCGCGACGGGAATGGCGAAGGCCAGCGAGACGGCGTTGCACAGGTCGATCAGCGGATGGATGCGGGGCAGGCCGCCGTCTTTGCGGAAGCGCCGGAGCAGCGCCTCGGCGGCGCAGCGATACTGGGTCGGCTTCAGGCCCATGCGCGCAAATGTCCGCCGCCAGGCCTGGATCTCGGGAAATTCGCCGTCGGCGGCCGTGGCCAGGCGCGATGCCGCGACGGCGTGGAACTCGGCCACCGCCGCATCGACCGAGGGTCGGTCGGCGAGGCCGTCCACGACCAACACGCCGGCCGCAAGCTCGGGAAAGGCCCGCCAGATCTCCGGCGAGTGGCGAAACTGCATCAGTCCCCCCTGTCCTGGTTCCCGGCCAGGAGAGCGCAGCGCGCGGCCATCGTCTTGAACAGGATTGCAGGGGCCGCCGTCAGCGCCGGCCGCGCTTGGCGGCGACCCGGTGCGCCGCTGCCAGCGCGGCGCGCGCCCAGGCCAGCAACTCGTCGGGCTCGTCCATCAGCCGCTCCGGCACGCGCCAGAAGGCGAGATCGATGGCCCGGCCCTGCTTGGCGTAGTTGAGCGGCGGGTCGGCTTCGGCCTCCTTGAACGTGGACCGGTTGTGGTCGTCGACCCGGACATACAAGGTGTCGTCCGCGACCATCCCGAGCATCACGCCATCGCAGAACACGCCGGTCTTGCCGAACATGCTCCGCATCGTGATGGGGCCGAGCGGCGCCAGCTGGTCGCGCAGGAACTCGGCGAAGCCGGCGCTGGCGACCATCACGTCCTCGCGCGGGCGTAGGCGCCGGGCGACAGGCCATAGGCGCGGCCAAAGGCGCGGGTCATATGGCTCTGGTCGGCGAAGCCACTGGCGGCCGCGGCCTCGGCCAGCGGCAGGCCGCGGGCGATCAGCCGCCGCGCCAGCCCGATCCGTCGCTGCATCAGGTAGGCATGGGGTGTCAGCCCGGTGGCCCGAACGAAGCCGCGCAGCACCTGGAACCGGCTGAGCCCGCTCGCCCGGGCCAGGTCGGCCAGGGTGACCGGCGCGGCCGGGTCGTCGTCGACCAGGACCTGCGCCCGGCGGATTGCGGCGGGGATCCCGTGTTCGACCGGCTTGGCCCCCATCGCCCCCGCCAAGACCGACAGCAGCTGTCCCTCGCAGTGGAGCGCCTCGTCGTCGGCCAGGGCGGCGAACAGCGCCGCGACTCGACCGGCCATGCCCCTGTCCCGGATCACCGGGCTTGCGAACTCGTAGGTCCGGGTCGGGCTGATCTCGCAGGCTGCCTCGGCAATTACGGCGGCATCCATGTACAGGATGCGCCAGGCCCGGCCGCCGTCGCCGATCGGGGCGCCGTCATGGACCTCGCCCGGGTGGACCGTGATCACGTCGCCGGCGCCGGCTTCGACCAGGCCCCGGCGACTGCGCGAACGCTGGGCACCGCGGTCGATGACGCCGATCCCAAACTGGTCGTGGGTATGGCGCGGAAAGGCGTGGCTCGTCGCCGATTCGACGGCGTCGATGCCGGCGACCCGGCGGGGATGGATGCGGAACGTGCCTCTGGCCATTGCAGGAGAGGCTAGCGCATCGGCGCTCCGATGTCCGACAGTCGCGCCGGTCCATACCGTCATGAGCCTGCAATGATCGCCCGCCTCAATCCCGACCTCCTCGACACCGCGACGCCACCGATCCCCGATCTCCTGCAATGGGCGGCCCGCTATGACGGCCGGCGCGGCCCGAAGATCGACCTGTGCCAGGCCGCGCCCGGCTACCCGCCGGATCCCGGGATGGTCGAGCGGCTGGCGGCGGCGGCCGCGACCGTCGGCTATGGCCCGGTCCTGGGCGATCCGGCTGTGCGCGAGGCCTATGCCGCCGACGTCTCGGCCGTCTATGGCGCCGACGTGGGCGCCGACCAGGTCGCGATCACGGCCGGCTGCAACCAGGCCTTCGTGATCGCCATGCTCAGCCTGGCCCGGCGCGGCGACGCCGTGCTGCTGCCGACGCCCTGGTACTTCAACCACAAGATGACCTGCGATTTCCTGGGCATCGACGCGCGGCCGCTGCCGGCCCGCGCCGAGCGCGGCTTCGTGCCCGACCCGGCCGACGCCGAGCGGCTGCTCGACGACCGCGTGAAGGCGATCGTGCTGGTGACGCCCAACAACCCGACCGGCGCCATCTATCCGGCCGAGACGATCGATGCCTTCGCCGCGCTGTGCCGGCGCCGCGGCCTGTGGCTGGTGCTGGACGAGACCTATCGCGACTTTCGGCCGGCCGACGCCGCGCGGCCGCACGGGCTGCTGGCCGAACCAGGCTGGGACGAGCGGCTGGTGCAGCTCTACAGCTTCTCGAAGTCCTACTGCATGCCCGGCTACCGCCTCGGCGCCATTGCTGCGGGCGCCGATTACCTGGCACAGGCGGCCAAGCTGATGGACAGCATCCAGATTTGCGCGCCCCGGCCCGGCCAACAGGTGCTGCCCTGGGCGATCCCGGCGCTGCGGCCGTGGCGCGCCGCCAAGGCCGCCGAGATCGCCGGCCGGGCCGCGGTGTTCGCCGAGGCCCTGGCGCGCCTGCCGGGCTGGCAGATCCGCTCGATCGGCGCGTTCTTCGCCTATGTCGAGCATCCCTTTCCGGAGTCCGGCATCGCGGTCGCCCAGCGCCTGGCCGCCGAGCGCGGCGTCGCCTGCCTGCCCGGCGGCTATTTCGGCCCCGGCCAGGAGCGGTTCCTGCGCATCGCCTTCGCCAATGCCGAAGCCGCGGCGCTGGCAACCCTGCCCGAGCGCTTGGCCGACGGCTGATCCGGGTCAGGCGGCCGGCGGGCGCGTGTCGGTAAGGGTGCCGGCCATGCCGAGGGACCGGCGTGCATGCTCGATGCGGGCGAGGGGATCGCCTGATGCGTCGACGATGGCGACCGACACGCTCAGCGGCGGCGCGTCCGGCGCCGAGCCGCTGGGGATCGCGATCCGGCTGACCCGAAAGCCGATCTGGTTGGCGACGGCCACCGCGCGCTCGCCATTGACCACATGCACCGCCAGCGCGCCCGGCTCGATCAGCGTCACCAGGTCGCCGAGGCGGGCCTCGGCACCGCGCACGGCATCCGCGATCTGGGTGAAGGCCTGCTGGGCCTGCTCGGCGCCGACGCGGGCGACATAGCCCGACCAACCGTCGACCTGCGCCATCACCACGGCGCCGAACGGCCGGGCCTGCATGTGCGACAGCATCACCCCCAGGTCGGCCATGGCGGTCGTGCGATCGAAACCGGCCGGACGCGGCGGCGGTCGGCGGTCGGCGAGGACGCGGGCCAGCGCCCGCTCGCGAGCCGTGCGCCGGTCGACCTCCTGCTTCAGCCGCAGGGCGGCCCGTGCCCGGGCCAGCAGCTCGGCCGGACGCACCGGTTTCATGACATAGTCGTGGGCGCCGGCGGCGAAGGCCTGGGGCAGCAGGTCGAGCTCGACCAGGGTGGCGAACAGCACGACCGGCACGTCGGCCCGGGCGGTGTCGGCCTTCAGGCGCGCGCAGAGCTCGACACCGTCGGTCTCGGCCATGGTCAGGTCCATCAGGACGAGGTCGGGCGCCGGGTCTGCCGGCGGCTCGCCGACACCGAGCCCGAGCCGCGCCGGAGCCTCGGCCGCGCCGATGCCTTCGACCGCGTCGAAGCCGGCGCCGCCTAGGATCTCGGCCGCGATGTCGCGCAGGGCGTCGGAGTCGCTGACCACCAGAATCCTCATTTGGCCTCCTCATAGACGCGCCATGGCCCCGCTGCCGTTGCCAGCCGGTAGCCCGGCGCGCCCGCGGCGAACAAGCCGGGAAAATCCCAGGCAACGCGGTCGGGCCGGTCCGCCCGGGGATCGGACACGACGACGTAGCGGTGCGGCGGGTGCCCGGCATCCGGCGTCGGCGGGTCCGTCACCAGACCGGCGGCCGTGCCGCGCGCCACGATCACGGCGGCGGCGCTGGCGGGGTCGATCAGCACGTCGTCCTTGCCTTGCAGCCACTGCCCGAGCGCGTAGGCGGGATCGGCGGCCGGCGGCATCCCGCGCAGGCGATCGGCGAGCATGAGGGCCGGCATTGGTGGCCGGGCCGCGACGACCAGGCCGCCGCCGAGCAGGCCCAGGGCCAGCAGGCCCAGGACCGTGGCGCGGCGGAGGCCCGGCTCGCCGGCCATCAGCAGTGCCGGGGCGCCGGCCAGCACCAGCAGCTCACCGGGTGCGGCCAAGTCTTGCGTCCAGGTCGCCAGCGCCGCCGCGACCGGCACCGCGATGGCCGCGGTCCGCAGCGCAGCCCGGACCGGCGGGGCCACCGTGGGCCGGACCAGGCCGGCCACCGCGAGGGGCGCGGCCGCCGCGGTCGCCGCGGCCACGATGACGAACGCCAGGGCCAGGTTGCCGTCGATCAGATCGAGCCACGGGCGGGCGGCACCGGCGATATCCGGGGTCGGCGCAACGCCGAGCTGAGCGGCGCCGGCCGCCAGCGCGCCGGTCACGGCGGCGGGAAACCATAGGACGGCGGCTTGCCGGGCGACCGACCCCCAGCGGGCGAAGGTTCGGGATCCGCCCGTGGCGACCAGCGCCGGCAGCAGCACCGGCAGCATCAGGGCGTAGTGCCGGTCCATCAGCAGCCCGGCGGCGATGACCAGGGCGGCGCCGGCCGGCGCCTTGGATCCCGGTGCGGCCGCCGCCGCCCGCAGCGCGACCAGGCTGGCATAGACGGCGGCCAGAAGCAGCCCGCGGCCGGCCGCAAGCCCGGCAAGGACCAGGGGGTTGAGCAGCACCAGCGCGACCGCGGCCCAGCCCCGCCATCCGCCGAGCACGACCGCTGCGCGCCGGCCGGCATGGGCCGCCGCCGCGGCCCCGGCGGCGGCCGATGCCAGCAGCATCGGCAACGGCCCGCCCAGGTCGGGCAGCCAGCCGAGCGTCAGCTGGATCGCAACCGGTCCGAGCGCGTCGGTGCCGAGGATGCTGGTATCCTGCAGCACCCCCCGCGCGCGCAGGATCATGAAGGCCGCCGATCGACCGACGAGGCCGGGATCGGCCGCGCCGGTGCCGGCCAGCAGCGCCGCGGCCGCGGCCAGCACGGCGAAGATGGCCGCGAACGGAACGGCGGCGCGGGTCATGACGACACCGCCGGGCGACGCCAGGGCAGGCGGTCGCGGTCGGTCGCGGCCGGCGTTCGCTCGGCAACCAGGGCGATGACATAGGCCAGGCCGGCATAGCCGATGGCCAGCTCGGCCAGACCGAGATAGGGCAGCACGCCGCCATAGGCCAGGCCGGCGGCCAGGATCAGCCACAGGATCGGCTGGACCCGGTCGCCGAGCGCGCTGCCGACCGTCGCGAGCAGATAGCCCCAGCGCGCCGCCGGGGCCAGGCGCCCGCCGGAGATGACGGGACGCACCAGCCAGGCATCCAGGCCGGTGCGCCGCCGGGACCGGCCGGCTGCGGTGTCGCTGTCGAGCGCAGCCACCGTCCAGCCTTGTGCGGTCAGCTGGAGTCCCAGGGCGCCGCCGCTCGCCGGCGCGGGCAGCGCGCGCAAGGCGGCGGTCCGGACATGGGTGCCGGTTGGCGGCAGCGGTTGCGGCCAGCCCAGGTGGGCGAGGCCCGGGCGCATCGCATGGTTCCATAGCCAGGCGCGCCAGCCTCCGCCCGTGGGCCAGCGTCGCGGTATGAGCGCGCCCAGCCGCTCGGGTTCGGTCGCGAAGCAGGCGGCGGCCAGCCGGAGCTGCGCCGGATCCGGGCGGTCCGTCGGATCCCAGACCACGGCATAGGCGCCGCGGGCGCCGGCCAGGCCGTGGCGCAGGGCGGCGTCGCGGCCGCGCACGCCGGCCGGCAGCCGGACCAGCTCGAACCCCGCGGCGAGCCCGAATTGCTCGACGGCGCGCAACGTGGCGATGTCGTCGTCGCCGATCAGCAGCCGCCGGTCCTGCCGGTCGGCCGGATAGTCCAGCTGGTCCAGCCAGGCCGCCAGCTCGCCCAGGCCCTTGGCACCCGCGGTCGGCACCAGGATCGAATAGAGCGGCAGCCGGTCAGGATCCAGCCGGCCGGCGGCGAGGGCCAGCGCCGGCGTCGGGGGCGGGGCGTCCAGCGCCGCCCAGGCGATCCGGCCGAGTGTCGCCAGGGTCGCCAACCCGGCCGCCAAGCCGGCGGCGGCCAGGGCCAGGGCGGTCGGGCCGGGCGCCCAGGCCAGCGCCGCGGCGGCGGCGCAGATGAACCCGTAGCTGAGGGCGGCGGGCATCGGACTCAGGCGGGACGGCGTGGCCGGGGCCGGCGCCAGCCGCTGCAGGACCCAGGACAGGGCGGCCGGGTCGGCGAGGGCCGGCTCGACGTCGGGGCCCCAAGCCGCGCGCATGGTGAGCAGCGTCTCCGGTCCGGGCGTCGCGCAGGCAACGATCAGCCGGCTGCCCTTCAGGCGCCAAGGCACCAGCCGCGCGCGCCGGCACAGGTCAGGATCGGCGCGCTCGAGCAGGGCTGGAGCCGGCGGATCGGCGAGCAGGTCGATCCGCGCCAATCCCAGGTCGCGGGCCAGGATCCGCTGGATGTCGACCGGCTGCGCCAGCCCAAGGGCGGCGATGGTGTCGATCACAGGCCGCCCCTGTACGGTGGCGGCCGCCACGGCGGCGTCCAGCTGGTCGACATCGATGAGCCGGGCGGCGACCAGTCGGTCGGCCAGTCGCCGGTCGTCCCGGCTCCCGATGCCCGGCGCCGTCACGACCGTCCGCGGCGGCCGAGCGCCCCGCGCAGAACCGCGAAGAACAGCAGCGTCGCCAGCAGCCAGCCGCCGCCGATCAGATAGTAGCGGTAGCGATCCACCAGGTCCCGGTAATGGCCCATGGTGGTCAGGCCCAATCGGAACAGCCGGTCGCGATGGGTGGTGAGCGCGAGCGAGACGCCGGTTTCGTTGACCAGCGCGACGTTGCCGCGGTCGAGCGAGATGGCCGGCGGCTCGGTCCAGGACTGGCCGTCCGGGCGCAGGACCTTGAGGCCGGGCTGCTTCTCGGCCTCGACCAGCTGCAGGGCGGCGGCGGCCGGCACGCCGGCCACGTCGATCAGGCTGGTGCCGTCGGTGCCGATCACGCGCAGGCGGTTGCCGTCGGCCGTCACTGCGCCGCCGGTGGTCTTGATCTCAGGCACCAGCGTGATGAAGGGGCGGGCCGGGATGGTGGTCGTGGTGCTGGTCACGATCGACGGCGCGTGCCCGGGGGCCAGCAGCGGCAGCAGCAGCGTGCTGGCAAAGCCCAGGACCGGCCCCGGTCGGTCCAGCATCTGCGGCGAGATGATCAGGTCCATCCCGCCGCGCAGCCGCGCCGGCAGCTGGTAGAAGTCGGTCACCGGACCGCTCGCAGCACTCCCCAGCACGGCGCTGGACGGCAGGATCTGCACCGGGTAGGCCGGCCCCGCCACGGCACAGCTGGTCGCGGCCGAGCGCCGCTGAACCACCAGCTTGATGCGGTTGTCCATGCCGGCCAGGCCGTCGGGGAAGTCGACGCGCACCCGTTGCGACTGGTCGCTGTCGGTGAGGCGGACGGCGCGCACCAGCATGCCGTTGACCAGCACCTGGAGCAACGGCGCCGGCTCGTCGGCCGGGCTGGGCGCCACGATGTCGATCGCCAAGCCGCTGGCCTGGTAGCCGGGCGGCATGTCGCGGGCGCTCACCCGGGCCTCGAAGGTGGCGCGGTCGGCCATCAGTCGCTGCGCGCCGCCGATGAGGAAATCGGTGAGTCCGACCCCGCCGTCGGGCGGTGCGCTGGCCGGCAGGTGGACGCCTGTGACGGTCAGTGTCGGCGCCCGCGCCAGCGGCAGGGCCGGGGAGGTCAGGAAGCCGACCGCCGGTCGCGCCGCATCCTCGCCGGTGAGCGCGATCACCGGGCGTCCGGCGATGCGGCGCAGGCCGAGATTGCGGCCGCCGGTCTCGGGCAAGGGCTCCAGCGGCACGCCCGTCGCCTTGACCGACGCGGTGATCGCCTCAGGCGCGGCGGCCAGCATCCGGCCGGCGGCCGCCGACAGGCCGTCGATCTCGCTGGCCGAAGCCAGCACGATGTCCGCCAGCGGGGTCTGGCCGGCATGATCGCCGGCTGTGAGGGCCTTGGTGTCGAGCAGGACGCCCAGAGCGTCGGCATCGGCCAGGGTCGCCGGGGGCGCGGCGCCCGTCAGCGACGTCCAGGCGCGCGTATCGGCAGCGTCGAGCGCGAGCGGGTCGCCGATCTTGGGCAGGCGCAGGAAGGAGACCGCATGGCCCGTGCGCTTGAGCGCGACCGCGAGGTCGAGGGCCGCTCCGAACTGGTTCGGCGTCAGCGTCCGCGCCGGCAGGGCCACCCTGACCTGCCGCGGCAGGTCAGCCCATGTGGCGGCAAGGCTGTCGAGCGGCTGGGCTGATTGATGGACAACCAGACCCGAGCTGGGCGCGATCGCCAGAAAGGCGGCGGCGATCCGCTGGTCGATGCAGGCATCGTCGGAGAGGGCGCCGCGATAGCGCAAGGTGACCGCAACCGTGCCGCCGCCGAGATCGCCCGGCGTGAGCGGCAGGTCGACATGCAGGCTGTCGCGCTTGGCCGCCAACGCCAAAGTCTGCCGGGGCTGATCGTTGATCAGGATCGCCAGCGTGCCGGCGCGCACCGACGTCAAGTCGGTGGCGAGATCCAGCACCAGCGTCGCATCCGCGGTGTCGGGCGGCACCGTAAACGTGAACGTCGCTTCGTCGGCCAAGCCCGTCAGACTATAGGGCTCCGTCACCCCCTGGCTGCTAAGGTCGAACCGCCGTTCCGCGGGCGCCGCGGCCACTGCGGATGACAGAAGCAACGCGACCGGCAGAAGCGCTGCGACCAGCAAACCCGACCGGTGTTCCGGTCGTGCCGACCCAAATCCCATTCCCAAGCGATCCCGACCAGCTTTCGGAGCGCGCGAGCATAGTCGCTTCGTGCCGCGGGGCAATCGCATTGGTTGGCCGGACCGATCCGGGGACGATCGGCGGCCGGACCGCCCGCCGCGCTGGTGCGCGGCGGGCGGGGTGCGGCTACATCTTCTTGGTGACGGGCGCGGCCGGCTTCTTCTTGGCCACGGCCTTCTGGACCGGCGCTTTCCCGCCGCTGGCCTCGCAGGCCTTCCATTCGTCGGAATTCCACGGCGCATCCCAGCAGGTGGCGCGGTGACCGGGCTTGGCCGCCATCGGCTTGGCGGCGGTTGCGGTCTTGACGGCCGGGGCCGGGGCGGGCTTCGGCGCGGTCGCGGCCGGCTTGGCCGCCGGCGTGGTCGCGGCATGGGCGGCGACCGGCAGGGCCAAGGCAACGAGGGCAGCAAGTCCAACCAGGTGCAGTTTCTTTTGAGCGAGCATGGCTCAATCCATTCTTGGGGGTCAGCGTGTGGCTGGATCATACCGCATTCGATCATCTTGTACATTCGGGCCGCGCCTCGACAGCCGGCGTCGTGAGCCGGCATGGTGCGCCCACAAGACGGCATGACCAGGTCTGACATCGATGCGCCTGAAGGTGGTGACCGGCACCGACCGGAACATGTTCTGGCAGACGCTGATCCTGCTGGAGTCGGCAGCCGGGCTGCCGGTGCAGGTCTGCGATTTCGGTTTGGAGCCGGCGCAGGCCGCCTTTCTGCGTCGCAGCGGCCGCCTGCTGGAGCGGATCGACGGCGGGCTGCCGGCCGACCGTCGCCACGTGTTCTACCTGAAGTCGGCACTCATCGAGTTCCTGGGGCGGGACCCGGGCGCCGACATGGTGGCCTGGGTCGACGCCGACGCGCTGCTGGCGCCGGAGGCCGGTCCGGCGCTCATGGACCTGGCCCGGGCCATGGCGGCTGCCGGCGACACGGTGGCGGCCGCCAGCGACGACGGTGCCGGCTTCGACGAGTTCTGCGACCGCGCCGCCGGGCGCCATCCCAATGTCGAGATCTTTCGCGCGGCGTTCCGGGCCAACGGCCTGCCCGGCCGCACCGAGTATCTGAATTCGGGCGTGATCCTGTGCCGCTCGGCGTTCCTGGCGGCGTGGCGGGATGTCGCCTTCGCCCTGCAGATGCACGTGATCCTGGATCAGAACGCGTTCAACCTGGCGGCCCGGCGGCCGGGCCAGCAGTTGCGGCTGCTGTCCAAGCCGATGTGGAACAACCAGGGGCGGACGCTCGACGCCGTGGTGGTTGCCGACGGCGTCGCCCGGGTCGGCGCGGCCGATCCGTCGCCGGTCCAAGTGCTTCACGCGACCTCGTCCACCGGCAACGTCCTGCGCACGCCGGTCGAGATCCGCCGCCACGGCGGATTGGCGATGCCGACCTTGAAGCTGTTCCGCGACCCCGCCCTGCAGGCCCTGCAGACCGCGCCGCTCGGCCGCGCCGTCCAGGCGATCGGCCCCGAGGACGGGCTGTTTCCGCCGGAGCCGGGGTAAGAGGGGCAAAAGTCCGGGCTACCCTCTCCGCTCACTCTTCGTCATTCGTTGCGAGCCGGGGCCCTAAGCGCCGAGCCAGGCTTCCCATTCGGCGGCGCGGCGGCTCCAGGTGAGCTCGCGGTTGGCCCAGTCGACCTGCTGGCGCAGCCGCGCCTCGGTGGCGGCGGTGTCGCTCAGGCGCTCGATCATGGTCTCGATGGTGGCGTCGACGAAGCGGGCGACATGCTGGCGCGCCAGCCCGAAGGGCGGCACCAGGGTGCCGAAGCCGCCGCAGGTCTCGCGCAGGGCGCCGAGGTCGCTGGTGATCACGGTGCAGCCGGCGGCCATGGCCTCCATTACGGCGATGCAGGACGTCTCGGCGAAGGTGTTCGGGTAGGCCAGCGCGGTGGCCCCGGCCAGGGCCCGGGCGAGCTCGGTCTGCGAGACCTGGCCGCAATATTCCACGTCGACCTGGGAGGCTGCCTCGGCATACAGGTGATGGAAGGGGTCCTTGTCGGCGTTGACCTGGTAGGCCGCGGTGCCGCTGAACACGCGCAGGCGGCAGCCGGACAGCACCTTGCGCAGCAGCGGGAAGGCGACCAGCAGGCGGTCGAGGCCGCGGAACGGGGCGCTGACATAGCAGAACACCGGCGGCCAGGGCTTGTGCGGCAGGATCGGGCCGTCGCCAAACAATCCGGCGAAGGCCGGCGAGATCGCATTGCGCAGGATGCCGATGCGCGCCCGGTCGATGCCGAACGCCGCCTGGAAGCATTGCGACTGCCAGTTGCTGACCAAGGCGAAGCGCTGGAACATGTCGCGGATCGCCGGATTGTGCAGCGGCTGCGTCGGCTCGCGCTGATGGTCGAGCTGGGTCCATAGCACCGCCGGCGCGCCTGGTTTCAGGCGCGGCCGCAGCGGCTCGATGAGATGCGGCGCCGTGGCGTTCAGCACGACCGCGGCGTCGAGGTCGCCGGGCAGGTCGGCCGGCGGGTCGTCGAGATCGCAGCACAGCACGCCGCGGATCACCGCCGCCGTCTGCCGGCGCTTCAGCAGGATCACGCGATGGCCGCGTTCGACCAGTGCCGCCGTCAGGTAGCACAGGGCCGATTGGGACCCGCCCAGCGGTTGCCGATAGGGCGTGTCGGGATCGTAGACCCAGTCGACCGGATCGATGAAGGCGAGCGACAGCGATGCTGGCATAAGGGTCCGTAGCGAGCGGGACGGGCAACGGTCAAGGGAGGATAGGCATGGCGGTCCGGATGGCGACGGTCGACGATGCCGCGGCGATCGCCGCGATCCATGTGGCGGCTTGGCGCGAGACCTACCGCGGACTGGTGCCCGATGCCGTGCTGGATGGGCTGTCGGTCGAGGCACGAACCGTCGAGTGGCGTCGACGGCTGGGTCTGCCGGGCGGGGCGGCGGCCGTGGCGGTCGACGGCGGCGTGGTCGGGTTCGGGTCGTGCGGACCGCAGCGCGATCCCGGGCTTGGGACCGATGGTGAGATCTACACGCTCTATGTGCTGGTGCGCGCCCAGCGGCGCGGCTGGGGCCGGGGTCTGATGGCGGCGCTGGCAGGGGCGCTGCGGGCCCACGGTCGGCAGTCGGCCAGCCTGTGGGTCGCCGAGGCCAATGTTCCGGCACGCCGGTTCTACGAAGCGCTGGACGGGCGCCTGGCCGGTGCCAAGGTCCAGCCTGGCGACGGCTTTGCGCTGGCCGAGGTGGCCTATGCCTGGGACCGCCTGGATGGGCTCGCGCCTCGGGGGTAAGCTCGATCCGCTTTTTGCAAGGGAAGGAAACCAGATCGTGGATGTTGAGATCTGCGTGCCGCCCGGAACCCTGGTCGGCCGGGCCTGGGTATCGGCCGGGGTCGCCGGGCCGCGGGTGGTGACGGTGCGCGACGGCACCGTGGTCGACATGACCCGCCGCTGCCCGACGGTCAGCGACCTGCTGGCGGCCGATGACCCCGTGGCGCTGGTGCGCGGCGCCGAGGGCGAGCGGCTGGGCAGCGTTGCCGAGATCGTCGCCAACAGCCGCTGGGACCGGCGCGACCCAGGCCGGCCCTGGCTCTTGGCGCCGGCCGATTTCGCGGCGGTGAAGGCCTGCGGCGTGACCTTCGTCGACAGCATGCTGGAGCGGGTGATCGAGGAGCAGGCTCGCGGCGATCCGGCGCGCGCCGAGGCGGTGCGCCGGACCATCGTCGGGGTGATCGGGACCGACCTGCGCGCCGTGCGGCCTGGCTCGCCCGAGGCGGCCAAGCTCAAGCAGGCGCTGATCGCGCAGCAGGCCTGGTCGCAATATCTGGAAGTCGGCATCGGGCCGGACGCCGAGGTGTTCACCAAGGCCCAGCCGCTGTCGGCCGTGGGGCTGGGGGCCGAGATCGGCATCCACGCCGACTCGAAGTGGAACAATCCGGAGCCAGAGGTGGTTCTGGCGGTGGCGCCGACCGGCAAGGTCGTCGGTGCGACGCTCGGCAACGACGTCAACTTGCGCGACTTCGAAGGCCGCAGCGCCCTGCTGCTGGGCCACGCCAAGGACAACAGCGCGTCCTGTGCGATCGGGCCGTTCATCCGGTTGTTCGATGACGGCTTCGACCTCGACGACGTGCGGCGGGCCGAGATCCGGCTCGAGGTCGACGGCACCGACGGCTTCCGGCTGGACGGCGGCAGCTCCATGAGCCGGATCAGCCGCGATCCGCTTGAGCTGGTCGGCCACGCCCTGGGCCCGCATCACCAATATCCGGACGGCATGATGCTGTTCCTTGGCACCATGTTCGCGCCGATTCAGGACCGGGACGGCCCCGGCCAAGGCTTCACGCATCATTTGGGCGACGTGGTCACGATCAGCGCACCCGGTCTGGGCGCCCTGGTCAACCGCGTCAACCGCGCCGACCGCGTCGAGCCTTGGCGGTTCGGCGCCCGCGACCTGATGCGCAGCCTGGCGGCGCTGAAGGTGTTGTAGGCCCGTGGGGGTCGCAGCCGAGCCGGCTGCGACCCCGCGCCGGGCCTCGATCATTATTGGCCATTATTGTTTCAAAGTCATGAATTCCTGCTGTATCATTCAGCTTATTTCTATGCATAACGATGCAAGAAACTACTTCATATCGATATCCATAGTGCTATCGGACTGTGTAAATTATGTTCGTGTGCGAACGTTTATTGAAACGATCATGAGATTCACATTGACACCTGTTCGGCTAATGTCTTGAATTGGCGTGACCTTGCTGCTGGTCTCGCCGAGTAACTGAGACGTTCACAGCAAAATCTATGAATCCTCGCGATGCAGTGAGACACTGCACCGCCGTTTATGTCGCACCCGCTAATGGAGGGGGGACCGCCATGAAGACCAGAACCGCAGAGACGACACCAATCGGGCCGGGAAGCGGACTGCCTCTATCGGGTGCCGACATCGATGCCTTGATCGCTGCTCAGCAGCGGGCGCTGGCGACGGTATCGAAGACTGCTGAGATCTTTGCGGCGACGACGCAGTCGGTGGTGGCGAAGCAGGCCGAGATCGCCAACGCGCGCGCCGAGCGGCTGAGCCAGGGCGCGCAGAGCCTGGTCAAGCTGAAGCGGCCCGAAGAGCTGCTGCAGTGGCAGGTCGAGACCGGCCAAGCAATGGTGGAGGCCGGCATGAAGGACTTCCGCGACCTGACCGACATTGCCCTGCGCTGGTCGCACCAGATGGCCGACGTGCTGCGCCGCTCCCTCGACGAGGCGGCCCAGCCTCCGGCATCGGCGGCGGCCAAGGACTTCCCGAAGTCGGTGTCGGTCTAGCAGGGTCCGGCGCGGCGACCGCGGCCAGGGGGCCGCGTCGCCGCGCCCTACGTTCGTCGGGTTGTCATGGGCCGGCGTCCGCAGCAGGATGCCGGCCATGTCACGTCAGGCCATCGGGCTCGGCGCGCTCGGCTCCCGAGTGATCGGGTCGGGCCGGCCGGCCGGTCCGCGCCAGCCGCCGGTTGCGGCGCGCCGGCGCCGGTGGGAGATCGCCGGTTGGCTGGCGTCGCTAGTGCTCCATGGCGGCCTGCTGTTGGGGCTGTGGTTCGGGCCGGCCGATTGGTTCACCGCGGCCCCGCATCCCGATCAGCCCAAGGTCATCGACGTCACGATCGTGACGGCGCCGCCGCCCAAGCCGCCGGCGCCGCCGCCGACACCCAAGCCCCCCGAACCGCCGCAACCGGCACCGCCCAAGCCTGGGGAAATCCTGGCCAGCCGCGACATGCTGGCCGGCGACGGCTCCCGGCCGACGACGGCGCCGGCGGCCGGGTCGGCCACCGGTGCCGCGGGCGCACCGCTCGCCGCGCCGCCGCCGCCCGCTCC
>CAZEFK010000136.1:0-20252 GCA_964511405.1 uncultured Comamonadaceae bacterium | reverse complement strand
GTTGCGGCGCTCGACCACGCTCTGCACGTGGGCCAGGCTCTTCAGCAAGAGGCCGCGTTCGATCGTAAGCTTCATGGAGCGGAAGTCCGGCGACGTCAGGAGGGCGATCCGCCGCCGGCCGGAGCCGGCGTCCCGGCCGTCCTGGCCGGGAGGCGGACAGTAGCACAGTTTCGTGCGGGCTGAACCCGCTGCGAGGCCGGCCGGAACCGGCCGCTCAGCACTCCAGCATGCGGCGCAGCAACTCGATGTCCTCGGAGAGGCCCGGGTCGCCGGCCTTGAGTTCCTCGATCTTGCGCACGGCGTGCATGACCGTGGTGTGGTCGCGGCCGCCGAACTTGCGCCCGATCTCGGGCAGCGAGCGCTGGGTCAGGAGCTTCGACAGGTACATGGCGACCTGCCTGGGCCGCGCCACTGCCCGCGCCCGCCGCGCCGAGCCCATGTCGGCGATCCGGATGTTGTAGTGCTCCGCCACCTTCTTCTGGATCTCTTCGATGGTGGTGCGGCGGTCGTTGGCCCGCAGCAGGTCGTGCAGCACTTCCTGCGTGGTGTCGAGGGTGATCGCTCGGCCGACCAGCGTGGCATGGGCGACGATGCGGTTCAGAGCCCCTTCCAGCTCGCGCACGTTCGAGTGGATCTTGTGAGCCAGGAACTCCATGACCTTGGCCGGGATCTGCACGCCCATCAGCTCGGCCTTGGACTGCAGGATGCCCAGCCTCAGCTCGTAGGTGGTCGGGTGGATGTCGGCGACCAACCCCCAGCCCAGCCGCGAGCGCAGCCGTTCTTCCAGCTTGTCCAGGTCGTGGGGCGACTTGTCGGCGGAAATCACCACCTGCCGGTTCTGGTCGACCAGCGCGTTGAAGGTGTGGAACAGCTCTTCCTGAGTGGAATCCTTGCCGCCGATGAACTGCACGTCGTCGATCATCAGCACGTCGACCGAGCGGAACTGATCTTTGAACTCCACCGTATCGCGATAGCGTAGCGCCCGAATGAACTGATACATGAACTTTTCCGCCGAGAGATAGATGACGCGGCGCTTGGGGTCGCGGCGCCGGATCTCCCAGGCGATGGCGTGCATCAGGTGGGTCTTGCCCAGGCCGACGCCGCCATACAGGAACAGCGGATTGAACTGCACGGTCGCGTTCTCGGCGACCCGGCGGGCGGCGGCGAACGCCAGCTCGTTCGGCTTGCCGACCACGAAATTCTCGAAGGTGAAGCGCTGGTCCAGCGACGCCGAGATCGCCGCGCCATGAAGGGTGGCCTCGGGATCGGCCGCCTTGGCCCGATCGGCGGGGTCCGCGGCTGCGGTCGCCGGCATCCGGTTCCGGCGCTCCGGTTCGGGTGCCGGCTCATCGGCCCAGCCCGCGCCAACGGCCACGGCCTGCGGCACCACCCGGTCGACCAAGTCAGGCCGGGCCGCGCCGACCACGATCTCGACCGCCCGGACCGACGGGTCTTCGCCCGTCCACAGGGCGCGCAGACGGTCGGAGTAGTTGGTCATGACCCAATCGCGCATGAACCGGGTCGGCAAGGCCAGGGTCACGGCGCCGTCGCGCACGCCATCCAGGATCAGCGGATTGAGCCAGCTGAGAAATGCCGCCTCACCGACTTCCATGCGCAGGCGTCCGCGCACTCGCGACCACTGCTGCTCGAGCCGGCTGGCGGCCATCCCGCCCGGGGCGGCCTCGACCCCGCCGGACAGGCGTGCCGCGCTGGCGGAAGCCGGGTGATCCGATCCAGGTACGACCACGTCGCGTCGTAGGGCGTCCCTTGGATTGATCAAAACCTGCCTCCATGACGATCGCTAAAACCGGCCATGCGGCCGAGAGCCGGGGCCGCTTAGCGCAAATCACCGCAACCATAAGGATCGGACTAGACCGCAGTCTTATAGAGACCAGACCTAGGTGGTAGCAATACGTGTCTTGTCATAGCCAAATCGCGCACAATAAAATCCTAAATTTTCAGATATTGGCGCGACGAACACTTCCCAGTTACTTTGGGTGTCATAAAATTCAACGTTGTGGGCCGTCGTTCACCCAACTGTAGCGAGGGCGAACCCGCTTTTGCAATGAGAACGAAACGTAAACATTTAAAAATTCATTCATCATTGTGGCAGGCAAAGTGCAACCTGCCACGCTTCGGCAGCGGCGCCGAATTCGTCATAAAATATGCTGAAAGGCGGGCCGAGAGGCCCGGCGCGGACAAGCCGCGCCGCGGCCGCTAGAGGACCTTGATGCGGGCGGTCAGCCGCGACAGCTTGCGCGCCACCGTGTTGCGGTGCAGCACGCCCTTGGACACACCCCGCTGCAGCTCCGGCTGCGCCGCCCGGAACGCCTCCTGGGCCGCCTCCTTGTTGCCGGACGCGATGGCAGTCTCGACCTTCTTGACGAAGGTGCGGATCCGGCTGACCCGGGCACGGTTCACTTCGGTGCGCCGCTCGGTCTGGCGGATCCGCTTCTTGGCGGACGCATGGTGTGCCATGGTGTGTCGCTACTGTCCTCGAAAAATGGGAGGCAACGTATAGGAGCCGGCGCCGCTCAGGTCAAGAGCGCCGGGTCCGGCTCGATGGGCTCAGGGGCCGCCGGGCAGGGCCAGGGCGGATGGCCGGAGCCGCCAAGCCGTCCCCAGCCGGTCGATCTGGATCAGGACGGCGCCGCCGATGATCGGCGCCAAGGCGTTGAGATAGAGCAGCGGGATCAGCGCGCCGGACTTCCCGGCCAGATTGCCCAGGCCGATGCCTAGCGCCTGGATCGCCATCACGATCAGCACCGCCGCCAGGATCCGCCGGGTCATGCCGCGGCGGTTATAGGATCCGACCAGGATCGCCGCCAGCGCCACCATGACGAAGGCGGCCGACATCAGCGGCACGACCAGGCGCTGGTGGGCCTCGGACCGGTACAGGGCCAGGGTCCGGGCGTCGACGCTGTCGGGCGGGTCGAACAGCTCGGAGAGATAGCGCTCGTTGGCGTCGCGCTGGCGCTCCGCCGCCGGTCCCGACGCGGCCGTGTCCTGGGCGTAGGTGTAGCGCTCGAAGAACAGGAACGACACGTGGCCGGTGCGGCGGTCCAGCTCCTGCCGGTTGCCGTTGACCATCATGATCCGCGGGCCTTCGGGGCCCTGGACGATGCGGCCGCTGTCGGCGACCAGGGTGACCGGCCGCTGCGGGTCATGGGTGTCGTGGACCAGGATCCCCTGCAGCTCGCCGCCCGGACCTTCGGCGCGCACGAAGATCGACACATGGTCCTCGATGTCGGTGAACACGCCCTCCTGCACCAGGACCGAGGCATAGGCGCTGCGGATCTCGAACTGCAGGTCCTTGAAGTTGCGGTAACAGGTGGGCAGCACCCACAGGGTCAGGGCATAGCCGAGCAGCGTGCAGGCCACGATCAGGATCCAGGCCGGCGTCATCAGCTGGGTCGGTCCCAGGCCGACGGCGCGCAGCACGATCAGCTCGCTGTCCGCCTGCAGCTTGTTATAGGTGAACAGCACCGCCGAGAACGCCGCGATCGGCAGGATGATGTTCAGGAACATCGGCATCGTCAGCAGCGCGATGTAGCCGAAGGTCGACAGCGGCAGGCCGCGGTTGACGATCCAGTCGACGAAGCGCAGCGACTGGGTCAGCCAGATCGCAAGCGTCAGGGTCGCGGCGACCACCAGGGTCGAGACCGCGACCTGGCGCAGCACGTACCAGGTGAGCCGGCGCATGGCCCCGGTCAGGCGTTGCGGAATTGCGGCGGCCGCTTCTCGACGAACGCCGCCATGCCTTCCTTCTGGTCGGCGGTGGCGAACGTCGAATGGAACAGGCGGCGCTCGAAGCGGATGCCCTCGGCCAGGGTCGTCTCGTAGGCGGCGTTGACGCTCTCCTTGACCATCAGCACGGCCGGCCGCGAGAACCCGGCGATCTTGGTCGCGACCTTGACCGCCTCGTCGATCAGCTCGGCCGCCGGGACCACCCGGCTGACCAGCCCGGCGCGCTCGGCCTCGGCCGCGTCCATCATCCGCCCGGTCAGGCACATCTCCATCGCCTTGGACTTGCCGACCAGGCGGGTCAGGCGCTGGGTGCCGCCGGCGCCGGGCATGGTGCCGATGGTGATCTCGGGCTGGCCGAACTTGGCGGTGTCGGCGGCCAGGATGAAGTCGCACATCATCGCCAGCTCGCAGCCGCCGCCGAGCGCGAACCCGGCCACCGCCGCGATCACCGGCTTGCGGGCCTTGGTCACATGCTCCCAATGCCGGGTGATGAAGTTCTCCAGGAACGCCTCGACATAGGTCTTGGCCTGCATCTCCTTGATGTCGGCACCGGCGGCGAAGGCGCGCTCGGAGCCGGTGAGGACGATCGCGCCGATGCCGTCGTCGGCCTCGAAGGCGTCGAGCGCCTGGGCCAGCTCGCGCACCAGCTGGTCGGACAGGGCGTTGAGCGCTCTCGGCCGGTTGAGGGTGATCAGGCCGACCGGGCCGCGGGTCTCGGTGAGGATGGTCTCGAACGCCATGGCAGGTCCTCCTAACCCGTGGGAGACAGTTTGAAGCGCACGGTGGTGCGGGCGGCGCGGCGGCCGAACTCGACAGTCAGGTGCTCGCCCTCGCGCTGCCAATGGCCGCGGCCGACCGGGGCCCAGCCCAGCTGCGCCAGGGTCGCCGTATAGAAGGACAGCACGGCGTCGGCGCCCTGGCTGCCTTCGGCATAGACGATGACGATCCGCCCCTGCGGGCTGTCGAAGCTCACCGCCGAGCCGCCGACCGGCACCAGCCCGGCCATCAGCGGCACGTCCTCCGTCCCTTCGAGGAAGTCGGCTGCCCGGCCGGGCGGCGCGAACGCCAGCAGGGCCGTCACGGCGAGCGGCAGAAGAAGTCTCGGCACGGGGGTCTTGGTACCCTATCGCTGCCGGCGCGGGCAATAGAAGGTCGAGCGGTTGGCCTGGACCAGCCGCTGGATCCCGGTCTGGCAGCGGCAGCCGGGGCAAGGCTCGCCCTCGCGGCCATAGACCGCCCATTCATGCTGGAAATAGCCGAGCTCGCCCGATACCTGGACATGATCGCGCAAGGACGAGCCGCCGGCGGCGATGGCACGCTGCAGCACGTCCTTGATGGCCGCCGCCAGGCGGTCGGCGCGTTTGCCGGCCACGGTGTGGCTTGGGCGCTGCGGGCTGAGGCCGGCGTGGAACAAGGCCTCGCAGGCATAGATGTTGCCGATGCCGGCAACCACGGTCTGGTCCAGCAGCGCCGCCTTGATCGGCGTGAGGCGGCCGGCCAGGGCCGACGACAGCGCCCGCCCGTCGAAGTCGTCGGCCAGCGGCTCGGGGCCGAGCCGTGCCAGCAGCGGGTGCTCGGCCAGGCCAGCCGCGGTGCTCAACGCGATCAGGCCGAAGCGGCGGGCGTCATTGAACCGCAGCACGGCGCCTGTCTCGGTCGTGAACACCACATGGTCGTGGGGGTCCAAGGCATTCGGCCGGCCCAGGGTCATGACGATCCGGCCGGACATGCCGAGATGGGCGATCAGCACGGTGCCGTCGTCGAACCGGACCAGGATGTACTTGGCGCGCCGGTCGACCGCCAGGACCTCGCGGCCGGTGATGCGGTGGGCCAGGTCCGGCGGCAGCGGCTGGCGCAGGTCGGGCCGGCGCACCTCGACGGCGGCGAGCCGGCGGCCGACCAGCTGCGCCGCCAGGCCGCGACACACGGTTTCGACTTCGGGAAGCTCGGGCATGGCCATCGCTTAACCGGCATGGCGCCCTGGCGCAATCGCCGTCGCGGGCCTAAGGTCGCGCGCCATGGACAACCGAGAGATCCCCGCGTCGCCGGCGTCGTTCGGCTTCCGGACCGTCGATGCCGGCGCCAAGGCCGGGCTGGTGCGCCGCGTCTTCGACAGTGTCGCCGACCGCTACGACCTGATGAACGACCTGATGAGCGGCGGCGTCCACCGCCTGTGGAAGGCGGCGCTGGTCGACTGGCTGGCGCCGCGCCCGGGCCTCCAGCTCCTGGACGTCGCCGGCGGCACCGGCGACGTGGCGCGCCTGGTGGCCGAGCGCCAGCCGGCCGCCCAGATCATGGTCGCCGACATCAACGAGCGCATGCTGCAGGTCGGCCGCGATCGGCTGGTCGACCGCGGCCTGCTCGACATCGCCCTGGTGGCGGCCGACGCCGAGGCGCTGCCGCTGCCCGACCGCTCGGTCGACGCCTACACCATCGCCTTCGGCCTGCGCAACGTCACTCGCATCGACCGCGCCCTGGCCGAGGCGCGCCGGGTGCTGCGCCCGGGCGGGCGGTTCCTGTGCCTGGAGTTCAGCCAGGTGGTGGTGCCTGGGCTCGACCGGCTCTACGACCTCTATTCCTTCCGGCTGCTGCCACGGTTGGGCCGCCTGGTCGCCAGCGACGCCGACGCCTATCGCTACCTGGTCGAGAGCATCCGGCGCTTCCCGTCCCAGGACGAGCTGGCGGCGCGGATGGCGGCGGCCGGGCTGGAGCGGGTTGCGTACCGCAACCTGAGCGCCGGCATCGCAGCGCTGCACTCGGGCTGGCGGCTCTGATCCGTCCGTGCTCGGCATCAGTGACCTGTTCCGGCTGACCCAGATCGCGTTCGCGCTGCTGCGCGCCGATGCGGTGACGCCGCTGGTGGCCGCCGGCTTGGCGCCGCCCGCCCTGGCCCGGCTCAGCTGGTTCGCCGATCGCAAGATGCAGGCGCTACGCCCAGGCCAGCGGCTGGCCACGGTGGCCCAGGCGCTTGGGCCCAGCTTCATCAAGGCCGGGCAGGCCCTGGCGACGCGTCCCGATCTGGTCGGCGAGCAGACGGCCCGCGACCTGGCCGACCTGCAGGACCGGCTGCCGCCGTTCCCGACCGAGCAGGCGCTGGCCCTGATCCAGCAGGAGCTGGGCCGGCCGGCGTCGGCGCTGTTCGCCAGCTTCGATCCGGTGCCGGTCGCCGCGGCCTCGATCGCCCAAGTGCATTTCGCCGTGACCGCAGCGGGCGCGCCTGTGGCGGTCAAGCTGCTCCGGCCCGGGGTCGAGGCGGTGTTCCACCGCGACCTGACGCTGTTCACGGGCCTGGCCGAGATGGCGGTGCGGGTGCGGCCCGGCCTCAGGCGCCTGAAGCCGCTGGAGGTGGTCGAGACGCTGGCGCGGACCATCGCGCTCGAGATCGACCTGCGCTTCGAGGCCGCGGCCGCGGCCGAACTGGCGCAGAACTTCGAGGGCGACCTCGGCTTCCAGGTGCCGCGCGTGCATTGGGACCTGACCGCCCGGCGCGTCCTGACCCTGGACCGGGTCGCCGGCGTCCGGGTCGACGACCGCGCGGCCCTGGTGGCGGCCGGGCAGGATATCAGGCAGATCCTGGAGAACGCCGCGGCGGCGTTCTTCAACCAGGTGTTCCGGGACGGCTTCTTCCACGCCGACATGCATCCCGGCAACCTGTTCGTGGCCCCCGACAACGCGCTGGTCGCCGTCGATTTCGGGATCATGGGCCGGCTCGACCGGCGCACCCGCTATTTCCTGGCCGACATGTTGCTGGGCTTCCTGACCGGCGACTTCGCCCAGGTGGCGCAGGTGCATTTCGAGGCCGGCTACGTCCCGGCCACGCAGTCGCTGGAGGCCTTCGCCCAGGCCTGCCGGTCGATCGGCGAGCCCCTGCTGGGCCGGCCGCTGGACCAAATCAGCCTGGCCCGCCTGCTGGCGCAGCTGTTCGAGATCACCGAGACCTTCGCCATGGAGACGCAGCCGCAACTGCTGCTGCTCCAAAAGACCATGCTGGTGGTCGAGGGGGTCGGCCGGTCGCTGGATCCCACGATCAATGTCTGGGAGCTGGCGCGGCCGCTGATCGAGGCCTGGATGATCGAGCATCGCGGCCCGCGCGCCCGCCTGGCGACCGCGGCCACCGATCTGCGCGACAGCCTGCTGCAGGTGCCCGCGCTGCTGGACGGCGCCCGGCGGATCGTCGGCGAGCTCGACGCCCACGGCCTGCGCCTGCATCCGGCCACGGTCCAGGCGCTGGCCGATGCCCTGGCGCGGCGCCGGCCGTCGCCCTGGCCGCTGTGGACGGCGGCATGGGTCGCGGTGGTCCTGCTGGCGATCGCCGTGCTCGGGTGACTTGCGCCGGACCGGGCGCGGTGATCAGATCGCGCCCATGCTCGACGGCCGGCGCATCCTGCTGATCATCGGCGGCGGCATCGCCGCCTACAAGGCGCTGGAGCTGATCCGGCGGCTGCGCGACCGCGGCGCCCAGGTGCGCGCGGTCATGACCGAGGCGGCCAGCCAGTTCGTGACGCCCCTCAGCGTCGCGGCGCTGACCGAGGACAAGGTCTATCAGACGCTGCTGTCGTTGACCGACGAGAGCGAGATGGGCCACATCCGGCTGAGCCGCGAGGCCGACCTCCTGGTGGTGGTGCCGGCCACGGCCGACCTGATGGCGCGCATGGCGTGCGGCTTGGCCGGCGACCTGGCGGCGGCGGTGCTGCTGGCGACCGACAAGCCGGTGCTGATCGCACCATCCATGAACGTGATGATGTGGCGCCACCCCGCGACCCAGGCCAACCTGTCGACCTTGATGGCGCGCGGCATCGCGGTGGTCGGGCCGGCCGACGGCGACCTCGCCTGTGGCGAGATCGGGTCGGGCCGCCTGTCGGAGGTGCCCGAGATCATCGCGGTGATCGAGCGCCTGCTGGCGCCCCGGCCGCTGGACGGGCTCCGGGCCGTGGTCACCAGCGGTCCGACCTACGAACCGATCGACCCGGTACGCTTCATCGGCAACCGCTCGTCGGGCAAGCAGGGCCACGCGATCGCGGCGGCGCTGGCACGGGCGGGGGCCGCGACCATCCTGGTCACGGGCCCGACTGCGCTGCCCGATCCGCCCGGTCTGACCGTCATGCGGGTGGAGACGGCGCGGGAGATGCTGGCCGCCGTCGAGTCGGCGCTGCCCGCGGACATCGCGGTCTGCGCCGCGGCGGTCGCCGACTGGCGGGTCGAGGCGCCGGCGGGCCAGAAGCTGAAGAAGGAGCGGGGCGAACCGCCGATCCTGCGCTTCGCCGAGAATCCCGACATTCTGCGGACGCTCGCCCAAGGGGCGCGGCGCCCGCAGCTGGTCGTGGGCTTCGCCGCCGAGACCGAGCAGGTGGTGGCGCACGCCCGCGCCAAGCTGGCGCGCAAGGGCTGCGACTGGATCCTGGCCAATGACGTCTCGCCCGGCACCGGGATCTTCGGCGGCGACCGGACGCGGCTGCATCTGGTGACCGCCGATGCGGTCGAGGATTGGCCGCCGGAGACCAAGGCCGAGACGGCCGAGCGCCTGGTCGGGCGCATCGCGCGCCAGCTCGGACGCGCCTGATGGAGTTCAGCGAGGACCAGCTGCACCGCTACGCGCGGCACATCGTGCTGAAGGAGATCGGCCTTGCCGGCCAGCGCCGGCTGTTGGACAGCCGGGTGCTGGTGGTCGGCGCGGGCGGCCTGGGCTCGCCGCTGCTGCAGTACCTGGCGGCTGCCGGGGTCGGGACCCTCGGCATCGTCGACGACGACCGGGTCGACCTGTCGAACCTGCAGCGCCAGGTGCTGCACGGCACCGCCGACATCGGCCGGCCCAAGGTCGACAGCGCCGCCGACGCGATCGGCCGGATCAATCCCGACGTCCGGGTCGAGCGCCACGGCGTGCGGCTGACCGCCGGCAATGCCCTGGACCTGATCCGCGGCTACGACCTGGTCGCCGACGGTACCGACGGCGTCGGCACCCGCTACCTGATCAACGACGCCTGCTATCTCGCGCGAAAGCCCCTGGTCTCGGGCGCGGTGCTGCAGTTCGACGGCCAATTGGCCACGTACAGGGCGTATCTGGGCGAGCCGCACCCCTGCTACCGCTGTCTGTACCCGCAGCCGGCGCCGCGGCACCTGGTGCCGACCTGCGCCGGCGCCGGCGTGCTGGGGGCGGCGGCCGGCACCATCGGCGCCCTGCAGGCGACCGAGGTGGTCAAGGAGCTCTTGGGCATCGGCAGTCTGTCGGGACGGCTGCTGATGTACCAGGCGCTCGATGTGACGGTGCGGACGATCCGGGTGCCGCGGCGGCCCGGCTGCGCCCTGTGCGGCCCGAACCCGACGATCACGGCGCTGGCGGAGACGGTCGATGCCGGGTGAGCCGCTGGCCATCGCCGTCCAGTCCGGCGACTTCGAGCGCGTCCACTACGCCCTGGTCCTGGCCAGCGGCGCCGCCGCGCTCGGCCGGCCGGTCACCCTGTTCCTGACCGGGCCGGCCGTCGTGTTGAGCCAGCCGGACGGCTGGCGGCGTCTGGCCGGCGCCGAGCGCGACGCCGACTTCGTGGCCGCCGGCGTCGCCGGCTTCGAGACGCTGTGGGCAGCCTGCCGCGAGCTTGATGTGACCGTCCTGGCCTGCGAGCTGGCCCTGCGCATCCACGGCCTGCCGGCGCCGGCCGAGGGCATTCGGTCGGCGGGCGTGGTCGCCTATCTGCACCAGCCGCCGGGCACGGCGTTCCTGTTCGTGTAGGGACCGTGGCCGACTACGCGATCCTGGTCCACCCGGCCTTCAACAGCGTCTATGCGGAGGCCGCGGGGGCGCTGCTGCAGGCAGAGCTGGCGGCGTTCGGCCGGACCGTGCTCGGCGCCGCCATCGAGGGCGTCGAGCCGGCGACGCTCGGCGGCGTGCCCTATGTCCGCTTCCGCGCCGATCTCGACGCGCGGGCCGTCGCGCTGCTGTCGAACCTCTCGTCGCTGTACGCGCTGTTCGAGGTCGACGGCCGCGCCCTGGTGCCGGTGCCTCTGCAGCGGCTCGACCGTTACGCCAGCGACCTGATCACGGTCCAGAAGTACCGCGGCAAGACCAACCCGCTGTTTACCAAGCTGATGGTCAATGTGGCGGTGCTGGCCAGCGGCCAGGCCCTGGACCGTCGCCTGGCGCTGCTCGACCCGCTATGCGGCCGCGGCACCACGCTGAACCAGGCGCTGATGTACGGCTACGATGCCGCCGGTATCGAGCTCGACGCCGCCGCCGTGCGCGCCTATGCGCTGTTCCTGGGCACCTGGCTCAAGAAGAGCCGGATCAAGCACACGATGCAGGTCGGCGCCGACCGCCTGAAGGACGGCGCCACCGGCCGCCTGCGGGTCGACATCGGCCAGGTCAAGGAGCGCCATGCCAAGGACCAGGTGCTGGCGCTGGACGTGGTGTGCGACGACACCACCAAGGCGCGCCGCTACTTCAAGCGCGACGCCTTCGACGTGGTTGTGACCGACCTGCCCTATGGCGTCCTGCATGGCAGCCGGGCCGCGGAGACCCTATCGCGCCGGCCCCTCGACCTGCTGGCCGCGGCGCTGCCGGTGTGGACCGAGATGCTGAAACCGGGGGGCACCCTGGCGCTCGCCTGGAACACCCACGTCGCCGGCCGCGACCGGCTGCTCGCCCTGCTCGCCGACGCCGGGCTTGAGATCCAGCTGCCCGACCTGTCGTTCCGCCACGTCGTCGACCAGTCGATCACCCGCGAGCTGGCGGTAGCGCGCAAGCCGGGGCCGGCGGCGTAGGGGCCGTCGACCGGCGTGCGTGCCGAGAGTCCAGGAATGTCAGAGCATCAACCTCTCACCCGTCATCCCTGCGAAGGCGGGGATCCAGCCCGTGTGGCAAGCTCGACATCGTCCGTGTTTGATATAAGCGTCGAGCCAACTGGATTCCCGCTTTCGCGGAAATGACGAGGAAAGGAACTTGCCGCGAGGAACTGGGCGCGGGCGCCTCACTGCGTCACCGTAACGGCCCGGCGATTCTGATCCCAAGCTGACATGGTGCTGCCTAAAACCGCAGGCCGCTCTGCGCCGTAGCTGATGGTCGTGAGTCGCGTCGGAGCGACGCCGAGCGCGATCAAGTATGTGCGGACCGCCGCTGCCCGCCTTGCGCCGAGCGCCAGGTTGTACTCCCGCGTGCCGCGCTCGTCACAGTGGCCCTCGATGACGAAAGTCAGCTGTGGATACTTCGCCATGTAGGCGGCTTGGCGTCGGAGGACGGTCTCCGCCTGCGCGGACAGTGTCGCCTTGTCGAACGCGAAGAAGACGCGATCGCCAACCTCGGTCACCAACTCGTCTTCCGAGTCGCCATGGATGCGGAGCTGTCGCATGGGAGCCGGCGGCGCACTCATGTCGACGCTGGCGACGCTCCCGGCGGGGCTGGACTCGCACGCGGTGAGCAAGGTCGCCGCCATCGAGAGCAGCGCCGCCGTCCAAGCAGGCCTTGTCGTGGCTATCCTCCCGCCGACGATGCCGCGCCTCAATCGTCGATGACCCGATCCGGCGGGCGGTGGCCGTCGACAAAGGTCTTGATGTTGATGATGACCTTCTCGCCCATGTCGATCCGGCCTTCCAGCGTGGCCGAGCCCATGTGCGGCAGCAGGACGACGTTGGGCATGTCGAACAGCTTGGGCGGGATCGTCGGCTCGTGCTCGTAGACGTCGAGACCGGCGCCGGCCAGGGCGCCTGACTCAAGCATCTGGACCAGGGCCGCCTGGTCGATCATCTCGCCGCGGGCGGTGTTGACCAGGATCGCGTCGGGCCGGAGCAGACGCAGGCGCCGCGCCGACAGCAAGTGATAGGTGGCCGGCGTGTGCGGGCAGTTGATCGAGACGATGTCCATGCGCGCCAGCAGCTGGTCCAGGCTTTGCCAGTATGTCGCCTCCAGCTCGGTCTCGAGCTCGGGATGGACGCGCCGACGGTTGTGGTAATGCACCGCCAGCCCGAAGCCGCGGGCGCGGCGCGCCAGCGCCGTGCCGATCCGGCCCATGCCGATGACGCCCAGCCGCTTGCCGCCCAGGCGCCGGCCGAGCATCGACACCGGGCTCCAGCCCGTCCATTCGCGGCTGCGGACCAGGCGCTCGCCCTCGCCGATTCGCCGCGCCACGGCCAGGATCAGGGCCATCGCCATGTCGGCGGTGTCCTCGGTCAGCACGCCCGGCGTGTTGGTCACCGTGATCCCGCGCTGGGCCGCGGCCTTGACGTCGACATGGTCGATGCCGGTGCCGAACGAGGCGATCAGCCGGCAGCGCTCGCCGGCCGCCGCGATGATTTCCGCGTCGATGCGATCGGTTACAGTGGGGACGAGCACGTCGGCGTCGGTGATGGCGCCGACCAGCTCGGTGCGCGTGAGAGGGCGGTCGGTATCGTTCAGCCGGACGTCGAACAGCTCCATCATGCGCGTCTCGATGACGTCGGGGAGCTTGCGGGTGACGATGACGCGGGGTTTGGGACGATTGGCCAAGGGACGACACCGTTCAGGACTGCCGGTGGCCACGATGGCACGAGCGGCGCAGGGACGGAAGCCGGCTGGCCTGGTTGCGGCGGTGCTGGCCCTGGCGCTGTGGACCGGCGCCGAGGCACGGGCGGCCGGCGCCGATGGCGCGCTGCCGGTGCCGCGCTTCGTCTCGCTCCGGGTCGGCGAGGTCAACGTCCGGTCGGGGCCGGGCCGGCAATACCCGATCGACTGGGTGTTCAAGCGCCGCGAGCTGCCGGTCGAGATCACGGCGCAGTCCGATGACTGGCGGCGCATCCGCGACTTCCAGGGCACCGTCGGCTGGGTCACCCAGCGCGCCCTGTCGGCCCGGCGTACCGCCATCGTCACGGGCCCCGTCGGCATCCTGCGCAGCAGCGCCGACCCGGCCAGCGCGACGGTCGCGCAGCTGGAGACCGGCGTGGTCGGCCGCCTGCTTCAGTGCCGCGACAGCTGGTGTCGGATGGAGGTCGATGGCCGCCGTGGCTGGATCGCCCGCGGCGACATCTGGGGTACCTACCCGCAGGAGAACTTCGAGTAAGCGCCAGGCGGCGGCAACGGCGAAATAGTCGGCGTCGGCTGCCATTTTTCTGGGCGATGGGGACCGGCGCTGGGCGGTTCCGCGGATGGATCGCCCTGGTCTTGGGTTTGCATCGGCCAGATTGCCGCCGCCATCCGGGCTGGCGGACAGGATCGGCCGTAACGGGGCGGCCGTCATCCTCGATGCCTGCCGCGGGCAGGCTCTGGCAGCGCTAGGTCAACGGCGACCTGCTCTGGAGACAGCGTGGACGCCGTCCTACTGCACCGGTCGCCGAAGGCGTCCGACGCGCCGGTCGATTTGGCTGGGGATATCCAGCCGTGATAATCGGCGCGGCCTTACGGACCCGCCTGGTGGCGGTCGCCGCCCTGGCGGACGCCAAGCAGCACGAGATCGAGGCGCTGCAGCGCCTGCTCGCAGGGTGCGAGCTGGTCGGCGACATCGGCGCCCTGATCCATGAGCTGCAGCGCGAGCGCGGCGCGACCAGCCTGTTCCTGGGCAGCCGCGGCCGGCAGTTCGGGCCCGAGCTGGCGGCCCAGGTCGCCCGGGCCGCGGGGCGGGAGCAGACGGTGCGAACCGGATTGCGCCTGACGGCGATCGATGTTGGCCATGGCGGCCGGCTGGTGGCCGCGGCCGGGCGGGCGGCGGCCGCGCTCGACGACTTGCCTCCGATGCGGGCTCGGATCAGCCGGCTCGATGTGCCGCTGACGGTCGGCACCGCGGCCTTCACCGACCTTATTGCCCGGCTCCTGGCGGTGGTGTCGGAAATGGCGGCAGTCTCGTCCGATCCGGCGCTGTCGGGCGAGCTGATCGCCTATTTCAACTTCGTCCTGGCCAAGGAGTATGCCGGCCAGGAGCGCGCGACGGGATCGGCCGCGCTGGCCAGCGGCGGCTTCCAGCCCGAGGCCTACCATCGGTTCCTGGCCTTGGGCGCGGAGCAGGAGCGGCTGATCGACGTGGTCCGGCGCCATGTGTCGGCGGGCCAGGCGACGCTGGTGGTCGGTATCGACAGCGACGCCGTCGACCGCATCCGGCAAGCGGTCCGCGGGGGCGGGCCCGATGCGGTCATCGCGGGCATCGCAGCTGCGGACTGGTATCACGCGGCGACCGTCCGCATCGATGCGATGCGGACGGTCGAACAGGAGCTGGCGGCCAGCCTTCGCGCGGCCTGCGCCACGGCCCTGGCCCAGGCCGAGGCCGGATGGCGGAAGATCGAGCTGCCCGGCTTGGCGGCGGTGCTGGCCATCGCGCTTCGGCGCTGGCAGCTCCGGCGCGAGAGCCGGCATCGCACCCGCCGGTTGGCCGCGGTCCGGCATCTGGTGCTGGATGGTCGCGACCCGGCGCTGGCGGCGGTCTGGGCGGCAGTGACCGGGGCGGGCGGCGGCCTCTCGCTCGCGGACCAGCAGCAGGACGAGCAGCGGCGCCGGATGCAGCGCCAACAGCAGTTGGCGCGGACCACGTACGACTTCGGCGTCGGCGCCGAGCGTGCCCTGGCGGCGATCATCGATGCCGGCAGGGACGTTCAGGAGCGGGCGCGCGGGCTGCTGGACATCGCGGCCTCCACCGAGCGCGGCTGTGGCGACGTCGCCACGGCGTCGCGGGACGCGGCCGAGGGCGTCCGGTCCGCGTCCTCGTCGACCGACGAGCTGTCGGCCGCCGTCGCCGAGATCCATCGCCAGGCCGACGAGGCCCGGGCGATCGTAACAGGCTCCGTGGGCGACGCCGAGGCGGCGCGGGCCACCATCGGCGGCTTGGTCGCGGCGGTGGCGCAGATCGGCCAGGTGATCGACCTGATCGGTCGCATCGCCAGCCAGACCAACCTGTTGGCCCTGAACGCGACGATCGAGGCGGCGCGGGCCGGCGCAGCCGGGCGCGGCTTCGCCGTGGTCGCCGGCGAGGTCAAGTCGCTCTCGAACGAGACCGCCCGAGCGACCGAGAACATCGCGCGCCAGGTGCACGGCGCTCAGGCGGCGGCCGACCAGGCGCTGGCGGCGATCGACGGGATGCAGGCAGCGGTCGGCCGCACCAGCCTGGTGGTCACCCGCATCGCCGCGGCGCTGGAGCAGCAGGATGCCGCCGTCCGCCGGATCGCCATGGCGATGCGGGATGTCACGGCCGGGACCCGGCTGGTCGATGCCACCATGAGCGATGTCGCCGCGACGGCTGGGACGACGGGAGCGACGGCCGAACACTTGGCCGGGGCGTCATCGGCGCTGCAGGCCGAGGTCGAGCGACTGCGCGGCGAGATCGGGAATTTCACGGCCGCCGTCGGCGGCGAGTGAGCGATCCGAGCGTATCGACCTACTGGCCGCCGCGGACCCGGATGATGACGTCGACGCGCTCGATGCGGGTCCCGGCCGGCGCCTCGGGGAGCAAGGCCATGGCCACGCGATCGCCAGCGATATCGGCCAGCTCGCCGCTGTCGGTCATGAAGAAGTGATGGTGGTCCGAGACATTGGTGTCGAAATAGGACCGGCCGGCCTCGACCACCACTTCGCGCAGCAGCCCGACATTGGTGAACTGGTGCAGGGTGTTGTAGACGGTCGCGAGCGACACCCGAACGTCCGCCGCCAGCGCTTCGCCATGCAGCTGCTCGGCCGTGACATGGCGGTCGCCGGGCTCGAACAGCAGCCTGGCCAACGCCAGCCGCTGCCGCGTCGGCCGCAGCCCGGCAGATTTCAAGCGGTCGATCGTGCGACCATTGGAGCGCGCCTCGGACATCATCGCTATATATACGGTCCGCCTGGTCTCTTGCAATGTCCCGGACGCGAATCATTCGCACCCGCCGGCGACGACTTGAGCCGACCGGCGCATGATTGTTCGACGATGCGGTGAAACGGCCCGAGTGGCCGGGAAGGACCAAGGGTTCGGCTATGCTGCGGCGCCTGTACGAGTTCGGCTTCCGCGCCGCCGCGCGCCCATCGGCGGTGTGGTGGCTGGCGTTGGTGTCGTTCCTGGAAAGCTCGGTGCTGCCGCTGCCGCCCGATGTCCTGCTGGTGCCGATGATGCTGGCCCGTCCGCGGCGCGCGGTCTGGCTGGCCCTGGTGTGCACGGCCGCCTCGGTCGCGGGCGGCTGGCTCGGCTACGCCATCGGCTGGTTCCTGTTCGAGCAGGTCGGCGCGCAGATCCTGGCGCTGTACCACTACGAGGCGCAGTTCGCGGCCTTTCAGGATACCTTCCAACGCTGGGGCGTTTGGATCATCCTGCTCAAAGGCGTGACGCCGATCCCCTACAAGCTGGTGACCATCGCGGCCGGGGTCGCCAAGCTCGACCTGGTGCGCTTCACCCTGGCCTCGATCGTGGCGCGGGGCGGCCGCTTTGTGATCATGGGCCTGCTGACCCGGCGATATGGGGCGCCGATCCAGGCCATTATCGACCGCTACCTGCCGTGGGTGGCGGCCGGGCTGGCCGCCGTGGCCGCGGCCGGCGTGGTCGCCGCCGGCCGCTTGTGATCGCGGCTCAGTCGCCGGTCACCAGCCGGTCCACCAGCTCGCGCACGGTCGGGATGAAGCCGTTGCGGTAGAACGGGTCGGAGGCGAAGCGGTAGGCGTTGTGACCGGCGAACATCAACTGGTTGTCGATGTCGTCGGAGTGGCTGATCGCCTGCAGCGTCTTCTGGATGCAGAACGACCGGGGGTCGGGCGGCTTGCCGGTCGAGCCCGACTCGGCCTGCGACCAGTTCGAGAACAGGCAGGCCGACAGGCAGCCCATGCAGTCGACCTGATCGGTGCGGATCTCGACGCTCTTCGCGGGCGAGACGAAGATGAGCGTCGATTCCGGCGTGCGCATGGCTTCGGTGTAGCCCTGGGCGATCCAGCGCTCGGCGTCGAGCTTGTCGGCGTGGGTGACATAGACGGTGCGCCGCCGGGCGCCGATCTGCAGCTCGGCCGTGTGCTCGCCGATCGGATGGCTGACATAGGCGATCTGCCGGGCCGAGCGCGCCTTGAGCTCGTCGAGGAACGGGTTGCTCACCGCCGACGAGTAGAAGCCGGTCGGGCTGAACCGGTTGAGGAAGACGTCGCCTTCCTTCAGCTCCAGCAGGCGGCGCTTCCAGGCGTCGGAGATCGGGCTCTCCTGGGTCAGGAGCGGACGGGTGCCGAACTGGAAGCCGACCGGCCCCAGCTCGGGATTGTCGATCCAATCAGCCCATTCGCGCAGATACCACACACCCCCGGCCATGATCACCGGAGTCTGGGTGAGCCCGAACTCGTTCATGCATTGGCGCAGGGCCTGTACCCGCGGCAGCGGCGTTTCCGGGGCCTCGGGGTCCTCGACGTTGGACAGGCCGTTGTGGCCGCCGGCCAGCCACGGGTCCTCGTAGACCACCGCGCCCAGCCACTGCGGGAAGCGGTGATAGGCCCGCTTCCACAGCGCCCGGAAGGCGCGCGCCGAGGACACGATCGGATAGTAGAAGACGCTGTAGCGCGCGCAGATCTCGGCGATCTTGTATGGCATGCCGGCGCCGCAGGTGACGCCGTGGATCAGGCCCTTGGCTCCTTCCAGCACGCCATGCAGGACGCGCTCGGCGCCGGCCATCTCCCACAGCACGTTCATGTGGATGCGGCCGCGCCCGCCGGACTGCTCGTGGGCGATCTGGGCCTGGGCGATGCCGCCCTGGATCGAATAGGCCAGCAGTTCCTCATGGCGTTCGCGCCGGGTGCGGCCGCGATAGACCATGTCGATCGGCCGGCCGCTGTCGTCATAGCTGTCGGCGTTGACGCCGGAGAAGGTGCCGACGCCGCCGGCCTTCGCCCAGGCCCCCGAACTTTCGCCGTTCGACACGGCAATGCCCTTGCCACCTTCGACGAGGGGCAGGACCTCGCGGCCGGAGAGAAGGATGGGGTTGAGTGCTTTCAAGGCGTCCTGCTCTCATCGTCGGGGAACGGCGCGCGGCTCCCCGCGCGGTTCCCGGTGTATATAAGCTACGGGCCCGGTTTGACGAGCCCGCCGATAGCCGATCACTGTCGCAGCAGCCGACCAGGATCGTCGGTGAATACGGCCGTTGCCCCCATCGCCCACAGCTGGGCGGCGCGGGCGGCCTCGTTCACCGTGTACAGCAGCACCGCCAGCCCAGCGTCCCGGACCGCGGCGATCTCGGTGGCGGACACATGGCGGTGGTCGAGGTGGATCGACGCGCAGCCATAGCGCGCGGCAGCCTCGTGCCAGTCGTGCGGCAGCCGTTCCGCCAGAAGGCCGATGGCCAGGCCGGGTGCTGCGTCCCGGGCCGCGGCGAGCGCGTCCCGGTCGAAGCTCGACAGCAGCGGCGGCGGCAGCTGCGCCGGCCATGATTTGGCCAGGATCGCCGCCACCGCCTCGGCCGTGGCTGCACCGCGGCCGGGACAGGGCTTGATCTCGATGTTGGCGCCCAGGCCCAGCTCGGCCAGGGTCGCGATCGCCTCGCCCAGGGTCGGTACGCCGGTGCCGGTGAAGCCGGGGCCGAACCACGCGCCGGCATCCAGGGCGGCGATCTCGACCGCGGTATGGCGGGCGACGTCGCCGCTGCCCGAGGTGGTGCGGTTCAGCCGCTCGTCATGCATCAGCACGACGACGCCGTCGCGGGTGAGCTTGGCGTCGACCTCGACCCAGCGTGCCCCGGCCGCCGCGGCGGCGCGCAAGCCGGCCACGGTGTTCTCCGGGGCGACCGCCGCCGCGCCGCGATGGCCGATGAGCGGCGGCACGGGCGGCAGCGGCACCGCCACGCCACCCCGTGCCGCCTCGGCGCTATTCACCGGCGGCGGGCTCCGCCTGGCGCTGGCCGCGGACCTGGTCGGTGATGTCGGCACCGGTCTCCTGGTCGACCACCTTCATCGACAGCTTGATCTTGCCGCGATCGTCGAAGCCCAGGACCTTCACCTTGACGCTGTCGCCGACCTTGACCACGTCGGCGACCTTGGCGACGCGGCGCGGCGCCAGCTCGCTGATGTGGACCAGGCCGTCGCGGCTGCCCATGAAGTTCACGAAGGCGCCGAAGTCGACCACCTTCACGACCTTGCCGTTGTAGATCTGGTTGAGCTCGGGCTCGGCCACGATGCCCTTGATCCAGTCGATCGCGGCCTGGCTCTTCTCGGCATCGCTGGAGGCGATCTTGATGGTGCCGTCGTCCGAAATGTCGATCTTGGCGCCGGTCTGCTCGGTGATCTCGCGGATCACCTTGCCGCCCGAACCGATGACTTCGCGGATCTTGTCCTTGGGGATGTTGATCACGGTGATGCGCGGCGCATTCTCGGAGACGCTGCCGCGGGCACCGGTCATGGCCTTGGCCATCTCGCCCAGGATATGCAGGCGGCCGCCCTTGGCCTGGTCCAGCGCCACCTTCATGATCGCCTCGGTGATCGAGGTGATCTTGATGTCCATCTGCAGGGCGGTGACGCCCTGCTCGGTGCCGGCGACCTTGAAGTCCATGTCGCCCAGATGGTCCTCGTCGCCCAGGATGTCGGACAGCACCGCGAAGCGGTCGCCTTCCTTGATCAGGCCCATGGCGATGCCGGC
>CAZEFK010000135.1:0-20377 GCA_964511405.1 uncultured Comamonadaceae bacterium | reverse complement strand
GCATGGTCGTCGGCATGTTCATGGCGATCCTGGACATCCAGATCGTCTCGAGCAGCCTGAGCGAGATCCAGGCTGGGCTGTCGGCCAGCGCCGACGAGATCACGTGGGTGCAGACCTCGTACCTGATCGCCGAGGTCGTGATGATCCCGCTGTCGGGCTATCTGTCCCGCGCGTTCTCGACGCGCGTGCTGTTCATGGCCTCGGCCCTGGGCTTCACGATCATGAGCCTGGCCTGCGCGATGTCGGACAGCATCGGCGGCATGGTGGTGGCGCGGGCGCTGCAGGGCTTCATCGGCGGCGCCATGATCCCGACCGTGTTCGCCTCCAGCTTCCTGCTGTTCCCGGGAGCCAAGCGCGCCCAGGTGGGCGTGGTGATGGGGCTGGTGGCGACGATGGCGCCGACCCTGGGCCCGACCCTGGGCGGCTACCTGACCGCCGCCTTTTCCTGGCACTGGCTGTTCCTGATCAACATCCTGCCGGGCATCGCGGTGACCCTGGGGGTGTGGACGCTGGTCGACATCGACAAGGGCGACCCGCAGCTGATCCGCCGCTTCGATGCCGTGGGGCTGCTGCTGATGGCGGTGTTCTTGGGCTGTGTCGAGTATGTGCTGGAAGAGGGCCCGCGCGACGACTGGTTCGAGGACGACACCATCTGCACCCTGGCCGCGGTGGCGGCCGTGGGCGCCATCGCCTTCTTCGTGCGGACGCTGACGCGCGAGCAGCCGGTGGTCGACCTCCGCGCCTTCCACAACCGCAATTTCAGCCTGGGCTGCCTGTTCAGCTTCATCCTGGGCATCGGCCTGTACGGCGCGGTCTACATCCTGCCGGTGTTCATGGGCCAGGTGCTGCACTACAACAGCCTGCAAATCGGCCTGACCGTGATGGTGACCGGCATCGCCCAGTTCTTCTCGGGCCCGATCGCCGGCACGCTGTCGCGCAAGATGGACCCGCGCGTGATGCTGGCGATCGGCCTGGCGCTGTTCGCGACCGGCATGTACCTGCTGACCGGCCTGACCTCGGAATCGGGCTACTGGGACATGTTCCTGCCCCAGATCTGCCGCGGCCTGGCGCTGATGCTGTGCTTCATCCCGATCAACACCCTGACCCTGGGCACGCTGGCGCCGCACGAGGTGAAGAACGCCTCGGGCCTGTACAACCTGATGCGCAACCTGGGCGGCGCCATCGGCCTGGCCGGCATCAACACGGTGCTGACCGAGCGCCTGGCCCTGCACAACGACCGCCTGCGCGACCTGGTGACATCAGGCCGCTATGGCGTGACCGACTGGCTGGGCAACCTGTCGGCCCACATGGGCGACCGCCTGGCCGGCGACAGCGACAAGGCCGCCCTGTGGATGCTGCGCCGGATCGCGCACCGCGAAGCCAACGTGATGAGCATCGACGATGCGCTGCTGCTGATGGCCGGGGTGTTCGTGTTCGCGCTGATGCTGGTGCCGGTGCTGTCGAAGCCCAAGGCGATGGGCGGGGATGGGGGGCATTAGGCCCTTGTGTCATCGGGCGGACGGAGCGATATCGTCTACCAGGTGACAGGAGGGATCGGATGACCCTGGCCTTGCCCACCACCTCTGACACGACGGTTCGTGGCCCCCTTACACCGGACGAGGTCGCGGCCATGCTGCGGGCGGTGTTCAACCTGTTCCAGCGATGGCAGGTGTCCGACGCCGAGGCGCGCATCCTGCTGGGGCAGCCGAGCGCCTCGACGTTCTACCGTTGGAAACGCGGCGCCATCGGCGCCGTGCCGCACGACACGGCGTGGCGGTTGGCGGACCTGATGGGAATCCATAAGTCATTGCGCTACCTGTTCGTGGATCCGGCCCAGGCCTATGGATGGGTGCGCAAGCCCAACGACAGCTTCGGCGGGCGGTCGGCTCTTGACCGCATGCTGGGCGGCGCCCCGAGCGACATAGCGACAGTGCGGGCCTATTTGGACGCCGAGCGCGGCGGGTGGTAGCGCCGCCGCGGGTCGCGGTGGCGTGGTTCCCCGCATACCGGATCATCCGGACCATCTATCCGCCGATCTGGCTATTCGAGGACATCGCCGATCCTGCCGACTGGGAGCTGCTCGCCAGTGCCGAAGGCAAGACCAATCCGCGCGTGCGCGACGAAATCGGGGACATCAGCCTCGTGCCGGCGGCGCGCCGGATTTCGGGCCCGAGCGCCAGCTTGGTCATGGCGGCCTTCACCCATATCTCCTTGGATCGGCCCAGCCGTTTCTCGGCCGGGCGGTATGGCGTGTGGTATTGCGGCGATCGCTTCGAGGTCGCGCTGATGGAGACGGCGCACCATTTCGAGCGCTTCATGCGCCGGACTCGCGAACCGCCGAGCGATGCCCAATTCCGCGAGTTGCGCGCTGACGTGGCCGGGCAGCTGCATGACCTGCGCGGCGGTGGGTTCGAGACTTGCCTGGATCCCGACGACTGGCAGGCCGCCCAGATGTTGGCCGCTGGACTGCGGTCTTCGGGCAGCGAGGGTGTTGTCTATCCGAGCGTGCGCTGGCCGGCCGGTGAAGCCGCTGCCCTCTTCTGGCCCGATCTGGTTCGGCTGCCGGTCGTGCAGGCGCGCACACTGCGATACCACTGGGACGGGCAGCGGATGAGCCGCTACATCGTGATTGGCGAAGAGGCGTGGCGGGCGCTGCCGGAGTAGGGCTGGGCCCATTGCGCGAGGCACGTGGGCCCGCTAGCGTAGTGATATTCACTACATCAGAGTCGGCCCATGGACGACATGATCTCTGCAGCCGAGGCGAACCGGCGCTTTTCACAGCTGCTGCGCGGGGTGCGCGAGGGCCGTAGCTACGTCGTGATCGCGCACGGAACCCCGGTTGCTAGGCTTGGGCCGGTTAGCGCCCATGATCGGAAACCTGAATTCGCCAAGCAGATCCTGCTGGACCGATTGCGCGGGCAGGCGGCGACCGAACTGCCGAAATGGAGCCGTGACGGACTCTACGACGAAGAGTGAGTCACACGGCCGTGTTGTTGCCCTGGACACCAACGTGCTGGCCTATGCCGAAGGGGTCAATGGCAAGGCCATGCAGGAGGTCGCCATCGACCTCCTGGCCCGCGTTCCCGCGCCTTCGGTCGTTGTTCCCGTTCAGGTCCTGGGAGAGCTGTTTCGCGTCCTGACGCGCAAGCAAGGACGGGCGTCGGCGGACGCGCGTCAGGCAATCCTGACCTGGATGGACACCTGCGCGGTCGTTGATACGTCGAGCGTTGTCCTGGCAGCTGCTCAAGACCTCGGGGTCGACCACCAGATCGGCATTTTCGATGCAATCATCATCGCAGCCGCCGCGCATCACGGGTGCCGTATGCTTCTGTCCGAAGATCTTCAGGATGGCTTCACCTGGCGGATGACGACGATCGCCAACCCGTTCCGCCAAGAGGTTCATCCGCTAGTGAGGGCGCTGATTTTGTGAGACATCATGATTGCTGCGCGCAGTGCTCAGCTTCGAATCGGCTGAAAGTTGAGGGCCGTGCAATGACAATGAGGCCGCGAGCGGATCGCGGAAGTTGCGCGGCCTTCAACAGACACCTCAAACCACACTCGGCTTCAATTAGATCGTGTAGATTGTTAGCCTCACGAATATTAGGGATTGGGCGTCTAGTCAACGCCGTCGATCGCACCGCCGAGCATTCCGCCGGCGGCGACGGTCTGATGTCCGGCGGGTGCAAGGGGCCGACCGGCGCATGTCTGGGCGGCGGCCCCACATCGTCAATAGCATCCCGACGTCGCGGACGTCGACTGTTCCACCGGAGTGCCAGCGCCATACGGTGCCGCCGACAGCGAGCAACCACCCGAGGTACGCAGCCGAGCTGCGATAGGATCCTTGCCGCAGCGTATCCGTCATCGTCCGGACTATCGCTGTGGCGGCTCGGTTAGGCCGGTGCCGGCCGCTAGAGAGACGCTGGTCACGAACAGGCCTGAACCGAGATGGCAATCCTGGCCGAGCAGAAGCGGCCCCAGAAAACTGGTCCGGAATGTCAGCTGGGCTCGGCATGCGAGGCCGCGGCGCGGGCCTTCGCAAACCTGGAGAATTGCGACAGTCGGCCGCGGGAGGTCGCGCCTCCGGCACTCCTCAATCAGGTCGTTCGTCAACCAGGCGTGGGGATCGTCGGATCGTCCCGGATGGCGGGTCGGCTTGTAGAGGCTTTTCGAGGTCCACACGCGCCCGAAGCCGAAGATCGGATCGTGTGGATCCGCCCGCGACAGCACCAGCGCCCCGGCGGGACCGGCGCGCAGTTCGGTCAATCCGTCCATGGCTTCATTGAGACGCTTCAACTCGGTCTTGGCGGGCCGGACACCCCGGTCAAGCCGGTGTGGCGCGACGATGGCGAGCCGGTCCAGGCGGCCGTCGCCGTCGGCATCATCGGCGAGGAAGAACAGGTGCTCATGGCGGCCCGACCGGGCCGGGGCGCCATCCGGGAGATGGCCGGTGAAGAAGGTGGGCAGCGCCTCGCCCCGCGGCAGGCAGTCTGCGACCCGGGCCATGACAGCCCGGCGCAAGGCTCGTGTAAGAGTGCCGGCCTGAGACACGGATGGTGCAGTGGCCGGATCGATCGCAAATACGTGTACGTCCGGCGTGGCTTCCAGGACCGGCTGCATCAGGCCAAGGCCGAGCCAGCGTCCATCGCCGATGACCAGCGGACCTGCAATCGGCAGCGCCAGTCGCACGTCAACATGCATGAGGCGACCAGGCTCGAACCGGTTCGGCGCGAAGGCGTCCGCACGGGCGCCCTTCAAGTGGAAGGGCTCGCGCTGGACGCGGATCTCGGCGCCCTTGGGATCGACTCCGGCGTGACGCAAGGCCTGCGCCACGTGGCCGACCGTTAGAACTGCTGCATCGGTTCGCGCCGTTCCGCCGATGCGCCCGCGGGGCTGCGGCTCCGGCAGCGCGGCCGGCGTGACGGTCTGCCAGCGCCGTGCGCCCGGCGTATTGACGCCATAATGCTCAAGCATTCCGCGCTTCGCAGTGGGGGCCAGGATGATGTCGGCAACCTCGCCGGTCTCGGGGTCGACCCGCTCGAAGCCGGCCAGGGCGCGGCCTGATAGCGCCCATTCGATGTCGGCGGCTGAGATCGGGCAATCGGGCGGAATCTCGACCAGCACGCGGCGAATGGCGGGATCGGCATGGATGAAGCCGATGGTCGGCAGCGGGATCACGCGGACTCGGCGCGCAATATCGGCCGCCTCGGCGCCGCGCCCGACGACGAAGCGCTCGACCAGGGCGGCGCTGTCGGCATCGTACGCTTGGCGCAGCCGCTCGGCGGCCATGTCGCGGACGGCGACGGCCACCGCGGCGACGCGCTCCTGCGCGACCGGGCGGAACGCCCGGCGCCCGCCGGACGGAACCAACTCGAACAGCAACCGGACCGGCGCCCGGTCATAGGCGACGCTGCGTTGTTGCGCGGTCGGCGGTTGCCGGAACTCGGTGACGGCGGAACGGCCCTGGCGCGCCGTCCGGAGCCGGCGCGTCACCTCGCGGTGTCGCTGATGCAGGCTGTCCAAGGATCCCGCGGTGGGGCAAGGGGCGGACGATTTGCCCTCGCCGGCATGGCCGGCCGGCCGCGAGACGGCACCGCCGTGGGCAGCCAGACGGTCCTCGGCGGTGGCCCAATCGACGGTCTCCGCCTGCGCGAAGGCTGCATCGATGCCGCGCCCCAAGGTGTGCAGCCGGTCGGCCAGAGTGCACAGCAGCACCGCCTCGGGCGGCTCGCCGTCGAACGGCCAAGCATAGAGCAGCGGCCGCGCGCCGTCGAACAGCACCGGCCGCACCGGCTTGGCCGTACGGATCTCGGTGACCCGGCGCGGGTCGCCGCCAAGCGTGTCGAGATCGTTGTTGGGCACGAAATGGGTCGTTGTCCGGCCCACGGTTCGGGCGGGTGCCGCAATGTGCGGCGCCGGCAGCCGTTCCAGCCATCGGAAGGCTGCGTCCTTGGCCTCGGCCGGCTCGCCGCGCCAACGGCCGCCATAGGCGCCGGCAACCAGCGCCTGGTACAGCCGGAACGGGGCCGGCGGCCAGTCGCCGACGCCATGGTAGCGGCCGTCGAGCAGGTGGACTTCGATGAGGAGGGCGCGGGCCGGCATCGTCGGGGTCCGCGGTCAGGCCTTCTTCTTCACGTCCGCCTTGGCCAAGTCCCGAGCGAACTTGACCCGGCGGTCGGGCCCGACGCCGAAGCGGCTGGCGGCCTGCTGGGCATAGGCCAGCACCGAGCCGGGCGTCAGGGAGACCGGTTGCCGCGTGCCGTCGCGCCCGACCAGCGTCCAGGCCGCCGGCGCATCGGGATCGGGCGTCAGCAGGCAGCCCTGGCGAAGGAACCCGTCCTGGGGCTCGACGGCGGCGACCAGCGCCAGGCCCAGCACATAGCGGCGCAGCGCCTCGCCGGTCTCGCCATCGAGCTGGCGTAGCGCAACCAGATTGACAGTCACGTCTCGGAAGATGCCCCCGCGCGCGACGATCCCGCCATGCGAGTCGACTGCCGGCACATGGACGAAGCCGCGCTGGGCCAAGGGGCTCTTGCTGTCTTTCTCAGCTTTCCCCTTCTCCTCGTCCGAGAACACCTCGAGCGCCGCATAGTCGACCGGCGGGACGTATTGCGCCGACCGCTTGAGCTTGTCGACATCCCAGGCGCGTACGACCGACTGCACGACGCGTGGCAGCTTCGCTTGGGTATCGCGGCTGTCCCAGGCGCCGAACACCAGCGACGTCGGCGCCAGCTTGGCAATGGCCGTGGCATCGCCCGTGTCGCGAAAGGTCGCAAAGGCTTGGTTGGCGGGATCGCGCAGATCGGACGAGCGGATGATGGCATCGCCCAGGCGATGTCCGGCGTCCAGCAGTGACACCGTGCGCTCGTTGTCGATCGCGATGTCGATCTGCGGCACCAGCTTTGCCAGCGGGTTTCCGGCGCGCCCGGGGCCCGCCGCCTTGAACAGCGGCTCCATCCGGTTGGCCTGCGAGCCGAGGGAGTCGATCTGGGCAACCTTGGTGCCGTCCGACAGCGTGTCGATCGAATAGCCGATCTCGGCATAGGTCGGCGGGAAAATCACGGCGCCATCGCCCTCGACCGGCCGCAAGGTTTGCTTCAGGTGCAGGGCCACCGGCCCGCGCAGGTCATCGGCCCAGCTGTCGATCATCGCAGGCGTGATGGCGATGGCGTCGGTCATGGCGCTTCCTCCTGGGCGTCAATGATGCAGCGGGCCTGGCCTTCCTGTCCGGGCCATCCCAGGCGCATGCGGAACAGTCGGGTCGGGAAGCCCAAGGACTGGCCTCCCAGCACGGCACGGGCGAACGGTAGCGGCAGGATTGCCGACGACACGCCGTAGCGATAGGCAAGCTTGTCGCGCCGGTCCGGGCGATCGGGCCGGGCATTTTGCAGCCCGATGGCGGCCAGCAGCTCGACCAGCGGAAAGCCGACCATCGTCATTGCGCCATGGGCGTTGGGCGAAAAGCCGGCGTCGAGCGGGATGTAGTCGCGCCGCCAGTCGAAGCGGAGGCTGCTGGATTGCGGGGCGCTGACCGCGAACGGGTCGCGGCAGGCGGCCGCGCGGGCGTCACCGTCGAGACCGGCAATCAGGGCCAAGGCGTCGCGGGCCAGCGCCGCGCCGGGATAGCCGCCAGCGCCGGCCCAGAACTTCACATTGTCGCGTCCGCTATGCGACCCATCCGTCCAATGGGCAATCGGGATCGTACCGGTCGGTCCGATCAACTGGATCGGCAGCGGCGCCGGCGAGTCAGGCTCTGAGCAGGGGAAGACCGGCTCTTCGATGCGCACGGTGGGTACATCCCACTTGGCGGTCGTCAGATCGCTTCCGCGCGGCGCCTCTGCCCGTACCTCGGCGCGGATCAGGAACTGGATTACCGTTTCGACCGGATCGTCGGCACCGTCCACCTGGACGTGGAAGCTGGTGCTTGTCTCGGTCCCGGAATAGTCGAACCCGCCCGAGCACGGCCGGCCCAGCAGCACAGCGGCGGCTTCCTGGATGCCCAAACATGCGAACACTTGGCCGGGGTTGCGCAGGTCGACGGGGATGGTAGCTGCGACCATAGGCTACCCCTTCCGATCGAGGCGGCCCGAGGCCGCCCAGTCGGCGGCGCGGAGCAGCGCTTCCCACCAGGCTAGGCCCCACGGTCCCCACCGGCGCTGCAGGGCCTCGAACCGCAGCGCGGCATCGCGCGCCAGCACCGCCGAGGCCGAGGGCGGTACATCGGGGTCCAGCGGACGGATGACTGGGCGGGCGTAGCCATGGTGGGCGGCGATCAGGTGCAATGCCAGCTCGCGTAGTTCGGGCGGCAGGGCCTGGATTGCCGGGTCGTGCGCCGCATCGCGCAGCGAGCCGAATTCGTGCCGGTAGCCGTCGAGGGCGGCCGGATTGCCGCCGCCGATGGTCTTGGCATAGATCCCGTCGCGGGGCGCCCGCATGGCAGCCTGCCATTCCCGCCGCGCCTTGCCGGCATCATGTGAGCGGGCTGCGGCAACGAGCATGGCGCGATAAGGCGCGGCGAGCCCCAATCGGTCGGCAAGGTCGCCCGCCGCGATGCCGGTGAAGTCATGGTGCTCGTCGAGCAGCTGCCTGCGGCGGGCCAGCGCGCCATCGCCTTCGCTCACGGTGTCGCCGGTCCGCTTCACCTCGACGCGCAACTCCCAGCCGTCGTCGGCGTCCTCGGCCAGCGGCCAGCGATAAGCGACCGGCCAGTCCTCATCGGACTGGCTTACCTCGGTCATACAGATCCGAAAGCCGATCTCCGCCTTGGCGAGCCAGGGGCCGAATTCCGGTGGACCATCCAGGGTCACCGGGACCGTCGCCGCTTTGGCAGACAGCAGTCCGTTGGGATCGAGCCCGGCGAAGCGCGCGTCGAGCACGGCCGTGCCGCGTCCGAGTGCCCGTTCCAAGGCATCCGTGCGCATCGACCGCAGCGTTTCCGCATCCCATACTTCCTCGACATCGCCCTGCGGCCCCAGTAGCACGACCACGGGCGGGTGGGCCGGGTCGTCCGGCGCCGCCGTGCGCTTCAAAAGCTCCGCGGCGCGCCGCTTCAGCATATCGGTGGCCAGGGACGCCGGGGCCTCCAGCGTCTCGCTGAGATGCGGCGGTGCCGATTGGAAGAAGCGCTTGAGCTCGCCCCGGATTCCGTCCGTCGCCGTCGCCCGCGATCCCTTGATCCGCAACGGGAACAAGCGGCGCCAGACCAGCGTCGACTGCGGCTCGCGGTCAATCCATCCGCGCAGCCACGGCGCCACATCGGGACGTCCGGGATGGACCGGCAGCGAGGTCATGGACCAGGCGTCGACCGTAGCGCGGTCCAGCGCCGGGTGTAGAGGCGTCCCGGTGGAGGCCTGCTGGAAGATCGCCGCCAGCGCCGGATTGGCCTTCAGCCGGACGAGCCGTCCGGGGCTGGCGTCGCGCCGGCCCTCGGCGTCGGTCGGCCAGGACGGCAGCACGAAGGGAGCGCGCAGCGCTGCCAGGCGCTCCGCGGCAGCCGGATCCTCCGCTTCCTTCTCCTTGTCGCTGGGCGCCACCAGGACCTCGACCAGGGCCTGGCCGGGGTCTGGCCGCCGGTTGACGCGTCCCAGCCGCTGGACCATCCGGTCCCATGGTACCAAGTCGCAGACCAGGTGGTCGGCGTCCAGGTCGACGCCCACCTCGCCGGCCGAGGTGCCGACCAGGAAGACCGGCGTCGTCGCCGGCGCCGGCGATCCGGGCTGGAAGCGCTGGAACGCCGCGGACGACCGCAGTGCCGCGCGTTCGCGCACGCGCCGCGTTCCGACCAGGAGCGCCATGACCGCGACGTCCTTGCCGAACGCCTTGCGCGCCCGGGTTTCCAGCTTGTCGTGGACCTCCTGCGCGGTCCGGCGGCTGTTGCAGAACACCGCGACCCGCTGGTCGGCGCCGCCCAGCGCCCAAGCACGCTCGACCAAGTCGTCGGCCAGCCCGGCGGCGGACACCGGATGGAGCGCCAGCCGCTTGGCTGCATCGAGGCGCGCCCGCACCGGCGGGTCGTCGTCCCAATCTTCGTCCACCAGCGTGAAGGCGGCCTTGTCGTCGGTGCGGCCAGTCGCCGACAGCGCCATCAACCGCAGGCCGGGGACCGGTGTTTCGGGCGGGCATACAGGGCGGCCCCTGCGCCCCGCTACGGTGTCCAGCAAGGCTTCGAACGGCGGCACCAGATGGGCCTCGTCCAGCAGGACTAGGGCGTCGGCGCCGAGCAGGCCGGCATGGACCGGGCGCATGCGCGGCGACACACCGTACCCCTGGAACAGCAGCCGCGAACCGACCATGTCGACCGTGCCGACGACGATCGCCGCGCTCGCCGGATGTTCCAGCCACCGGCGGTTGTCGACGAATTGGCCCCGAAGGGTCGAGATCGGCAGCGCTTGCTCGGCGTCGAGCCCAAGGTTCTCGCGCCAGGCAGTGCGCCAGCCGACATTCAGCCGGGTATCCGCCAACATGCGGCCGAGCGCATCGCGTAAGGCCTCGGCTTCCGCAGTGGCCTGATCGACGACGGCGCGTCGGTCGACCACGTAGACCAGGCGCCGGGGCAGGTCGGCGCCAGCGGCCCTGGCGATCAGCCACAGGGCCATGACTTTGGTCTTGCCAAGACCGGTCGGGATTTCGAGGGCGGGAGGCGTCCGGCCTACCAGTAGCCATTGCTGCAATAGGCGGCGCTGCCAGCGATACAAAGGGGCGGTGCCGGCCAAGCCGGTCACCAGTGCCTCGATCGCGTCCCGATCTATCGGACTTGCCCCGCTGTCCACACATGCCTCCGTCCCGATGCAGCTTTTCACGACTTGCCGAGATGGGAAAGTAGAATTTTAATTGAATATCGTTAATATCGATCGCCTGGAGTCCGGCCGACCGCCGAGATGAGCCCGTTGCCAGAGCATGATCGAGGCCTCGATGCAACCGATCATCCCATGCCCACCGACGACCAGCTCAGCCTGAACCTGCCCGCCCCGCCGGCGGCGGACGATGCGCCGCTGGTGCCGGCGCGCATGGTCAACGAGTATGTCTATTGCCCGCGGCTGGCCTATCTGATGTGGGTGCAGGGCGAATGGGCCGAGACCGGCGACACGGTGGAAGGCCGCTTCGTCCACCGCCGGGTCGACCGCCCCGGGCCGGCGCTGCCCGAGCCCGAAGCCCTGGGCGAGGGCGCGGCCATCCATGCCCGCTCGGTCACGCTGGCGTCGCAGCGGCTGGGCCTGATCGCCAAGATCGACCTGGTCGAGGCCGACGACGGCCAAGTGGTGCCGGTCGACTACAAGCGCGGCAAGCGCCCGCACGTCGCCACCGGCGCCTACGAGCCCGAGCGCGTCCAGGTCTGCGCCCAGGGCCTGCTGCTGGAGGAGCACGGCTACACCTGCGTCGAGGGCGCGCTCTACTATGCCGAGAGCCGCGAGCGGGTGCGCGTGCCCTTCGAGCCGGCGCTGCGCGCGGCGACCCTACAGGCGATCCACGAGCTGCGCCTGTCAGCGGCCACGGGCCGCCTGCCGCCGCCGCTGGTCGACAGCCCGAAATGCCCGCGCTGCGCCCTGGTCGGCATCTGCCTGCCCGACGAGGTCGGCTATCTGCGCAACCACGACCTGGCGCCGCGCCCGATCGCGGTGCCGGCCGACGACGCCCTGCCGCTCCACGTCCAGGCCCAGCAAGCGCGCATCCGCAAGGCCGGCGACACGCTGGAGATCGAGGCCGAGGACGCGCCCAAGGTCACCGCCCGGCTGATCGACGTGTCGGAGGTGTCGGTCTTCGGCGCGGTGTCGATCACCACGCCGGCGCTGCACGAGCTGATGCGCCGCGACATTCCGGTCAGCTTCCATTCCCACGGCGGCTGGTTCCTGGGCGTGGCCGCCGGCCTCGGCGCCCGCAACGTCGAGCTGCGCACCGCGCAGTACCGCGCCAGCTTCGATCCCGCGTTCTGCCTGCGCTTTGCCCGCGACCTGGTCCAGGCCAAGATCCTGAACGGCCGCACCCTGCTGCGCCGCAACTGGCGCGGCGACGAGGGCGAGCGCGACGCCGTGCTGCGCGACCTGAAGCGGTCCGCGGCGCGCGCCGGCCAGGCGTCCGGGCTGGACGCCCTGCTGGGCATCGAGGGCGAGGCGGCATCGGTGTATTTCCGCGCCGTGCCTGCGTTGCTGAAGCCGGCGGACGACGGCCTGCCGCCCTTCCAGTTCGAGCGCCGCAACCGCCGTCCGCCCGCCGACCCGGTCAATGCGCTCCTGTCCTTCGCCTATGCCATCCTGACCCGCACGCTGGCCACGGCGCTCGCCGGCTGCGGCCTCGATCCGCTGCGCGGTTACTACCATCAGCCGCGCCACGGCCGGCCGGCGCTGGCGCTGGACCTGATGGAGCCCTTCCGCCCGATCCTGGCCGACTCCGCGGTCCTCCAGGCCATCAATGGCGGCGAGCTGCAGCCCGAGGACTTCGTGACCACCTCGGCCGGCTGCGCGCTCACCGCCAGTGGCCGGCGCCGGTTCCTCGGCACTATCGAGCGCCGCCTGTCGCAGGAGACCACGCACCCGCTGTTCGGCTACCGCGTCAGCCTGCGCCGGCTGATCCAGGTGCAGTGCCGCCTGCTCGGCCGCCATCTGCTGGGCGAGATCGAGCGCTATCCGCACTACCTGCCACGCTGACGCCATGGACGAGCACCTGTTCATCGTCACCTACGACATCGCCGACGAGCGCCGCGGCCGCCGGCTGTTCAAGCTGATGCGCGGCTATGGCGAGTGGCTGCAGCTGTCGGTGTTCCAATGCCGCCTGTCGCGCCGCCGCCGCGCCGAGCTGGCCGCCGCCGTCGCCGGCGTGATCGACCACCGGCACGACCATGTGCTGATCCTGGACCTGGGCCCCGCCGACCGGATCGACCTGCGCGTGGACAGCCTCGGCAAGCGTTTCGACGCCGTGCGGCGCGAGCCGATCATCGTGTGAGGCCGCCGGACGGATGCGAGCGCGGCGGTGATGCGCGAAACGCCGGGAGCGCTCGCAAGGCGCGAAGGCCTTGATGAGATTGCGAATTCTGGTAAACTCCGACGTAGGTTGGGAGAGAGTGTTGTGCCCGTGTTCCTGTTTTGGTTCGGAGACCTCGCGCGAGGTGGCGATTGCAAAGCGGCGGCAACGGGATATGGGGGCGGGGTTTTCGCGGCCGGGGTGCCGCGACTTCGTTGAAGCATCCAGGTCCGCTCCCAATCGGCTTTCAGCGCCGCGGTTTTCGCGGCCGGGGTGCCGCGACTTCGTTGAAGCATCAAAGGGCTCGCCTTTGCGGCTCGCGGAATTGTGCGGTTTTCGCGGCCGGGGTGCCGCGACTTCGTTGAAGCGGGTCGCGCCGGTCGCAGAAGGTCAGGCAGTCCCAAGTTTTCGCGGCCGGGGTGCCGCGACTTCGTTGAAGCCACCGGGGTTTCCAAAGAGACCCAGGCGGAAACTATCGTTTTCGCGGCCGGGGTGCCGCGACTTCGTTGAAGCACCCAGGCCATGACCACGGGGTTGCGGGGCAGTTGCAGGTTTTCGCGGCCGGGGTGCCGCGACTTCGTTGAAGCGGTGGTGTGCGTGACAACCCGCTTGACCGCGACGCGGAGGTTTTCGCGGCCGGGGTGCCGCGACTTCGTTGAAGCTCGGGGTAGCTGGCACCGAACAATTCGTGCAGAACTGTTTTCGCGGCCGGGGTGCCGCGACTTCGTTGAAGCCTCCAGGAGATGAATGCCCCGGGTCTCCTCGGCGCGTTTTCGCGGCCGGGGTGCCGCGACTTCGTTGAAGCACGTATTTCACATCGAACGGAACGCCCCCGAGGCGTTTTCGCGGCCGGGGTGCCGCGACTTCGTTGAAGCCGTCTGACGGACCGGCGATCGTCGGCGCCAGGATCCGGTTTTCGCGGCCGGGGTGCCGCGACTTCGTTGAAGCGCCCCGCTGGCACCTGCGCACGCTTGGGGTCGCGGCCGGTTTTCGCGGCCGGGGTGCCGCGACTTCGTTGAAGCCCGAAAATCCAATCCATGGCGCGGACGATATCGCGCCGTTTTCGCGGCCGGGGTGCCGCGACTTCGTTGAAGCTGGCGGTCATTGCCGCCATTCTGTCCATGTCGTCGCCGTTTTCGCGGCCGGGGTGCCGCGACTTCGTTGAAGCTCGGTCAAGGCGGGGGCATTCGCCGCTTCCGCGACGTTCGTTTTCGCGGCCGGGGTGCCGCGACTTCGTTGAAGCTCCACGACCTTGGCGAGCAGCGCCCAGAGCAGCCGGTGGTTTTCGCGGCCGGGGTGCCGCGACTTCGTTGAAGCAGCTAGATGCGGCAGCGAGGCCGCCGCGAGGTTTCTGAGTTTTCGCGGCCGGGGTGCCGCGACTTCGTTGAAGCAGGCCGATCTTCAGCGCGCGGAGCGCCGGGGCGACGCAGTTTTCGCGGCCGGGGTGCCGCGACTTCGTTGAAGCGTCGAGTACCCCTGCGCTGCCGAGCTGCGCCACGGCGTTTTCGCGGCCGGGGTGCCGCGACTTCGTTGAAGCCGGGCGTGATCCAGCTGGCGCTGACCTCGACCAGCGAGTTTTCGCGGCCGGGGTGCCGCGACTTCGTTGAAGCAGCAGCGTGGCCAGCCAGCTTGCCAGCGGCTGTTGCGTTTTCGCGGCCGGGGTGCCGCGACTTCGTTGAAGCGCATGACGCAAGCCGACCTGGCCCGCCACCTGACCGCAGTTTTCGCGGCCGGGGTGCCGCGACTTCGTTGAAGCCGAGGCTGTGCCCTCATTGCAAGGTCCCCCTCGTGAAGTTTTCGCGGCCGGGGTGCCGCGACTTCGTTGAAGCGCGGCCTGCGCGGTCAGTAGCCGCGTCTGTGGCGTCGTTTTCGCGGCCGGGGTGCCGCGACTTCGTTGAAGCGAGCGGCAATTTCATCCTCGTCAACGGCGTTCGGACAGTTTTCGCGGCCGGGGTGCCGCGACTTCGTTGAAGCGGCAATCACCGCACCGTCGTCGTCGAGGATGCCGCTGTTTTCGCGGCCGGGGTGCCGCGACTTCGTTGAAGCGAATAACGCTTCGAGCTCCCCCCCGCGAGCCTCGGCGCGTTTTCGCGGCCGGGGTGCCGCGACTTCGTTGAAGCTTGAGATTCTGGAGCGGCTGTTCGAGATTTTCAAATTTGTTTTCGCGGCCGGGGTGCCGCGACTTCGTTGAAGCCGTATCAAGCTCGTCGGACCGAAGAACCCCGCCGACGAGTTTTCGCGGCCGGGGTGCCGCGACTTCGTTGAAGCCCGCGGTACCCGCGGCGGTCGACTTCAGGCCGTTCGGGGTTTTCGCGGCCGGGGTGCCGCGACTTCGTTGAAGCCGGTACACCGTCGATCGGATGCACTTCACCGGTCCGACTGTTTTCGCGGCCGGGGTGCCGCGACTTCGTTGAAGCGCGGCTGCCGCAGCGGCGAGGTCGAATTCGCCCGCCGCGTTTTCGCGGCCGGGGTGCCGCGACTTCGTTGAAGCGGAGAAGTGGTCGTTCTGGACGCCTTGAGCAGCCGCGGTTTTCGCGGCCGGGGTGCCGCGACTTCGTTGAAGCGCAGTGCAGGGGTTCTCGACGAGGTCGAATTCGCGTTTTCGCGGCCGGGGTGCCGCGACTTCGTTGAAGCAGGCCGATCTTCAGCGCGCGGAGCGCCGGGGCGACGCAGGTTTTCGCGGCCGGGGTGCCGCGACTTCGTTGAAGCACATGCAGCATGGCCTCGGCCGGGATCAGCAGCGGCGTTTTCGCGGCCGGGGTGCCGCGACTTCGTTGAAGCGCCCCGGTCAGGATAGCCCCAGTCAAGTCAGCCTTGGGTTTTCGCGGCCGGGGTGCCGCGACTTCGTTGAAGCCCATTGTGCCTGTGGTCCTGAAGGCGGCCCGCTGTGCAGTTTTCGCGGCCGGGGTGCCGCGACTTCGTTGAAGCATCGACACGGTCGCGGTTGCAGCGTCAACGATCGGTCGTTTTCGCGGCCGGGGTGCCGCGACTTCGTTGAAGCTCAAAGAGTGGTACCAGGAACTAATTTATTGGCTTGTTTTCGCGGCCGGGGTGCCGCGACTTCGTTGAAGCCGTCGCCCCGGCGCTCCGGGCGTTGCTGATCGGCCTGTTTTCGCGGCCGGGGTGCCGCGACTTCGTTGAAGCAACCGCATCGGGACCGTCGTCGATAACGTCTCCGGGTTTTCGCGGCCGGGGTGCCGCGACTTCGTTGAAGCCCCAGGATCATATTCAGCCGCTCGTCCATGCGACGGTTTTCGCGGCCGGGGTGCCGCGACTTCGTTGAAGCGCGGTGATACCAGCGAGGTGAACTTTCATAGAGCTAGAGTTTTCGCGGCCGGGGTGCCGCGACTTCGTTGAAGCGAGTGGATGGGGTTCATAGCGACCGCGACCAGCGGGGGTTTTCGCGGCCGGGGTGCCGCGACTTCGTTGAAGCGAGTGCGAGATTGTGCAAGGCAGGAAGCGGAACGGAAGTTTTCGCGGCCGGGGTGCCGCGACTTCGTTGAAGCGGCGTGACCGCATCAACGGCGACTTCCTTGCACCGTTTTCGCGGCCGGGGTGCCGCGACTTCGTTGAAGCAGCAGGTCAGCGCCGAGGATGCCCAAGGCGATCAGGTTTTCGCGGCCGGGGTGCCGCGACTTCGTTGAAGCCACCATCGGCGCGGGCGGTCTGCCGGGGAACTGCGGGTTTTCGCGGCCGGGGTGCCGCGACTTCGTTGAAGCCGCGCTCGCGCAGCGCCGCCAGCTCGCGCTCGCGGAGTTTTCGCGGCCGGGGTGCCGCGACTTCGTTGAAGCCGGACGGTCGACGGTAGCCCGTTCCAGGCGCCGGCGGTTTTCGCGGCCGGGGTGCCGCGACTTCGTTGAAGCGTGGTCGTGCGGTTCGGTCTTCAGGTCGGCCAGTTCGACGTTTTCGCGGCCGGGGTGCCGCGACTTCGTTGAAGCGCGGCCGACATCGGAGGCGGCCCGGTGCGCACCATCCGTTTTCGCGGCCGGGGTGCCGCGACTTCGTTGAAGCGCGCATGTAGCGCTGAACGTTGACCCATTGGTCCTGGGTTTTCGCGGCCGGGGTGCCGCGACTTCGTTGAAGCAGCACGTCTTCGGGGCTCATCGCCCGAGTGTCGACGTTTTCGCGGCCGGGGTGCCGCGACTTCGTTGAAGCCGGGATCTCTGGGCCTGGCTCGGCGAGCATGACGAGGGGTTTTCGCGGCCGGGGTGCCGCGACTTCGTTGAAGCACCGTATAGTCGCCAATGGTCTTCGACAGCTCCTCAGTTTTCGCGGCCGGGGTGCCGCGACTTCGTTGAAGCAATCCCGCCAATGCGTTGATCGGCGCTGCGCAGGGGCAGCAGTTTTCGCGGCCGGGGTGCCGCGACTTCGTTGAAGCTACTGTGGATACTATGCTACCGCCGATCTTGGCACTGTTTTCGCGGCCGGGGTGCCGCGACTTCGTTGAAGCCGATCCTTAACGGTCTGGCGTATGATTGTGACGCCACCAAGTTTTCGCGGCCGGGGTGCCGCGACTTCGTTGAAGCGACTTAGTGGCGTGCCGACCAGGCGAGCGCGATATCGTTTTCGCGGCCGGGGTGCCGCGACTTCGTTGAAGCAGCGCCGATGACGCGATGAACAGGTTCAAGCAGGTCGTCGTTTTCGCGGCCGGGGTGCCGCGACTTCGTTGAAGCACCAAGTATTCGCCGGACCATCCACCTGCAGGACATCCGTTTTCGCGGCCGGGGTGCCGCGACTTCGTTGAAGCCCAAGCCGGATCGCCCGAGCTGCCCCCGACCAGGTGGTGTTTTCGCGGCCGGGGTGCCGCGACTTCGTTGAAGCAGATCACGGAGTGCCCTTGCGGCATGAGGTGGTCTGTTTTCGCGGCCGGGGTGCCGCGACTTCGTTGAAGCTCCGTGCAGAACTGAACGGACCGCGGACTACGGGTGCCGAGTTTTCGCGGCCGGGGTGCCGCGACTTCGTTGAAGCCACCCGAACTGACTGTGTACACCGACGACGGCCTGGGGCTGTTTTCGCGGCCGGGGTGCCGCGACTTCGTTGAAGCCTGAAGTGGAGCTTCGGACCCGGGATCCGGCCTTCGGTTTTCGCGGCCGGGGTGCCGCGACTTCGTTGAAGCGGTGGCGGGCTTCGGCGTGGCCTTCTTCGCGGCTGGGGTTTTCGCGGCCGGGGTGCCGCGACTTCGTTGAAGCATATAGAAATTTATTGTAAGGTCGAAGGGTTTGGTCGTTTTCGCGGCCGGGGTGCCGCGACTTCGTTGAAGCGCACAATGAGATCCGCGCGGCGCTGATCGAGGATCACGTTTTCGCGGCCGGGGTGCCGCGACTTCGTTGAAGCTCGGCCGACCAGCGGTTCCGTCTGCGCCTCGATCGCTGGGTTTTCGCGGCCGGGGTGCCGCGACTTCGTTGAAGCAGAGCTTGACTTTACCAGGAGAGCCGCCCGCAGCACCGTTTTCGCGGCCGGGGTGCCGCGACTTCGTTGAAGCGTCCCGAGACCGAGCGCCAACCCGCCGTGGGTCAAGGCCGTTTTCGCGGCCGGGGTGCCGCGACTTCGTTGAAGCCTGGCCTATGACGCGGCCAACCCCGAGCTGAAGGGCTCGTTTTCGCGGCCGGGGTGCCGCGACTTCGTTGAAGCCACGAAGCATCGGTCGGCGTCATCCTGGCCCGCACCCGGTTTTCGCGGCCGGGGTGCCGCGACTTCGTTGAAGCGTCGAGCTGGCGATAGCGATCGCCGACATCGCGGCCGGTTTTCGCGGCCGAGGTGCCGCGACTTCGTTGAAGCAGGTAGTCCACGCGCGCCTTCATCGGCGCGCCGGTCGTTTTCGCGGCGGGGGTGCCGCGATTTCGTTGAAGCCCGACGATCAATCTGACGGCGCGCGCTGGCACCGTCGGCGTTTTCGCGGCGGAGGCGCCGCGACTTCGTTGAAGCTACAGCATCAGGCCAGGAACTCGGTCGAGGTGATCATGTTTTCGCGGCGGGGGTGCTGCGACTTCGTTGAAGCATCGAGCGCTCCAGGAGCTCGATGCCGCCGCCCCGGAAGTTTTCGCGGCCGAGGTGCCGCGACTTCGTTGAAGCCGCAAGCGCCGGGTGATCGTGCATGTCGACCAGATGTTTTCTCGGCCGGGTTGCCGCGACTTCGTTGAAGCGCCTTGACCGGCTCGACCTTGGCGTTGACCTCGGGCAGTTTTCGCGGCCGGGGGTGCCGCGACTTCGTTTAAGCCTAGGGGTCTATTTGAGCCATGCGGGCCTGCATCCCGTGTTTTCGCGGCAGGCGACTTCGTTGAAACTTGCAGCGCTGGTTCGGATACTGCCTGACCGGCGCAGTTTTCGCGCCCGGGGTGCCGCGACTTCGTTGAAGATGGATCTGGCCGAGCGTGAGGACCGGAGGCGGTTGCGGTTTTCACGGCAGAGGTGCCGCGACTTCATTGAAGCGCGAACCGGTTCAGCGGCTGCTGGAACGTCTTCATGGTCTTCGCGGCGGAGGTGCCGCGACTTCGTTGAAGCGACCTCTTGGGCCGCCATATGGGGCGCCATGACCACAGGCTTCGGTGGGGTTGCCGCGGCTTCGGAAGCGTGATCAGCATGAAGTCCTTCCGATCAGCCAGTGCGGCATGTTCGCGGCAGGGGCGCCGCAAATTCGTGGAGCGGCGAATTCGGGTTCGATCCGGAGAGCGTGCGGATCGCCGATACCTATATGTACATGGCAACCCAGGACGACGCCGATGCCTGACGCTCCCGATCAGCCCAACCCGACCTACGCCACCCACCACTGGGGCCCCTTGGCCGACGATCCCTGGCAGGATGTCGCGCCCGACAGCCAGGTCTGGTGGGACGCCGTCAAGCGCGCCTGGCTGCACTCCGGCGGCACCGAGGCGCAGTTCCAGCGCATCTTCAACCGCCCGGCGCGATAGCCGGCGCCCGCAGCACCACCTTGCGCCCGAACGGCCTGAGCTCGCGCGCCGTCGCCCCGGCCGCCACCGCCCGGGCAGCGCCGTCGGCATCCGTCACCCGGAACCCCGCCAGCGCCGCCACGCCATAGGCGAACAGCCGCGGCGCCAGCGGCGTCGATGGGCCCATCAGGGTCACCGGCCCCTGCGCGCGCTCGATCAGCCGGGGCGCCGCGCGCCCGACCAGCGCCGAACTGGTGATCACCGCCGGGCGCGGCTGGGCCAGCAGCCAGTCGGCGGCGTGCTCCGGCCATTCGCCGGGGGCCGGCTGGCGTTCGATCACGGTGGCGTCGGCGGGGCGGCCAGGGAAGCGGCCGACCATCACGGCGCCGGCCGGCCAGGCGTCGTCGTCCCCCGCGACCTCGGCCGCGGCCAGGCCGGCATAGTGGGCGTTGGCGGCGGCCAGGCCGATCGCCGTGGCCAGCGGATCCGCACCGTCCAGCCCGGCGGCCAGCGCCCGCAGGTCGTCGGCCGCCGCGACC
>CAZEFK010000134.1:0-20532 GCA_964511405.1 uncultured Comamonadaceae bacterium | reverse complement strand
GCCAGCGGCCTTCAACAGCCGGCGCAGACCATGCCGGCATCCCTTCACACCCTCTGAGTCATAGGGAGTGGGGCTCGGAGTGCCGGGCCACGGCCGGCCCGCCCGCCAGGGCCGCGCGGATCGCCGCGGTCAGGTCGGCGGCGCGGAAGGGCTTGCGCAGCATCGGCCGGCGTCGCGGATCGACGCCCGGCAGGCCGTCGTCGGCATAGCCGGTCATGATCAGCACAGGCAGTTGCGGCCAGCGCTCGGCGATCCACGCCGCGGTATCGGCGCCACTCATGCCCGGCATCGCGAAGTCGATCAGGGCGATGTCCAGGGTCAGACGGGAGGCCGTCCGCGAGTCGAGCAGATGCAGCGCTGCGACGCCGCTGTCGGCGGTCGTGACCTGGCAGCCGAGCTCCTGCAGCATGGCCAAGGTGGTGTTGCGCACGTCGGGATCGTCGTCGACCAGCAGGACGCGGGTGCCGGCGATGTCCGGGGCCAGGGCGGCCGGCGGCGGCTCCCCGACCGATGCGGCCGGGGTGGGAGCGCGGGCCAGGTAGACCGTGATGGCGGTGCCGGTGCCGGGCGCACTCTCGAGATCGAGACCCCCGCCGAGCTGTGTCACCACGCCCAGCACCTGGGGCAGGCCGAGGCCGGAGCCGCGGCCGACCTCCTTGGTGGTGAAGAACGGCTCGAAGGCACGGGCACGCACCTCGGGGGTCATGCCCGTGCCGGTGTCGCGAACGGTCAGCGCGGCGTAGTCGCCCGATGCCGGGCCATGGTCGCCGGGCCGATGGCTGAGGGTCCGGTTGGCGGTGGCGACGGTGAGGACGCCGCCGTCGGGCATGGCGTCGCGCGCATTGATCGCCAGGTTCAACAGGACGAGCTCGACCTGGGTCGGATCGGCGAGCGCCGGCCACAGCGCCGGATCGAGCGCCAGCTCGATGCGGACCAGCCCGCCCAGCGTCCGGCGCAGCAGGTCGTCCATGGCCATGACCACGGCATTGAGATCGACGACGCGGATGTCCAGCTGCTGCCGGCGGGCGAAGGCCAACAATTGGCCGGTCAGCCGTGCGCCGCGGTCGGCAGCACGCAGGGCACCCTCCAGATAGCGCCGGCCTTCGGGCGGCGTGCGCCGCTCCAGGAGTTCCAGGTTGCCGATGATGCCGGTCAGCAGGTTGTTGAAATCGTGGGCGACGCCGCCGGTGAGCTGGCCCACCGCTTCCATCTTCTGGGCTTGGTGCAGCGCCGCTTCGGCCTGGGCATGAGCGGCGACCGCGGTCTCGACCCGGTGCTCCAGGGTGCGGTTGAGCTCGCCTAGGCGGTCGTCGCGCTGCCGCAGCTCGTCGAGGACGCGGTCGCGCTCGGCGGCGCGCTCGGCCACCAGGCGCACCATGTCGTTGTAGGCCCGGCCCAGCACGGCGAACTCGCCGGCGCCAGCCGGCGCCACCACGCGGGCCGCATAGTCGCCGCGGCTGCCGGCCTGCACGGCCGCCAGGAGCAGCCGGAACGGCCGGCGGATGAAATAGCGGCCGGCCTGCCACGCCGCCAGCAGCGCCAGCAGCACGCCGGCCGCCAGCAGCGCGACCGAGCGCACGGCCGAGCGGTTGACCGCTGCGAACGCCACGCGGTCCGAGATCCCGACGCTGACATACAGGCCCAAGGGTGGCGCTTCGGCCGGCACGTCGGCATAGATCCAGCGCTCGCCGGCCGGGCTGCGCATCTCGAACAGGCCTGGCGCCGACGCATGGAGCCGATCCAGGAACGGTGCGGCCAGGCGGCTCCCGATGGCGCCGGCGTCCGGCTGCGTCCGGGCAACGATGACGCCGTCGCGGTCGGCGACCGTCAGCACGCCCCCCGCGGGCATCGGGCGCTCGTGCATCCGGGCCGCCAGCCAGCCGAGGTCGAGACCCGCACCGACCACGCCGACCACCTGGCCCGTTGTGTCCCGGACCGGGACGGCGAAGGGCAAAATCGCCCGGCCGGTCACCCGGCCACGGAGATAGGTGCCGACGACGAATGGCTGCCCCCCCGCGGCAGCCTGAAATGATGGCCGTTCGTCAAAGCGCAGGTCGGCCGTCGACGCCTGGGACTGGCAACGCAGTCGGCCGTCGAGGCCGATCGCCAGCAGAGACGCCAGATGTTGGAAGCGTTGGTGGACCTGCTCCAGATAAGGCGCGCACTCGTCGGTTTGGAAGCTGCGCACCGCCGGCACCGCGGCCACGGCCTCGAGCACGTTGCGGACGCCCTCGGCAATGCGGTCCAGATCGGCCGCGGCCTGCAGCGCCTGGCGCCGCGCCTCCTGCCGCACGTCGGCCTGGCGCGTCCGCCAGGTTGCATATTCGCTGTACGCCTCGATCGCAAACGCCGGCAACAGCGTCAGGGCAATCAGGATGACAAGACGGCCAGTGAGCGTCACGGCGGCTGCGCCCGCAGGAAAACGCCTTTAGTTTTACCCCAAGCGGGCAGGTGCGGCGCCCGCCAGATGGCGTAGCCGCCAAGCGACCCTACAGATATCCCGACACCGCCGGCGGCGAGAACCAGTCGTTGTCGCGGCCATTCATGTGGCGGACGGGCAGGGCGGCCAGCACAGCGGGCTCGATGTCGTCCAGGCAGGCGACGTTGACCGAGTAGACCGGGCCTCCGAGCGCCTCGATGACGCCATGGCCGAAGGCGCTGACACCGCATTGGCGGCAGAACGGGTGGTGCATCACCCGGCTGCCGAACTGGTAGTCCGACAGCACCGCCTCGCCGGCGATCAAGCGGAACGCTTCCGGCTTGACGACCGCGCCCCAATAGCGGGTTTTGGCGCAGTAAGAGCAGTTACATCGGCCGGTGCCGGCGGCGAGGTCGACATCGACCTCATAGCGAACGGCGCCGCAGTGGCAGCTGCCGCGGTAGCGCTGCGTGGCCATGGGCTTCCTCAACGAGCGGCGCGACGGCCTTCGGTTATGCGCGCGTCGGGTCGGATAGCTGATCCGCCCGGGTCGGATAGTTAATCCGCCCGGGTCGGATGGTCAATCCGCCCGGGTCGGACGGTCAATCCGGGGTGCCATGGCCGGATGCCACCCGGACCACACCGTCGACGATGCTGCGGAACGCTGCGTCATAGTTCACGCCGCTGACGCCCCAGCGGTAGTCGGCGCCGCGCCAGCGCATCCGCCACGAGCCGGTCCAGCCCGGCGGGGTCTCTTGGAACGCGATCGCGCCGGCGACGACGGCGTCGTCCGGGCCGGCAGCCGGTGGCAGGGGCGGGGTCTGGCCTGGGACGGCGCCCCAGGCGGCGAGCTCCGCCAGCGTGGGCAGCCGGGCGGTCATGCCGACCTCCTCGGCGCGGTCGGCGAACGACCCGCGCTGGTCGGACAGCGCCGGATCGTCGGCGCTGAGCAGGTAGGCGGTCTTCGGCCCGCGCATCGACAGCACCGGTACCACGATCGGCCGCGACCCGCGCCACGGCCGCTCGCCCAGCTCGCCGAGCGCCACGTCGATCCGCGCCGGATCGAACTGCACGGTCAAGGCATGGGGCCGGTCATAGCTGCCCTGGTCGTCCTTCTTCTTGTACTTGGCCATCAGGTCGACATAGTCGAAGGCCCGGACGAAGCCGTCCGCCCGGGCGGCGAGTTCGGCGACGCGCGGATCCTGGAGCAGGCGGGGCTCGCCGGAGACCTTGGCCAGGACCTCGCGCAGGCAGTGCGCGAAGCCGGCCGGGCGGCTGCGCATGTCGGTGCCCGTGACGATCGCCATGGCCTGGTACAGCGAGCCGGCATCCTCGGCCCGCGCGAGGCCGGCGACCATGGCGGCACCGGCCAACCCCAGGAGCAACCGCGCCATCGCCCGCCGTTTGCGCATGCCATATCTCCATCAAACGAGCTTTCACTGGGACATGGTGCGGCACGACGCCGGCCTTTGGGAGCGAAAAATGCCGAGGGCCCAGTTTGCCAGCAGGGCCGGCGGCATGGCATCACGGGGGTGAGGGACCCGGGGGCGGGGGACCCGGGGGCGAGGGAGATGCGCGACCATGGAGCTTGCCTATTTCCGGCCGGGTCGCCCGGCGCGGCGCAACTTGGTGCTGGTGGCCGCCGGCGACGGCGCCCTGCATCCCGGCTGGGACCGCACGATGGAACGGGGCGAGCGCAACTGGGACCTGGCCGTGACCTATTACGGCGACCAGCCGGCCTGGCCGCGCCGGGACGAAGAGATCGTGGTCCGCAACAAGGGCATGAAGTACGAGGCGATCCGGCGCTTGTACCGGGAGTTCGAGTTCCTGCGGCACTACGAGCGGATCTGGCTGCCCGACGACGACATCCAGACCCGCTGGCAGGACGTCAACGACCTGTTCGACCTGGCCCAAGCCTTCGATCTGGCCCTGGCCCAACCGGCGCTGACGGCCGACTCGTTCGCCGGGCATGCGATCACCCTGGCCGACGACCGGTTCCTGCTGCGCTATGTCGATTTCGTCGAATGCATGGTGCCGGTATTCTCGCAGGCCGCACTCGCCCAATGCCTGGACTCGTTCCACGACAGCGGCTCCTGCTGGGGGCTCGACGTCGTATGGGCGCACATGCTCGGGCTGCCGCCGCACCGGATGGCGATCATCGATGCCGTGCAGGTGCGGCACACCCGCCCGGTCGGGGGCGGCGACGCCTATGAGCTGATCGACGGCAAGCCGCCGATGGCGGAGCTGACGCGCATGCTCGGGCGCCATGGCGAGCCCGGGATCCCGCCGCCCCGGATGCTCGGCGGCATCCTGCGCCAGCCGGTCGCGGTGACCGGCGCGCCCGGGGATCGTACGCCCCCATCGTGAGCAACCGGTGATGACCACCCCCTCGACCGATACCGCCGATGCCGTCCGCCGGCAATATGAGCGCTGGAGCTATCCGCCGCCGGTCGAGGCGCTGACCGACGGCCAGGTGCTGCTCGGCGACCCGTCCGTGTTCGGCGCCGCCTATTGGCCGCGACGGGCCGACTACCGGACCTTGTCGGTGCTGGTGGCGGGCTGCGGCACGGTTCAGGCGGCGAGCTGCGCGCAGCACAACCCGACCTGCCGCGTGCTGGGCATCGACATCTCGGAGGCCAGCCTGGCACACAGCCGGCGCCTCAAAGAGGCGCACGGCCTGGGCAATCTCGATCTGCGCCAGGTGTCGCTGCTGGATGCGGCCGCCCTCGGCGAGCGCTTCGACCTGATCCTGTGCACCGGCGTCCTGCACCACCTGTCCGATCCCAACGCCGGGCTGGCGGCGCTGGCCTCGGTGCTGGCGGACGATGGCGTCATGCACCTGATGCTCTATGGCCGCAGCGGCCGGCAGCCGATCTATCCGGTGCAGGAGGCGTTCCGGCTCATGGGGCTGGGCACCGGTGACGCCGATGTCGACGTTGCGCGGGCCGCCCTCGCCGCCATGCCGCCGACCCACGGCCTGCGCCATGCCTTCCCGCAGGCCGAGGCTTACGATCCGGCCGAACTGGTCGACCTGTTCCTCCACCCCTGCGACCGCGCCTACGGGGTGGCGGAGGTGCTGGACCTGGTCGCCCGCGCCGGCCTCGCCTTCATGGGGTGGGATCAGCCCTTCGAGTATGCGCCGGAGGGGCATCTGGCGCCCGGGCACCCGCTGCGCACGCGCCTGGAGGCGCTGCCCGAGCCGGTGCGATGGCACGTCATCGACGTTCTGCTGTCCAGCGTGCGCACCCATGTCTTCAATGTCTGCCGCGCCGAGCGGCCGGCCGAAGACTACCGGCTGCCCTGGACGCGCGAGGCATTCCTGGACTATGTCCCGGTCCGCCATCCGGGTCTCGTGAGCCGGCCGATCGAGGCGCCCGGCGAGGACCTTCGCTTCGAGCTCGTGCGCGGCCGTCAGGTCATTGCGCTGCCCAAAAATCCGGGGCTGCTGGTGGTGTTGGCCGACGGCCAGCGGCGGGTCATCGACATCCTGCGCCAGGCGAGTTTCTTCAACGGGCCGCCGGCGCACGCGGTCGAGATGGCGTTCGCCGTGCTTTCGACGCTCCGCGCCTTCGGCCATGTCATGATGCGCCTGCCGCCGGATTGACCGGGCGGCTGGCGCCCGGTGTGCTCGCTGCCTTATTGCTGGCCTTGACAGAAGGTTACGCTATGACGGCCAAGCACTGAGCGGGCATTCGCGCGTGTACATTCGTTGACGCCAAGACGCCAGCAGGAATTTTTGCCCGGCTTGGGGAATTCCTGCCGCCCGTTACCGTTCGGAACGGCAAAACCCAATGCGCAATAGGGGCCGGGCCATGGATCCTCGCGACGAGATCTTGGATGCGGCGAGCCGCTGGGCGTCGGCGCTCGAGTTGGTCGCCAATTGCCCGGGCGATCGGCCGAGCGACGGCGCCGTCGATGCCATCACCGCGGCGGAGAGCGAATTGCTGGCAGCCGTGCTGCGCTGGCAGCGGGGGCGGGTGGGGGCACCGGGGCGCGCCGCACGGCGCGCCTGATTTGCAGCCTTGATTTGCGGCGCCGGATCGGCGGCGATGGTCGGGAGCGACAGCCGACGAGGTGACCCATGCCCGACCCCGCCTACCCCCGCGACCTGATCGGCTATGGCCGCACGCCGCCCGATCCGCGCTGGCCCGGCGGTGCCCGGCTGGCCGTCCAGATCGTGCTGAACTACGAGGAAGGCGGTGAATCGCACGTGCTGCACGGCGATCCGGCCTCGGAGATCTATCTGCACGAGGTTCCGGGCGGCAAGCCGCTGATCGGACAGCGCAACCTGTCCGTCGAATCGGTCTTCGAGTATGGCAGCCGGGCCGGCTTCTGGCGCCTGATGCGGCTGTTCCAGGAGCGCCGCCTGCCCATCACCGTCTACGCCGTGGCGATGGCCCTGGCCCGCCATCCCGATGCCGCTGCCGCCATGGTCGAAGGCGGCCACGAGGTCGCGAGCCACGGCTGGCGCTGGATCGACTATCAGACCATGCCCGAAGCCCAGGAGCGCGCCGAGCTTCGCCTCGCGATCGAGACCATCCAGCGGCTGACCGGCAGCCGCCCGCTCGGCTGGTATACCGGCCGCGATTCGCCCAACACGCGCCGGCTGGTCGTCGAAGAGGGGGGCTTCCTGTACGACTCGGACTATTATGGCGACGACCTGCCGTTCTGGACCGCGGTGTCGGGCAAGCCGCATCTGGTCATTCCCTACACCCTCGACAACAACGACATGAAGTTCTGCGTAGCCCCCGGATTCACCGCCGGCGACGGCTTCTTCGAATATTTGCGCGACGCGTTCGATGTGCTCTATGCCGAAGGCGAGCGCGGCCAGCCCAAGATGATGTCGATCGGGCTGCATTGCCGCCTGGTCGGCCGTCCCGGCCGCTTCGCGGCGCTGTGCCGGTTCCTCGACCATGCGCAGAGCCGGCCCGGCGTGTGGTTCGCCCGCCGGGTCGACATCGCCCGCCATTGGATCGCCACCCACCCCTACCAGGGCAGCTAAGCTCGATCGCCGAGCGCGGCGGCCAGGGCGGCCAGGCCGCGCCGGAGCTGGGCCGGGGTCAGCTGGCCGTAGCCCAGGACCAGCCCGGGTGCCGCCGGCGCGCCCAGATAGTAGCGCGACAGCACGCCGGGGGTGACGCCGCGCGCCGCAAGGTCGGCCGCGACCTCGGCGTCGCCGCGCGGCCCGGTCCAGGTGATCGCCAGATGCAGCCCGGTATCGGCGGGATGCAGGACGACCCGACGGCCGAGCGCCGAGTCCAGCCCCGCCAGCAGCGCCCGCCGCCGCTCCGCGTACAGCCGCCGCATGCGCCTGACATGGCTCGCCAGCAGGCCGTCGGCGATGAAGGCGGCCAGTGCGGCCTGGGGCTCGGCCGGGGCGTGGCCGTCCAGATGGACCCGCCCGGCGGCGAAGCGCTCGGTCAGGTCGAGCGGCAGCACCAGATAGCCGAGGCGCAGGGCGGGGAACAGCGCCTTGCTGAAGGTGCCGAGATAGATCACCCGCCCGTCGCCGTCGAGCCCCTGGAGAGCCGTGATCGGCCGGCCGGCGTGGCGGAATTCGCCGTCATAGTCGTCTTCCAGGATCCAGACGCCCGAGTCGCGCGCCCAGGCCAGGAGATCCAGCCGGCGGCCGAGGCTGAGCGTGCCGCCCAGCGGATATTGGTGGGATGGGGTGACGTAGGCGAGCCGGGCATCGGGCGCCCGGGCCAGCCCGGCCTCGACCACCAGGCCGTCGGCGTCGACCGGCACGGGCACCAGCCGCAGGCCGGCGGCGGTCAGGCCGGCGCGGGCGCCCAGATAGCCCGGGTCCTCGATCCACACGGTGTCGCCGGGCGCGGCCAGCAGCATCGCCGCCAGCTGGATCGCCTGGCGCGTGCTGGCCACGACCAGGATCTGGTCGGCCGTGCACTGGACGCCCCGGGCTGGGCCCAGATGGGCGGCGATGGCTTGGCGCAGCGCCAGCCACCCCGCTGGCTCCACCGGCGCCAGCAGGGCCGTGCCGTGGCGGCGCCAGGCGCGGCTGACCAACCGCCGCCAGGGTTCGACCGGAAAGCGGTCGAGCGCCGGAATGCCGGGCGTAAAGATCCCAGGCGCCGGCGCATCACGGCCGGCCTCCATCCCGGCCAGCGCCTGGCCGCGGTCGGACAGCGGGCGGGCCTGGGCCGGCGGGCGGAGCGGGCCGGCGGGCGGCGGCCCATCGGGCAGGGTGGTCGAGACCCGGCTGGCGGCGCCCGACCGGCTTTCGACATAGCCTTCGCTGATCAAGCGGTCGTAAGCGCCGAGCACCGTGTTGCGCGCGATGCCCAGGTCCTCGGCCAGCCGGCGGGTCGGCGGCAGCGGCGTGCCCGACGCGAGCAGACCGTCCAGGATCGCCGCCCGGATCTGGCGATAGAGCTGCGCCTGCAGGGGTTCCGTTGCGCAGCGGTCGAGCGGTAGATGGTCGAGCAGGATCGCACGGCTGGCCATGTCGGCCAGCAAACGCGCCTGCGGACGACGACGCAAGCGCGGCCGTCGTTGCGACGCCATCACCAGTTTCGTTGAGCAGGGTGGCGCTTAATTCTCGCGTCGAGAGCGGCGACCTGGGGACCGCCGCGGCAGGCAACGCACTCGGCCAGCCGTTTATTAAGAGCCTTGGCGAGCGCGAAGCAGGCCGGCAGAACGACATTAAGTCGTCGCCGGCCGCAAGCATCAAATGCGCCAACTGGTCGGAGATCGGCCCGATGTTGACGCTGTAGATTGCGTCCGCTAGTGTTGTCGTTAATTGATAGGTGCCGGCGGAGCAAATTCGGGCGATGGCGACGGGCGTGGGTTGCTTGGCAAAAATCAATAAGCGGCGAGATTAAGGGAGGCAGCATGGCTCGGCACACTGCGCGCCTGAAGGAGGCATCCGGGGTGCCTGAGGCGGCGACGCCGGCGGACCGGCCGGCGGACCGGATCGAAGGAGAGGCCGATAGCAGCGGCCGGCAGAAGCTGCTGGCCTATCTGCAATCCGGCCATGACGGCACAAACCAGGATCTGGCGGCCCGCTTCGGCGTCTCGCCGGCCTCGATCAGCGTCTATCGCAGCCAGTTCAAGAAGCTGGGCGTGACCGGCGAGGGCGCGCGCGGCAGCGCGGCCGGGCGTGCGCGGGCGGCGCCGGCCCGGGCCGCCGCTCGGCCGGAGATCCGCGATCTCGACCGGGTGCTGGTGGAGAGCATCGAGACCCAACTGAAGCTGATGGGCGACAAGCATCCGGACATCGTGCGTCCGATCGATAGCGTTATGAACACGCTGCGCATGCTGCTGAAGCTGCGGCATTAGTCCGGACGATCTCGCCCCGACGTAACAGCTCGTCCGGGTCGGCGCGCCATCCAGCGGCTCGGTTAATTAAATAGTAGCCACGCGGCTGGTCGGTGCGATCATAGTGAGAACCCGTTATCCCCGATTCTATAGGGGCGTGTGCCGGGCCTCGCGTCAGCGGACCGGATCGACGGGAACGGCCAGCTTGTAACCAATGCCGGTCACGGTGGCGATCACCGGTTGGTCGTCCAGTTGGGCCAGCTTGCGCCGCAGCCGCGCGACCAGGGCGTCCACCGTGCGCAAATCGCCGGCTTCCTCGCGGTTGCTGACCACCTCGATCAGGTAGTCGCGGCTGAGCGGCCGGCCCTTGGCCTCGACCAGGGCGGCCAGCAGGTCGAACTCCCCGCGCGTGAGGTGGATCACGGCGCCCGCGCGCGTCGCGAGCTCCCGTCGGGTCAGGTCCACCGACCACGGGCCGAACGTCACGACCGGCAGGCGCTGGGCGGCGCTGGCTTCGATCTGGCGCCGGCGCAGCAGGGACCGTGCCCGCGCCAAGAGCTCGCGAAGCTTGACCGGCTTGGTCACGTAGTCGTCGCCGGCGAGTTCCAGCCCGACCACGCGGTCGGTCTCGCTGTCGCGGTGGGTGACGAAGATGATCCCCACCGGCCCGCGTTGGCGCAGCTCCTGCGCCAACGCCAAGCCGCTGCCGTCGGGCAGCTGGATGTCGATGAACACCAGGTCGGCGGCGGCGCGGGCGGCCAGCCGGCGGCCCTCCTCGGCGCTGCCGGCGACATCCACCTGGAAGCCCTCGTCCGTAAAATACATGGCGATCATGGTCCGGGTAACCGGGTCGTCCTCGACCACGATCAAGCGGGGACGCTGTGCCAGCCACTGCGAGACTGCTCCGACCACCTGCCGATCCATGCTGCGACGATGCTGGGACAAACCCGACCAAGGCTATCAGCATCGGTGCCGGCCGGCCATTGCCATTGCCGACATGAACCGCTGTTCACCGTCGGTTCACATCTTTACCGCCAGGTGGGCTTAGACCGCATGGCTGAGAATATCGAAGGTTCCACCCGCATGACCGCGCCCTGTTCGACCCCGTCCTTGCCGCAGCTGGTGCCGTATCGGCTGTATTTTCGCGGCCGGGCCCACGGATTCCGGGTCGCCCGAGCGATTGCCGTGCTGCCGCCGCGCCCGGCGGCCGCGGCCGGGCCCTACAGCCGCCCTCCCGACCACGAGCCCTTGGTGCGCGACACCTTGCGCTGCCTCGATCACAGCACTGGCTGGCTGTGCTGGGCCGATCTACCTCAGTCGGCAGCCAGCGAAGCGCTGGCGTCGCTGCGCCGGGACACGGCGGCGATCGCCGAGGTCCTGGTCCGCGATGCCCTGACGAGCCGTTCGGACGCGATGTCGGGTGCGGTCGTGATCGGCTATGACGGGGTGATGGCGGACCTGGTGGTGGCGACCGGCGTGCCCGGGCGCCTGGTGCTGACCCTGGATCGCACCTTCGATCGCAATGCCGACCGGCACCGGACGCTGCTTCGCGGCCTCGCGGGCGCCGCCCGGCGCGCCGTGGCCTGAGAGGGTGTGAAGGGATGCCGGCGCAGACCATGCCGGCATCCCTTCGCACCCTCGGACCGGTCGCCGACCGGTCCGGCCTCGGCTATTCTGGGCGGCATGACCGATGGCGTTCGTTCGGCGCCCAGGATCGCCCGGCGCCGGCGCGGCCCCCGCCACGCCCTGGCCGCGCTGGTCCTGGCCTATCCCCTGGCGGCCGTGGTTGGCGGCGCCGTGCCGGTGAACCGCGGCTATGCCCCGCCGGTGGCGGGCGAGCCGCTCTGGGTGTGCTCGAATGGCATCCATGCCGACCTGGTGCTGCCCGCCACGGGCGGCGCGGTCGACTGGGCCGGCTTGCTGCCGCGCGCCGCGTTCCGGATCCCGCCGGCACCGGCTGACTACATCGCCTTCGGCTGGGGCGACCGGACGTTCTACCTGGAGACCCAGCACTGGTCGGACCTTCGCCCCGGCACGGCGGTGGCGGCCCTGTTCGGCGACGGCCCGACGGTGATGCATCTGCAGGCGCGCACCTCGCCCGACGGCGACCCCGGCTGCCGTCGCATCCTGGCCGAGCCCAAGCGCGCGGCCATGGTCGCGGACTATGTCCTGGCCGCGATGGCGCGCGATCGCGACGGCCGACCGGTCCCATTGCTCCAAGCCGGCTATGGCCTGCATGACGGCTTCGTCGCGGCGGTCGGCCACTATTCGGCGTTCCTCACGTGCAACGAATGGGTCCGCCGCGGTCTCGGCCAAGCCGGCATTCGCGCGCCGCTATGGTCGCCGTTCCCCTATGCCCTGCTGTGGCAGGCCGATGGGCTGGGCGGGTGACGTCTAGAACACGAAGTCGGTGCCCAGTCGGCCACCGGAACCGCCAGGGTCGAGACGCCGAACGGCTTGACCGTCGGGGGTAACCGGGCGGCGGCGCAGGCGAATGGAACAACGGATCCATCATGGGGAGCACCATGCTGCGCGCCGCCCTCGCAAGCCTGATCCTGCTGCTGCCGGCCGTGGCGCACGGCGAGGCCGGTCCGCCGGGGCTGGTCGATCTGCCCACGGGCTACGGCTACTCGGTCCTGCTCGACCGGCTGGACAAGGCGGTGGCCGCCGCCGACATGACCGTTGTCGCCCGCGCCTCGGCGACCATCGGCGCCGCCCAGCGCGGCATCACCATTCCCGGCAACGCCGTGGTGATGGTGTTCCGCAACGACTTCGCCGTCCGGCTGCTGGCCGCGAGCCTGCCCGCCGGGATCGAGGCGCCGCTGCGCTTCTACGTGACCGAAGGCACCGACGGCCACGCGACCCTGCACTACCGCCGGCCGAGCGCGGTGTTGGCGCCCTATGGCGCGCCCGCTGTCGACCAGATCGCCGCCGAGCTCGATCCCATCTTCGATCGCGTCGCCCGCGATGCCGCCGGCCCTTAGCCGGCCGGTCGTCGGGTCCGGCATCGCCGCGGCGGCCGGGTTGGTCTGGGCCGGCAGGGCGGGCGGCCGACCGGCGCTGCTGTTCGGCCTGGGCCTCGCCCTCGGCGCGGTGTTGCTGGCGACGCGCTTCGGCTTCGCGGGCGGCTATCGTCGCTGGCTGTCCGGCGGCGATGCCGGCGGCGTCCAGGCCCAGCTGCTCCTGCTGGCGGCGACCACGCTGATCGAGGCGCCGGCGATTGCGGCCGGCACCCTCATGGGCCGGCCGGTCGAGGGTGCCTACGGGCCGGTGGGGGTGGCGCTGGTGGTCGGCGCGGCGCTGTTCGGCATCGGCATGGCGTGGGCCGGCGGCTGCGGCTCGGGCACCTTGTTCGCCGCCGGCGGCGGCAGCCCGCGCATGGCCGCGGCGCTGGCGGGGTTCGTTGCGGGCAGCTTCGCCGGGAGCCTGCATCTCGACTGGTGGCTGGCGCTGCCCGGCCTGGATCCGGTGGTGCTGGGCGAGCGCATCGGCTGGGCGCCGGCGGTCGCCCTCCAGTTGCTGGTCCTGGCAGTGGCGGCTCGGGCGATCGGCGGCCGCCCGCCGCGGCGGCTGGTGGTCGGGGCCGGGCTGCTCGCGCTGCTCGGCTGGGCCGTGCTGGCGGTCCAGGGCCGCCCGTGGTCGATCACCTGGGGCTTCGCGCTGTGGGGCGCCAAGCTCGCCCATCTCGGCGGCTGGGTGCCGGCGCCGGGCAGCGGCTGGGCCGTCGGCGACGCCGCCCGGGCCTTGGCGGCGCCGCTCGCCGACGACCCGATCTCGATGGTCGACCTGGGCATCCTGGCGGGTGCGGCGCTGGCGGCGGCGGCCGGCGGCGGCGTCCGGCCCGGCCGGCTCGACCGGCGGGGCGCCGTCACCGCGATCGCCGGGGGGCTGCTGATGGGCTATGGCGCCCGCCTGTCCACGGGCTGCAACATCGGCGCCTTCGTCGCCGGCGTCGGCACCACCAGCCTGCATGGCTGGATCTGGATCGCCTCGGCGCTGCCGGCCATGGCGCTGGCCCTGGCGGTCGAGCGCCGGCTCGGGCGCTGGGCGGCGCAGCCGGTTTAGGGCCTGCCCTTAGCGCCCGGCCCGTAGCGCCCGGATTGGCGCCGCCCGGCGCCGCTGCTATGGTCTCGCCGCCATGACCGACCCCAAGCCCGACCGACCCTCCGACCGGCCGGCCGACCGCGAGACCCGCCTGGCGCAGGCGCTGCGCGACAACCTGCGCCGCCGCAAGGCGCAGGCGCGCGGCCGTGCGCCTGCGTCGGCCGAGCCGCCGCCCAGGGAGCTGCCTGGGGAGCCGGAGGCGGCCGAGCCGTGACCCAGACTGTCACGGTGCCGGTGCGCCTGTTGCCCCATGCCGCCGACCTGGGGCTGCCGGCCTATGCCACGGCCGAGGCGGCCGGGCTCGACCTGCGCGCGGCCATCGACCAACCGATCCACCTGCCGCCCGGCGCGCGCGCCCCCGTGCCGACCGGCATCGCCCTGGCGCTGGAGCCCGGCTGGGAAGCCCAGGTGCGGCCGCGCTCCGGCCTGGCCCTCAACCATGGCGTCACCGTGCTGAACAGTCCCGGAACCGTCGACTCCGACTACCGGGGCGAGGTGACCGTCATCGTGATCAATCACGGGCACGTGCCGGTCGAGATCGTGCGCGGCATGCGCGTCGCGCAGCTGGTGGTGGCGCCGGTCGCCCGGGTGGCGTGGGCGCCGGCCGAGGCGCTGGCCGAGACCGGGCGCGGCACTGGCGGCTTCGGGTCGACGGGGCGAAGCTAGCGGCCATGGACCGGATCCGGATCCGCGGCGGCCGGCCGCTCCACGGCGCGATTCCGATCAGCGGGGCCAAGAATGCGGCGTTGCCGCTGATGGCGGCCAGCCTGCTGACCGACGAGACCCTGCTGCTCGGCAACCTGCCGCATTTGGCCGACATCGCCACGCTGGCGACATTGCTGGCCCAGCACGGCGTTGCCGTCGAGATGCGCGGCGAAGCCCCCAACGGCGGCCACGCCGGCCGCGTGTTGGCGCTGACCGCCCGCGACATCGTCAACACCACGGCACCCTACGACCTGGTGCGCAAGATGCGCGCCTCGGTGCTGGTGATGGGGCCGCTGGTGGCGCGCGCCGGCCATGCCCGAGTGTCGCAGCCGGGCGGCTGCGCCATCGGCACGCGGCCGGTCGATCTCCACCTGAAGGGGCTGGCCCAGCTTGGCGCCCGGATCGACCTGCAGGAGGGCTATATCGACGCACATGCCCCCGACGGTCTGACCGGCGCCCGCATCGTGTTTCCGCAGGTCTCGGTGGGCGCCACCGAGAACCTGCTGATGGCGGCGACCCTGGCGCGCGGCGAGACGGTGCTGGTCAACGTCGCCCGCGAACCCGAGGTCGCCGACCTGGCACACTGCCTGGTCAAGATGGGCGCCCGCATCGACGGCATCGGCAGCGACACCTTGCGCATCGAAGGGGTCCAGCGCCTGCACGGCGCGGTCCACGACGTCATCCCCGATCGCATCGAGGCCGGCACCTATGCCATGGCCGCGGCCATCACCGGCGGCTCGATCGAGCTGGAGGGCATCGGCCTCGACGCCTTGCCGGCGGTCACCGACAAACTGGCCGAGGCCGGGGTCTCGGTGCAGCCGACCCCGCGCGGCCTGCTGGTGCGCCGGGCCCAGGAGCGGATCGAGGGCATCGACGTGATGACCGAGCCGTTTCCGGGCTTCCCGACCGACCTGCAGGCGCAGATGATGGCGCTCCTGGCCGTTGCCTCGGGCGCGTCGATGGTCACCGAGACGATCTTCGAGAACCGCTTCATGCATGTGCCCGAACTCTGCCGCCTCGGCGCCAACATCAATGTCCATCACGCTTCGGCCCATGTCCGCGGCGTGCGTCAGCTGACCGGCGCGCCGGTCATGGCCACGGACCTGCGCGCCAGCGTCAGCCTGGTGCTGGCCGGCCTCGCGGCCCAGGGCGAGACGGTGGTGCACCGGGTCTACCACCTGGATCGCGGCTATGAGCGGCTGGAGGCCAAGCTCGCCGCGTGCGGGGCCGACATCCAGCGGGAGCGCGCGGCATGACCGACCGGACCATCGAACCGGCCACGGCCCGCCGCGCCGCGCCGCTGCGGCTGCGGGCCGTCGACGCCGACGACCTGGCGGTGATCGCCGCCGTGCTGCAGGACGCCATCCTGCCGATCGCGGACATCGGGTTCGACGTGCCGAACCAGCGCTTCGCCTTCGTCGCCAACCGCTTCCGGTGGGAGGCCGAGGAGGCCGAGCGGATCAATGCCGGCATCGTCGTCCAGCATGTGTCGGCGGTGCAGGTCCGGCATATCGACCGGACCGACCGGACCCAGATGCTGAACCTCTTGACCATCGCCCACCAGGACGGGGCCGTGCTGCTGACCTTTTCCGACGACCGCTCGATCCGGGTTGCGGTCGACCGGTTGGAGGTCACCCTCGAGGACATCGGCGAGCCGTGGCCGACCCCCAACCGCCCGGCCCACCCGGAGGTGCCATGACCATCGTTCCCATGCGTGCGGCGGCCGAGGGCGGCCTCGTGCTGGCCCTGCCCAAGGGCCGCATCCTGGCCGAGGTCGGGCCGCTGCTGGCCCGTGCCGGCATCGTGCCGGAGCCCGAGTTCGCCGACGACGGCAGCCGCAAGCTGCAGTTCGCCACCAACCTGCCGGGACTGTCGATCATCCGGGTGCGCAGCTTCGACGTCGCGACCTTCGTCGCGTTCGGCGCCGCCCATCTGGGCGTGGCCGGCAACGACGTGCTGATGGAGTTCAGCTACGACGAGCTCTATTCGCCTCTGGACCTCAGGATCGGCCATTGCCGGCTGTCGGTGGCCGAGCCCGCCGGCCTATCGGCGACCGACGATCCCCGGCGCTGGAGCCATGTCCGGGTGGCGACCAAGTATCCCGAGATCACCCGCCGCCATTTCGCTGCGCGCGGCGTTCAGGCCGAGTGCGTCAAGCTCAACGGCGCCCTGGAGCTGGCGCCCAAGCTCGGGCTGTGCCGGCGCATCGTCGATTTGGTGTCGACCGGCGCCACCCTGCGCGCCAACGGCCTGGTCGAGGTCGAGCGGATCGCCGACATCAGCTCGCGGCTGGTGGTCAACCGCACCGCGCTCAAGACCCGCTCCGACGTGCTGACCACCTGGATCGACCGCTTTGCCGAGGCCGCCCGTGCCCAGGCGGCTTGACGCCACCGAGCCGGGCTTCCCGGCCGCCTTTGCCGCCCTGGTCGACGGCGAACGCGAGGCTGCCGCCCAGGTCGACGACGTCGTGCGCGGCATCCTGGAGGACGTCCGCCGCCGCGGCGACGAGGCCGTGATCGAGCTGACCGAGCGGTTCGACCGGGTACGGCTGACGCCGGAAACCATGGCCGTCGGCGCCGCCGAGATCGACGCCGCCGTCGCCCGCTGCCCGGCCGACCAGCTCCAGGCGCTCGACCTGGCGGCGGCGCGCATCGAGGCCTTCCACCGCCGCCAGCTGCCTGTCGATGACGCCCATATCGACGCCTCGGGCGTCGCGCTGGGACTGCGCTGGCGGCCGGTCCAGGCGGTCGGGCTTTATGTCCCGGGCGGCACCGCCGCCTATCCCAGCTCCGTGCTGATGAACGCGCTGCCGGCGCGCGTGGCGGCCGTGCCGCGCATCGCCATGGTCGTGCCCTCGGGCCCCGGGGGCCCCAACCCGCTGGTGCTGGCGGCGGCGCGGCGCGCCGGCGTGACCGAGATCTACCGGATCGGCGGGGCCCAGGCGGTGGCGGCGCTGGCCTTCGGCACCGGCCGCATCGCGCCGGTCGACAAGATCGTCGGCCCTGGCAACGCCTATGTCGCCGCGGCCAAGCGCCAGGTGTTCGGCACCGTCGGCATCGACTCGATCGCTGGGCCGTCGGAGATCCTGGTGGTCGCCGATGCCGGCAACGATCCGGCCTGGATCGCGGCCGACCTGTTGAGCCAAGCCGAGCACGACACGGCCGCCCAGGCGATCCTGATCACCGACGATGCCGCCTTCGCCGACGCCGTGGCGGCCGCGGTCGAGCGGCACCTGATAAGCCTGCCGCGCGCCGGCGTCGCCGCCCGCAGCTGGGCCGATCACGGCGCGGTGATCGTGGTGCCGCGGCTCATGGACGCCGTGCCGCTGGTCGACCGCCTGGCGCCGGAGCATTTGGAGCTGGCGGTCGAGGATCCCGAGCCGCTGGCCGCCGCGGTCAGCCACGCCGGCGCGATCTTCCTCGGCCGCTGGACGCCCGAGGCGATCGGCGACTATGTGGCGGGCCCCAACCATGTGCTGCCGACGTCGCGCACCGCGCGCTTCTCGTCGGGCCTGGGCGTGCTGGACTTCATGAAGCGCACCACCACCGTGCGCTGCGATGCCGGGGCGCTGGCCGCGATCGGCCCGGCGGCGCTGACCCTGGCCGGTGCCGAGGGGCTGGACGCCCATGCCCTGTCGGTCGGCATCCGCCTGAACCGGCGGCCCTGATGACCGCGCGGGCGGGCTCCGACGGCGGGCGCCTCGCCTCGATCGAGCTCGACGAGCACACGGTCGTGCGGCGCAACGCCGACGTCGAGCACGAGCGCCGCGTCGCCATCGTCGACCTGCTGGACAGCAACCGCTTCGCGCCGGTCGGGGCCGAGCCCGGCCCCTACCACCTCAATCTGGGCATCGAGGACAACCGGCTGGTGTTCGACGTGCAGAGCACCGACCGCCGGCCGGTCGACCGGGTGCAGCTGCCGCTGGCCGGCTTCCGCGGCATCGTGAAGGACTACTTCATGATCTGCGAGAGCTACTACGCCGCGATCAAGCGTGCGTCGCCCAGCCAGATCGAGGCCATCGACATGGGGCGCCGCGGCTTGCACGACGAGGCGGCCGAGCTGCTGCGCGAGCGCTTGGCCGACCGCATCGAGGTCGACCACGACACGGCGCGGCGGCTGTTCACCCTGATCTGCGTCCTGCATATCCGCGGCTAAGGGTCGCGAGTGCCCCGCCGCGAGCCCCAGAGCGTCCTGTTCGTGTGCACGCTCAACACCGTGCGCTCGCCCATGGCCGCGGCCCTGGCCCGGCATTGGCTGGGCCCCCGGGTCTATGTGCGCTCGGCCGGGGTGCGCGCGGCCTCGACGGTCGACGGCTTCGCGGTGGCGGTAATGGCCGAGCACGGCCATGACATCTCCCGCCATGTTCCGCAGACGCTCGAGGACTTGGAAGACAGCGGCTTCGACCTGATCATCACGCTGTCGCCCGAGGCGCATCATCGGGCCCTGGATTTTGTCCGCATGGCCGCGGTCGACGTTGAATACTGGCCGACCCCCGATCCGACCGACCTGGAGGGTGGGCGCGAAGCCCGGCTGACGGCCTACCGGACCGTGGCCGAGCTCCTGGAGCGCCGGCTGCGCGCCCGGTTTCCCAAGGGACCACCGGCTGTAGTGTGATGGCGACTTGACCGGCGCGCCGCCGGAGTTCACACATCAGCGCGTTTTTGTAGAAACTGGAGGGAGTATGCCCAAGGAAGACGTGATCGAGTTCTCCGGCACCGTTTCGGAGCTGCTGCCCAACGCCATGTTCCGGGTGCGGCTGGACAACAACCACGAGGTGCTCGCCCACACCTCGGGCAAGATGCGCAAGAACCGGATCCGGGTGCTGGCGGGCGACCGCGTCAACGTGGAAATGACCCCCTACGATTTGACCAAGGGCCGCATCACGTTTCGGTTCAAGTAATGGCCGGTTCAAGCGATTGACTGAATCAGTCGCGGTCGCCCCGCGTCTGGTCCTGGCGTCGGCCTCGCCGCGCCGGGCCGCCCTGCTGCAGCAGATCGGGATCGCCGGAACCGCGGTCGATCCCGCCGATATCGACGAGACGCCGCTCAAGGCCGAACAGCCCGAGCCCTATGCCCGCCGGCTGGCGCGGGCCAAGCTGCGCGCCGTCGTCGGCCGGCATCCCGGCGCCTTCGTGCTGGCCGCCGACACCGTGGTCGCGGTCGGCCGCCGCATCCTGCCCAAGGCCGAAACCGAGGCCGACGCCCGGCGCTGCCTGACGCTCCTGTCCGGGCGCCGCCATCGCGTGCTGACCGCGGTGGCGCTGGCCACGCCGGCCGGGCGCGAGATCGAGCGGCTGGTGCGGACCGAGGTCGTGGTCAAGCGGCTGTCCGACCTGGAGATCGACCGCTACCTGGCGAGCGGCGAGTGGGCGGGCAAGGCCGGCGGCTACGCCATCCAGGGCCGGGCCGGTGCCCTGGTCCAGGCCATTCACGGCAGCTACGCCAATGTCGTCGGGCTGCCGATCGCCGAGGTCGCGGGCCTGCTGGCCGGCAACGGCTGGGGGCCGGTACCCTGAGCGAGGTTTCTGGCGACTGGCTGGGGCTGTCGGTCGGGCCGGGCGAAACCCGGGTCGCCCAGGTTCGCGGCGGCCGCCTGGTGGCGTATGACGTGGTGCGGCCGGACGCGCCTGAGTGGGTCGGCCGGATCTATCGCGGCCGGGTGGTCCAGGTCGATCGCAGCCTGGGCGCCGTGCTGGTCGAGCTTGGCGATGCCCAGGGCTTCCTGGGGTTCGAGGCCGGTGGCCGCGGCCTCGGCGTCGGTGCCGCCGTAACCGTCCAGGTCGTGCGGGCGGCGGGTGCGGACAAGCGCTTGGGCCTGGCGACCCGTCTGGAGCTGGCCGGCCGCTTCCTGGTCGTCCATCCCGGCGGCGCCGAGCTGGCGGTGTCGCGCCGCATTGCCGGGGCCCGCCGCGACGCCCTGCGGGCCTGGGTGGCGGCGCAGGCGGCGCCGGGCGAGGGCTGGACCGTACGGTCGGCGGCCGCCGCGGCGTCCGACGCCGACCTCGGGGCCGAGCTGGCGGCGCTGC
>CAZEFK010000133.1:0-20705 GCA_964511405.1 uncultured Comamonadaceae bacterium | reverse complement strand
CACGGCCTCGGCGATCTGGTCGCCGATCCGGAACACCGGGTTCAGCGAGGTCATCGGCTCCTGGAACACCATCGCCGCCGATTGCCCGCGCAGCGCTTCCATTCGGCGCGCCGGCAGCGACACCAGGTCGACGCCGTCCAGCAGCGCCGCGCCGGCGACGATGCGGCCGGCCGGTTCCGGCAGCAGCCGCAGGATCGACAGCGCCGTGACGCTCTTGCCCGAGCCGGACTCGCCGACCACGCAGACCGCGCCGCCGCGCGGCACGGCGAAGGAGACGTCCTCGATCGCGCGCACGGCGCCGCGCCTGATGCGGAACTCGGTCGTCAGGCCGCGCACCTCCAGGGCAGGGGGCAGGGCAGGGGGCGCGGTCATTCCCGGTACTCCGGGTCGAGCGCATCGCGCGCGGCGTCGCCCGCGATGCTGAAGGCCAGCACGCAGAGGGTCAGCGCTCCGGCGGCCGCGACCACCGGCGCCGGCGAGCCGAGCAGGTTGGTCAGGCCGTCCCGGATCATGTTGCCCCAGCTGGGCTGGGGCGCCTGCACGCCCAGGCCGATGAAGGACAGCGTCGCTTCGATGCGGATCGCCGTCGCCACCCACAGGGTCGCGACCACCACCAGCGAGCCCGAGATGTTCGGCAGCACATGCTTGGCGATGATCCGCAGGGGCGGCTGGCCGCAGGCGAAGCTGGCCTCGACATAGGGCTCGCCGCGGACGGTCAGCGTGCTGGCGCGGGCGACCCGGATGAAGCGCGGCAGGAAGGCGACGGCGACGGCCGCGACCAAGTTGCCGAAGCCCGGCCCCAGCGACCCCGCCACCAGGATGCCCAGCAGCAGCGCCGGGAAGGCCAGCAGCAGGTCGGTCAGGCGCGCGGTGATGCGGTCGACCCAGCCGCCGAAGAAGCCGGCCAGGGCGCCGATCGCCGTGCCGATGACGCCGGCGATCGCCGGCGCCGTCAGGCCCAACAGCAGCGACCAGCGGGTGCCGACCAGCACCCGCGAGAGGGTGTCGCGGCCATAGCGGTCGGTGCCGAGCCAGTGCGCCGCCGAGGGTGGCTTGCCGGCGGCCAGGAAACTCTGCTCGGTCGGGTCGTAAGGCACGATCCAGGGGGCCGTGACGGCCACGGCCAGGAACAGCACGATGACCGCCAAGGCGACCAGGGTGACCGGGCTGTCGCCGATGGCGGTCAGCGGGGCCCGCCGCGACGACGGCGCCGCGGCGACCGGCTCGGCGGCGGCAGGGGCTGATGCGGTCATCGCGCGCTCCGGATGCGCGGGTCGATCAGGCCGTACAGCAGGTCCATCGCCATGTTGACCACCACCACGAACAGCGCGAACACCACCAGGCCGGCCTGCACGACCGGGTAGTCGCGGGCCAGGATGCCGTTCACCAGCACCGTTCCGATCCCGGGGCGCGAGAACACCAGCTCGATCGAGATCGAGCCGGACAGCATCGACAGGATGTAGAGCCCGAAGCCGGTCACCACCGGGATCAGGGCATTGCGCAGGGCATGCTTGTAGATCACCACCCGGGCCGGCGCGCCCTTCGCCCGTGCGGTGCGCACATAGTCCCGGCGCAGCACCTCCAGCAGCGACGAGCGGGTGAGGCGGCAGGTGAAGGCGGCCATCACCAGGCCGAGCGTCAGGGCCGGCAGCGCCAAGTGATAGGCGCGGTCGGCGGCGCCCTCGCCGCCGCCCATGATCGGGAACAGGTCCAGCTTCAGGGCGAAGGCGATCAGCAGCAGGGCGCCCAGACAGAATTCGGGCACGCAGAAGCCGACCAGCGACAGCAGCCGGGCCGCGTAGTCCGCCATCGCGCCCCGGCGGGTCGCCGAGACCACGCCGGCCGGCACGCCGATCGCCATGCCGATGACGATCGCCGCCGCCGCCAGCTCCATGGTGTAGGGCAGGCTCTGGGCCAGGATGCCGGCGATCGACTCGTCGGTCGCCAAGGAGTGGCCGAAGTCCAGCCGCACCATATGCCAGACGAAATCCAGATATTGCAGCGGCAGCGGGGCGTCCAGGCCCAGGCGCGTCCGGAACGCGGCCAGCTGTTCGGCCGTGGCGGTCTCGCCCAGCGCCGTCACGGCCGGATCGCCGGGCAGCACGCGCATGGCCAGGAACACCAGGGTCAGCACCAGCAGCACGGTGAGCGCGGCGTCGACCAGACGCCGCCCGGCATAGTTCAGCATCGGGCGGCCGTCATGCCACGATCGCAGCCTTCCACATCGTGAAGTTGGCGTAGGAGGCCTTGATCTCGTAGCCCAGGTCGACGCGCGGGTTGCGGGCGGTCACGAACGACAGCTGCAGCGCGTTCCAAGCCGGCATGTCGGCCAGGATGCGCAGCTCGGCCTCGCGGGTGAGCCGGATCCGGCGGTCGGGATCGGCCTCGTCGGCGATCTTGGCCAGGATGTCGTCGATGCCCGGGATCACTTGGCCATAATGGCTGTAGTTGACCTTGCCCCCGGCGCCGTCGGGCGTGACCACGGCATCCTTGGCGAATTTCCGCAGCAGTTGGGTCCCGACCGGCGCCACCGTCTCGGAGTTCAGCGGCAGCGCCACCATGTCCTTGTTGCTGTTGCTGTGGTAGGTCGTGTGATCGATGGTCTGCAGCTTCATCTCGACGCCGACCTTGCGCAGCATTTGCTGCACCATCAGCATCACCGACTGGTAGTCCTCGCGCTGCGAGATGACGTTGTCGAAGCTGAAGCCGTTGGGAAAGCCGGCTTCTGCCAGAAGTTGCTTGGCCTTGGCCGGATCGTAGTCGTAGCGCAGGTCGGCCGGGACTTCGTCATGCTGGAGCGCGCCCGGGAATTGCGGCGGGTTGATGCCCCACACCTCCCCGTACAAGATGCCGAAGGCTTGCTGGAACACCGTGCGGTCGATGGCGTAGCGCAGCGCCTTGCGCACGCGCACGTCGTCGAACGGTTTGCGCGTCATGTTGAAGAAGATGACGTTGGTGCTGCCGGGCTTGGTCGCATCCAGCCGCGCCTTCGGCATCTGGCGCAGCAGGTCGTCGTTCCAGCCGGGCAGCCGAGCCGCCTCGATCATGTCGAGATCGCCCTTGAGGAAGCCCAGGGTGCGCGCCGAGGGATCGCTCATATAGCGGTATTCCAGGCCGTCCAGCTTGGCCTTGGCCCGGTGATAGTCCTCGAACCGCTTCAGGATGACGCCGCGATTGGGGTCGATCGCGACGAATTCGAACGGGCCGCTGCCGATCGGCTGGCGGCGGAAGCCCACGCCCAGCTGCTCGACCGCCTTCTTGCACACGATGCCGGCGCCGCGCGCGATCATCGAGGTCGCATAGAAGGTCGGGTCCGGCTGCTTCAGCCGGATCTGGAACCGGTACTTGTCGATGATCGTCACGTCGTCGACGTTGTCGTAAAAGACTTGGTAAGACGAATTGCCCTTGGGATCGCGCAGGCGGTCGAAGGTAAACTTGGCGTCTTCCGACGTGACTTCGCCATAGCCCTTGTGGAACAGCATCCCCTGGTTGAGCTTGACCGTGTAGACGCGGGCATCCTTGGAGATTTCCCAGGATTCCGCAGCTTCGGTGACGATATCAGCGGGCGTCAGATCGAAGGTGCCGTAGGGCGGGTCGATCAGGGCGTCGAAGACCTGCCGGACGGTATTGGCGTCGGCATTCTGGATGATCAGCGACGGATCGAGCGAATTGACATGGTCGGCGGCCACCGCATGGCGGACCACGTTGTCCTTGGCGGCCCGCGCCGCGCGCGGCGCGCCGGCCAGCGCCAGGGCGGCCGCCAGTCCACCGCCGCCCGCCAGGACCTGGCGGCGGGTCGGGCCCGACCTCATGCCGGTCATTCGGTTCCTCCCATGATTTTCGAATTTAGATAATCTAATATCTCCGCGCCGGGCAAGGGCGATGTCAATGTCGGATCCGACAGCAGGCGATGCGGGAGCGGGCGCGGCCGAGATGAGCAACCTGTGGGACGAGGGCGCCGAGTCGGGCGCGGGCGTCAGGTCCGACGACCCCGAGGACGAGGCCATGCTGGGCCTGCCCAACTATCATCGCGTCCGCGACGCCATCCGGTCCGACATCGCCCGCGGCGCGCTCGCTTGCGGCGTGCGCCTGAAGACCGGAGACCTGGTGCGCCGCTACGGCCTAAGCCCCGCGCCGATCCGCGAGGCCCTGAGCCAGCTGGAGGCCGAGGGCTGGGTGGTGATCTCGCCCAATCGCGGCGCCAGCGTGCGCAACATCGACGAGCGCTTCCTGCGGGAGCTGAACGAAATCCGCGTGGCGCTGGACTCCTACATCGCGCGGCTGGTGGCCGAGAGCGCGACCGCGGCGCAGGTCGACCAACTGGAGGCGATCCAGGCCGAGTACGAGGCGGCGGTCGAGTCCGGCGATATCAGCGCCCTGGTGCGCACCAATGCCAGCTTCCACACGGCGATCCGGCGCATGCACGAAAACCGCGAGGCGACCCGGATCATCCGCCGGCACGGCCAGTTCTTCAGCGCGATGCGCCTGGAATGGGGCTACCGGCCCGGTCGGCCGGAGCAGATCGCCCAGGAGCACCGCACCCTGTTGGCCGCCTTCCGCGGTCGCGACGGCGCCGCCGCCGAGCGCATCGCGCGCGAGCACATCCACCACGCCTTGGACGACCTGCTGGCCCGCTGGCGCGACGGCGTGCGCCTGGCCGCTCCGCGCCCCTGAACTGCTGCCGGCGCCATCGCGTTCGCCATCGACGAGATGGAGGAGGCGATGACATATCCAGACCACGCCGATCCGAAAGTCCTCGGCCCGGGCGAGGGCGAGTACGTGGTCATCGGCGGGAATACCCGCTGCACCTTCAAGGTCACCGGCAAAGACACCGACAACCACTTCGGTCTGTTCGAGTTCGAGATGGCAGCCGGCGCGATGGGCGCGCGCCCGCACACGCACCATCACTTGACCGAGTTTTTCTACGTTGTCGACGGCGAGATCGAATTGCTGGCGGGCGACGAGCGCGTCCGCGCGTCCGCCGGGACATTGCTGGTCGTGCCGCCTGATGCGGTGCACGGCTTCGCGAATATGGCGGCGGCTCCGGCGACGCTGCTGATCCTGTTCTGTCCGGCCGATCGGCGGGAGGACTATTTCGCCGGGCTGGCGGCGCTGACGAAGGACGGCCGGCAGCCAAGCCGCGACGAGTTGGTGGCGCTGATGCGGCGGTTCGACCAGGAGCCGGTCGATGGTATCGAGTTTCCGTAGCGTCGGCAGCGGCGGCCTGCCGGTCAAGCCGCCGCGTGTCCGCCTATCGGTTCAGCTTGTTCGCGCCGACCAGCTCGTCCCAGCGGCGGAAGGCCAGCACCATCTGCTCGGGCTTGAGCGGCAGCTCGATCGGGTTGCCGGCGATCAGCTGGGCGTACTCCGGCCGGCCGAACTCCTCGATCGCTTGGCGGCTCTCGGGCGGGGCGAGGTCGAGGCCGACATTCTTCACGGCCGGGCCGGGATAGAGGTAGCCCTGGTCATAGGCATAGGCCTGCATCTTCGGCTGCAGAATGAAAGCCATCATATCAAGCACCACGGCCAGCCGGTCGGCCGGCAGGCCTTTCGGCACCACCATGTAGTTGGCGTCCGAGATCCAGTGGAAGCCCTTGAGAATCCCGATCTTCGCTTCCTTCGGCACCGTGCCCAGCACCCGCGGATTGATGTCCCACCCGGTGGTGGTCACGATGATGTCGCGTGAGCCTTCGCCCAGCTCCTTCATCGTCACGCCGGTGCCGGTCGGATAATATTCGATGTACCGGCCCAGCTCCTGCAGATAGGCCCAGGTCTTGTCCCAGCCGCCGACCGGATCCTTGGGATCCTTGTCGCCCAGCAGATAGGGCAGGCCCATCATGAAGCTGCGGCCGGGGCCCGAGTTGTTCGGGCGGGCGTACAGGAACCGGTTGGGATTGGCCCTGGCCCAGGCCAGCAGCTCTTCGGCCGTCCCCGGTGCCTGCTTGACGCGGTCCGGCATGTATTCGAGCAGCGGGCCCGACGGATAGTACGAGCACACCACGCCGTAGCCGGCGCCCTGCACCCGGTGCAGGTTGAGCGCCGCCGGCTCGTAGTTCTGCTCCAGGTTCGGGAATTTCTCGGCATAGTCGGGCAGGAGCGTCTGCCACAGGCCCAGCGCCAGGCCGGCCGACAGCCCGTCGCTGGCGGTCAGCACCAGGTCGATGTCGGCGCGGCCGGCATCCTCCTGCGCCTTGACCTTGCCTGCGAGCTCCGGCGCCGGCGCCTTCACGAAGGTGATCCGCGAGACCAGCTTCGGATTGGCCGTCCGGTAGTCCTCGAAGGCGCGCTGATGCAGTGCCAGCGCGCCGGCGACGTCGATGACGGTGATCGCCGCCGGGCTCGCCGGCAGCGCTGGCAAGGCGGCCCGCGCCGGCAGCACGCCCGCGACTGCCGAGGCGGCGAGGCCGCCGACCACGGCCCGGCGCGGCAGCGACCGATGCAGGGGAGAATCGTCATGCATCTTGGCCAGTCTCCTGTTCGTGTGGAAAGCGCCACGCCAGGTCGCCGAGGCGGAGATGCCGGGGGCGCAGGGCCGGCATCCAGTCGACGTCGCTCGGGGGCAAGGTGATGCCGTGGGCGGCCAGCGCCGGGGCGAGCAGCGTGCGCGGCACGGCGTCGGCCATGGCCAGCGCTTCAGTCGGCGTCGCCAGGCCCCAGGCGCACAGATTGCGCACGCCTTGGTCGAGGCACAGCGACGAGCCGGCCAGGCCGCCCCCGCCGGGCACCCGCACGGTGCCGTCGGCACTGCGCTCGACGGTCATGCCGGCGAAGGGATACAGGCCGGGCGGCGCGGCGGCGGCGGCCGTGGCGTCGGTGACCAGGAACGTCCGGCCCGGTCCCTTGGCGCGCAGCAGCACCTTCAGCGCCGGCGGCGGCAGGTGGATGCCGTCGGCGATGACGCCGGCGGCGAGCCGGTCCTCGGCCAGCTGTGCGAACACCGGGTTGGCGAGCTTGGGCAAGGTCTTCGGCAGGCCGTTGCCGAGATGGGTCGACAGGGTCGCTCCGGCCGCCGCGGCGTCGGCCACCTGCTCGAAGGTGACGGCGCTGTGGCCGATCGCGACCAGCTTGCCGGCCGCCTGCGCGGCGCGGATGCAGGCCAGGGCGCCGGGCAGCTCGGGCGCCAGCGTCAGCAGCAGGATGGGCCGGGCGAGGGGCGCTTCCAGCGCCCGCAGCAGCCCAACATCGGGCGCGATCATCGCCTCGGGCGGATGGCAGCCGGCATAACCGGCGCCCGGGTTCAGGAACGGGCCCTCCAAATGGTAGCCGGGGCACATCAGCGGGCCGAGCCGGCTGCCGGCCACGGCGGCGTCCAGGACGCGCAGCCGCTCGGCCAGGACCGGCGCCGGCGCGGTGATGACCGTCGGCAGGCAGCAGGTGACGCCGGTGGCCAGCATCGCGGCCAGGGCCCCGTCCAGGCGCTCGGCATCGAGGCCGCCAGCGTCGCCGGCATTGAAGTCGACGCCGGCGAAGCCGTTGACCTGGAGGTCGGCAAGGCCCGTGCTCCGCATCGCCGCCGTCGCCCTGTTTGCGTTATGACCGGCCTCTATCGACCGTAATCATAGGAGACCCCGATCCTCGTGCCGTGGCAATCTAATTTTGAACGCTCGCGTTCAAAAAAGACCAAGGCTTTGCCCGCATGCTGATCCGGCTGGACGACACCCGCTTTGCGGATCCTGCCGAACGGGACGGCGCCCGCGTGCTGATGGCGGTCCAGGACGGGACCGCCTGCGCCCGGACCCAGCTCGCCGACCGGCTGGGCCTGCGCTCGACGACGGTGTCGCACCTGGTCGGCGAGTTGCTGGCCCGTGGACTGCTGGTGGCGGGCTCGGGCGGCCGCAACGGCCGCGGTCGCCCGGCGGCGACGCTGCGGCTCAATCCGGACCGGCTGGGCGTCGGCGTGCTCCATCTGGCCAGCCGCACGGTGGTCGGGGTGCTGGTCGACCTGGCCGGCCGCGTGCTGCTGCGGCAGGCCGTGCCGGTGCCGTCCGACGCCGACAACCAGGCCATGGCCGCCGCGCTCGCCGACCTCGCGACGCGGCTGCAGGCCGGCCTGCGGCCGGGCATGGCCTATGCCGGCACCAGCGCGGCGGTCTCCGGCGTGGTCGATCTGCGCCGTGGCCGCTGGCTCGCCTCGTCGCGCTGGCCGCGCATCGGCGGCCTGGACATTGCCGCGGTCCTGCACGCCGTCGCCCCGCCGGTGCTGGTGGTCCGGCACCTGGAGGCCGAACTGCAGGCGCGGCTGGCGGCGGTGCCGGACCGGCGGGGCGGCACGGTGCTGCTGCACTGGGGCTGGGGCATCGGCCTCGCCTATGCGGTCGACGGGCAGACCGTCAATGGCGCCGGCGGGCCGTTCGGCGAGGTCGGCCACTGGCGCTTCGGCGCCTTGGCGGGCCGGCCCTGCGGCTGCGGCAACACCGGCTGCCTGGAGACCGGCGCCGCGCTGTGGGCGCTGCTGCCGGGGCTGCGCGCGCAGTGGCCGGATCTGGTCGAGGACGAGGCGGTGCTGGCCAGCCAGGTCGCCGACCGCAACCTCGTCGCCCTGCCGGCGATGGCCGAGGCCGCGGGGCTGGTGGCGCGCGCCCTGGCCAATGTCTGCCGGCTGCTGTTTCCGGAGCGCGTCCTGGTGTCGGGGCCGCTGGCCGCCAACCCGGCACTGTGGGCCGAATTCGCGGCCTTGTACCAGCGCGAGGGGATGATCGGCGGGCTCGCCCTGCCGCCGCTTCGGCACGAAGCGGCGAGTGAGGCGCTGGGCATCGAGGGCGCCGCCGCACCGCTCCTGACCCGTGCGGTCGAGCAGCTGCTGCGCGGCGCGGGCTAAGTCGGCAGCGGCACGAACTCGGTCTCGATCACGGTTTCGACGTCAGAGGTCATCGCGGTTCAGGGCGGCTTCGAGGATGTCGCGCGCCGGGCCGTAGCGGGTCGCGACCCCGGCCGCGCCGCCGGGCAGCCGGGCGACCCGGCCGGGATCCCGGTTGTCCTCGTTGTCGGCCAGCTTGACCCGCAGCACCGACCGGTCGCCGGCCGCCGCCAAGTCGCGGATCCAATCGAGATAGTCCGAACCAGGCGGCCGGGTCAGCCGCTCGACGATCGCCACGGCCGCGGGCGAGATGCCGGCGGCCAGCAGGTCGGCGGCGTTGGCGCCGGTGTCCTCGATCGCGTCATGCAGCCAGGCGGCCTCGACCTCCGCGGCGCTGGCATCGGGCCAGCGCCGGCGTAGGATCGCGACCACCCGCGCCAAGTGGCCGACATAGGGCTCTCCCAGCTTGTCGACCTGGCCGGCATGGAGCCGGCGGGCCAGGGCCTCGGCGGTCATGCGACGCACTCCGGACGCCGCGCCGCCGCCCAGCTCGACAGCGCCGCTGCGGCGGCGTCGACGACGCCGGCCCAATCGCCGGGTGCTGCCTGCTGGAAAATGCGCAGGCTCGGATACCAGGGGCTGTCGGCGCGGCCGGCCAGCCATCGCCAACAACTGTCGAAGCGGTTGAGCAGCCAAGTCGGCCGGCCGAGGCCGCCGGCCAGGTGCGCCACGGCAGTGTCGACGGCGATCACCAGGTCCAAGGCGGCGATCGCCGCCGCCGTATCAGCGAAGTCCGACAGGTCGGGCGCGATATCCAGCAGGCGCGGGTCGGCGACGGCGGCTCCGACCTGGAGCGAGACGAAGCGCACGCCGCCAACGCGCAGCAGTGGCTCCAGCGCCGTCAGCGGCAGCGACCGCCGCGCGTCATAGTCGGTTCCGGCGGCACCGGCCCAGACCAATCCCACCCGCGGCTCCGGGCCGGACAGGCGATCGCGCCACGCCGCCACCGCCGCCGCGTCGGCACGCAGATAGGGCGCGGCCGGGATCGTCGCCAGGGTCGTGCCGAACAGGGCGGGCAGGCGCACCAGCGGGCAGCAGAGCGGGAAATCGGCCGGCTCGGTGATGTCGCGGACGTCGCCGAAGCCGCTCTGCCGGAACAGCCGCACCAGCGCCGGCTGCACGGCCAGGACCGCACTGATGCCGCGCTCGGCGAGCAGCGGGACATAGCGCACGAACTGCAGGGCGTCGCCATGACCGCCGCCGGGCCACAGGCCGACGACCTGGTCGGCGGGCGGGCGGCCGTCCCAGAGCCGGTCGCGGCGAACCCAATCGGGCGTGCCCGAGAAAGCCCGGTCCTGGGCCCAATGGGCGTCGAAATAGGGCCAGGCCGCGGCATAGTCCCCGGTTTCCAGCAGCATCTGGCCCTTGTGGAACCGCGCGGCCGGTTGCTCCGGATGCGACGCCAGCATGGCCTCGGCCAAGGCCATGGCTTCGGCGCGCAGCCCGGCGCGGCGGTACGCCAACAGCAGGTTGGCCCGCAGGCCGGGGGTGTCGGGCTGCAGGGCGCAGGCCTGCCGGAAATAGCCGACGGCCGCGGCTTCCGCGCCGTGATCCAAGGCATGGCCGCCCAGGCGGGTCAGCAGCTCGATGTCGTGCGGTGCGACCGCTCGGCGCAGTGTCTCGATCGCCTCGACGGCATCGGGATGCATGACCGACGACGCCGCGACGGTGTCGGCGGCCCGTTCGGCGAGCGCGGCCGCCTCGGCCTGCCCGGCCCGAGCCAGGTGGGCGGCCAGCGCGCGATAGGCGGCGCTGCGCTCCGGCGCGCGCAGCAGCGCCTGGTACCAGCTGGCGAAGGCATCCGCGGCGGCACCCGCTCGCTCCAGCGCCACGGCCAGGTTGCTGTGCACGGCAGGCTCCGCCGGCAGCAGGGTCGCGGCCTCGCGCAAGGCGTCCAGGCCGTGGGTCAGCTGCCCGGCGCGGACCAGATCCACCCCGTCCTGGGTCAGCCGGCGCGCGGCCAGCAGCAGGGGGGAGACGGCGGTCTGGGACATGCGGGAGCGCCTTGGATGGTCCGGCCGGCAGTCTAACAAAAATCATTGGCGCGTTGACGTATGTCGGCAGCGCACCCCCGGGGCACCCCTGGAGGGCTTGCGCTGCCCGGGCGCCGGCTCTAAGTCCCAGCGGACGCCGGTTTTTTGCGGAGCCGCCGATGGCGCCCCCCTTCGCCTCCTTGTATCGCCACGGCCTGATCCGGGTGGCGACGGCCACGCCGGCGGTGACCGTCGCGGATCCGGCTGCCAACACCGCCGCGACCTTGGCGCTGGCGGAAGCGGCCGCCGAACGGCACGCGGCGCTGGTCGTGTTCCCGGAGCTGGGGCTGGCCGGCTACAGCAGCGACGACCTGTTCTTCCAGGACGCCCTGCTGGATGCCGTCGAAGCCGGGATCGAGCGCCTGGCCGCCGCCAGCGCGACCCTCTCACCCGTGATCCTGGTCGGCGCGCCGCTGCGCCACGAGGCCAAGCTGTTCAACTGCGCCGTGGTCATCGGGCAGGGGCGGGTGCTGGGCGCCGTGCCCAAGACCTACCTGCCGAACTATCGCGAGTTCTACGAAAAGCGCCAATTCGTGGCAGCCGCGGACGCGTTGGCCGGGACGATCCGGCTGGCCGGCGCCGAGGTGCCGTTCGGCACCGACCTGGTCTTCGAGGTCGGCGGCCCCCAGGGCTTCGCGCTTCATGCCGAGATCTGCGAGGACGTGTGGACGCCGATCCCGCCCAGCACCTACGCCGCCTTGGGCGGGGCGACGGTGCTGGCCAACCTGTCGGCCAGCAACGTCACGATCGGCAAGGCCGACTTCCGGCGCCTGCTGTGCGCCGCCCAGTCGGCCAAATGCGTCGCGGCCTACGTCTATTGCGGCGCCGGGTTCGGCGAGTCGACCACCGACCTGGCCTGGGACGGCCACGCCATGATCTACGAGAACGGCGACTGCCTGGCCGAGAGCCGGCGCTTCGCCGAGCCGCCGCAGCTGGTGACCGCCGACATCGACCTCGAGCGGCTGCGCCTGGAGCGTACCCGTCTGACCAGCTTCACCGACTGTGCCCGCGCGCATCGCGACCGCCTGGCGGCGCTGCGGCGCATCCCGGTGGCCTGGGTGCCGCCGGCGCCGGCTGTGCCGCTCACGCGCACGGTGCCGCGGTTCCCCTATGTGCCCGCCGACCCCGCGCGCCGCGACGAGCGCTGCCACGAGGTCTACGACATCCAGGTCCAGGGCCTGGCCAAGCGGCTGCAGGCGACCCGGATCACCCGCCCGGTGATCGGCGTCTCGGGCGGGCTCGACTCGGCGCAGGCGCTGATCGTCACGGTCAAGGCCATGGACCGCCTGGGCCTGCCGCGCAGCAATGTGCTGGCCTATTCGCTGCCCGGCTTCGCCACCGGCAGCCGCACGCGTGACAGCGCCCACCGGCTGATGGCGGCGCTGGGCGTGACCGCCGGCGAGATCGACATCCGGCCGTCGGCGCAGCAGATGCTGCGCGACATCGGCCACCCGGCCGCCGACGGGGCGGCGGTCTACGACACTGCCTTCGAGAACGTGCAGGCAGGCGAGCGCAGCTCGCACCTGTTCCGCCTGGCCAACCGCCATGGCGGCCTGGTCGTCGGCACCGGCGACCTGTCCGAGATCGCGCTCGGCTACTCGACCTACGGCGTCGGCGACCAGATGTCCCACTACAACGTCAACGCATCGGTGCCGAAGACCCTGATCCAGCACCTGGTGCGCTGGGGCGCCGACCATCTGGGCGAGCCGGATGCCGGGCCGGTGCTGCGGGCGATCGCCGATACGCCGATCTCGCCCGAGCTGGTGCCGGTGGCGGACGGCGGCATGGCCCAGACCGCCGAGGGCGAAATCGGGGATTACGCCCTCAACGATTTCTTCCTCTACCATGTCAGCCGCTTCGGGTTCCGGCCGAGCAAGGTCGTGTTCCTGGCCGAGGCCGCGTGGGGCGACCCGGCGCGCGGCCTGTGGCCCGACACCGTGCCCGCGGACCGCCGCATCGCCTATGACCGCGCCGCCATCAAGCACGGGCTGCAGCGCTTCCTGTTCCGCTTCTTCCAGTTCAGCCAGTTCAAGCGCTCGGCCCTGCCCAACGGCCCCAAGGTCGGCTCCGGCGGCTCGCTGTCGCCGCGCGGCGACTGGCGCGCCCCCAGCGATGCCGTGGCCACCGCCTGGCTGGACGAGCTGCGGACGGCGGTGCCGTGATGCGGCACGACCATGCGCATGCGCCTTGCGCGATCTCGATCGACGATCGGGCCGCCGTTCTCGCGCTGAACAACGCCCATGCCGTCGAATTGTCGTGGCTCGACGCCGATCGGCTCGGCGCGCTTCTGGGACAGGCCTTCTATGCCCGCCGCATCGGCGCGTTGGACGGCTTCGCCCTCGCCTTCGACCAGGACGCGGCTTACGACAGTCCGAACTTCCTGTGGTTCCGCGCGCGCTATCCGCGCTTCGTCTATGTCGACCGGATCGTCGTGGCACCCGATGCCCGTGGGCGCGGCGTGGCGCGGCGGCTCTATGCGGAGCTGTTCCAAGAGGCGCGGGCGTCCGGTCACACGACGGTCGGGTGCGAAGTCAACAGCGAGCCGCCCAATCCCGGCTCCGACGCGTTTCACGCAGCGCTGGGATTTGCCGAGGTCGGCACGGCGGCGCTGGCCGCGGCCGGAAAATCCGTGCGCTATCTGGTGCGCGAGATCGCGGCCTGACGGCTGTCGAAGGCGGCCATCCGTCGGCTTCGGCTCAATGGCGATGCGAGCCGCCATCGAGCCGGGCTTCGGCGGTCAGTGGAAGTGCAACGGCACCACCACGTTGAGCGCGGCGCTCGGGGGCGGCGCATAGTACACTGGCGGCGGCGCTTCGTAGACGACCGGCGGCGGCGCCTCGTAGATCACCGGGGGCGGCGGGGCGTAGACGTAGCGCGGCCCGCCATAGATCACCACACCCGGTCGATGCCAGCCATGCCACCCGTGCCATTCGCGCTCATGCCAGCCGTGGTGCCAATGGTCGTCGTCGTCGGCCCGCGCCGGCCCGGCCACCGCACCGGCCATCAGGGCGGCCAGCCCCATGGCCATCAAGAGCTTGCTGTGGAGCTGCATGGACCTCACTCCTCGAAAAACCGATGTCGAGAACGTCGTCTCCCTTGAACGCCCACGCAAGGCAAAAGACCCTTACAAATCGTCCATGTCAGGCATCGATGCGGGCCGCTCGAATACCAGGCGTCGATCGGCCTGAAAATTGTCACGGGCACTTGTCTTGATTTGAAATGCGCCGGCTCTGCTATGTGATGCTGCGCACAGCCGAGGGGCCGTCGGTTGCTCGACAGCATCACGATTTTGTCTCGGGCCTGAGGCAAAAGCGGGCAGCCTGCGCACCGCCATTGTCACCGGCGGCGCCCGGCGCTATGCCGGGGCGCCGCCGCCGCGGCTGGGCCGGACCCCCCTTGCGATCGAGGACCTGAATGCCGCTACTGACCGCTGTCTATGTCTCCAATGCCGGATCGAAGGACATCCATGTCCTGGCCATGGATCGCGACAGCGGCCGCCTGACGGCGCTCGAGACAGTGCCGGTCGGCGGCTCCGAGGGGCCGTCGCCCAGCAGCCTGCCCCTGGCGGTGACCCCCGATCGCCGCTTCCTGATCGCCGCCCTGCGCATTGCGCCGTTCCCGGCCGTCACCTTCGCCATCGACCCCGCCAGCGGGCGGCTGGCGCGGCGGTCCTCGACCTACCTCGCCGACAGCATGTGCTACCTGTCGATCGACAATGGCGGCCGCTATCTGTTCAGCGCCTCCTATGCCGGATCGAAGCTGGCGGTGAACCCGATCGCCGAGGACGGCCGCCTGGGCGCCGCCCTGCAGGTGATCGGCACCGAGCCCAAGGCCCATTGCGTGCTGCCCGGCCCCGACGGGCAGCGGGTCTACGCCACCAGCCTGGGCGGCGACGTCGTGACGGCCGCGGCCTTCGACCCCGCCACCGGCCGGCTGGGCGAGCCGGTGGCCGTGCTGCGCACCGCATCGGGCGCCGGGCCGCGGCACCTGCTATTCCATCCCCAGGGCGCTTTCGCCTATCTGGTCAGCGAGCTGGACGGCACGGTCGGCGCCTACCGCCTCGACCCTGCCACCGGCGCGCTCGACGCGCTGCAGGTGTTGTCGCAGCTGCCGCCCGGCTTCGCCGAGAAGCCGGCTGCGGCCGACCTGCACATCACCCCGGACGGCCGTTTCCTCTATGCCAGCGAACGCACCACCAGCACCCTGGCGGCCTTCGCCGTCGATCCGGCGACGGGCACGCTGACCGCGATCGGGCGCTATTCGACGGAACTCGAGCCGCGCGGCTTCACGATCGATCCGCGCGGCCGGTTCCTGCTGGCGGCCGGGCTGCGCTCGAACCGGCTGACCGTCTATGCCATCGGCGCCGACGGCCGGCTCGACGCCGTGGGCCACCATCCCATGGGCGACGCGCCGAACTGGATCGAGGTCGTCGATCTGGCCTGAGAGGGTGTGAAGGGAACCGAGGGCGGCGGCGTGGCGTGATTCCGGCATCCGGCCCCGCGCCGGAGATTGCCGAGGGACCTGATGTCGGCGCCGCTGGCCGAGGACCGTACCCGACCGCCTCAAGCCGAGGCCGGCTGGCGCGCCACGGCGGGCCGGCTGTGGCAGAGCATCGGCGCCGACAATCTGGGCATGATCGCCGCCGGTGCGGCGTTCTACATGCTGCTGGCCCTGTTTCCGGCGCTCGCGACCCTGGTCTCGGTCTATGGTCTGGCGGCGGACCGGGCGTCGGTCGAAAGCCTGGTCGACCTGTCGCGCGTGGTGTTGCCGCCCGAGGCCAACGCGATCCTGGCGGACGAGCTTGGGCGCCTGGTCGGGGCGCCCTCGGGCGGCCTGAGCGCGACGGCGGCCCTCAGCTTCCTGTTCACCCTGTGGAGCGCCCACAATGGCGCGACCGCCCTGCTGTCCGCGGTCACCGTCGCCTACCGCACGCCCGAGACGCGCAGCGTCGTGCTGTTCAACCTGATCGCCTTCGCCTTCACTCTGGGCGCGATCCTGTTCATCATCGCGGCCCTGGTGCTGGTGGCGGTGCTGCCGGCGGTGATCGACCTGCTGCCGATGCCGGCGGCGCTGCGCGACTGGCTGGCGCTGTTGCGCTGGCCGCTGCTCGGGGCCCTGGTGATGGCCGGGATGGCGGCACTCTACCGCTTCGGCCCGCCGCGCGCCGAGTCGCAGTGGCGTTGCGTGCTGTGGGGGGCCTTGGGCGCGACCGTGCTATGGGTCGCGATGTCGCTGGGCTTCTCGGCCTATGTCCGGCAATTCGCGTCCTACGACAAGACCTATGGCTCGCTGGGCGCGGTGGTCGTGCTGCTGATGTGGTTCTATCTCAGCGCCTATATCGTGCTGCTGGGCGCCGAGGTGAACGCCGAGATCGCCCATCGCCCCGGCCGCAGCGCCGCATAGCGGAACCGCCGCCGCTGCCGTCCGGTTGAGTCGGCAGGATCAACCCGTCGGGAGACCGCGCATGACGCGCTTCAGGCTCTGCGCCGGCATTCTCGCCGGCCTGCTGCTGGCCGGCACTGCCGCCGCCCAGGCTCCGCCCTCCGACACCAGCCCGACCCCGCCGCCCAGCAGCCGGAAGGCGTCGCCCGGGCCGGAGGGCGGCAGCGGCACCAGTGGTCGCGAGCCGTTGGGGTCGGAGCTGTCGCGCTCCAACGGCGTCATCCAGCCGCCGGCGGCCATCGATCCGGGCATGGCCAAGCCGGCGCCGCCGGTCGGCGCGATGCCCGTGGTTCCGCCCCCCGGCACGCCGGGCGGCAATCCCTTGGTGCAGCCCAAACCCTAGCGCCGCGCTGCGCTAAGCAGCCTTGCGTGGCTAAAGCCACGATTGATTTTCCTCGGAACGAGGAAAATCAATGCCGCTTGAACTTGAAGTGTAAGCAGGCTCAACAGAGCCTGCTTAGGGCTGGAACTGCTCCTTCAGGATCCGCTCGTCGAGCGGGCGGTCGGGATCGAACAGCAAGGTGAGGACGGTGCCGCGGTCCTCCTGGACGCGGACCGCGGCGACGTCGCGCACCTCCAGGGCGTCGGCGACGGCGCTGACCGGGCGCTTGGCGCTCTCCAGGATGTCGAACTCGACCTGAGCGGAGGCCGGCAGCAGGGCGCCGCGCCAGCGCCGCGGCCGGAAGGCGCTGATCGGGGTCAGCGCCAGGATGTCGGCGCCGAGCGGCACGATCGGGCCATGGGCCGACAGGTTGTAGGCGGTGCTGCCGGCCGGCGTGGCCACCAGCACGCCGTCGCACATCAGCTCCTCCAGCCGCACGATGCCGTCGACCCGGATGCGGACCTTGGCCGACTGCGAGGTCTCGCGCAGCAGCGACACCTCATTGATCGCCAGCGCGTGGGTGCGCCGGCCGTCGAGGGTGACCGCCTCCATGCGCAGGGGATGCAGCGTGACCGGTGCGGCGCGCGCCAGCCGCTCGGCCAGGTCCTCTTCGCGGAAGTCGTTGAGCAGGAAGCCGACGCTGCCGCGGTTCATGCCGAAGATCGGCTTGCGCCAGGGCAGGGTGGTGTGCAGCGTCTTCAACAGGAAGCCGTCGCCGCCCAGGGCCACGATGATGTCCGACTCCGGCACGCCGCAATTGCCGTAAAGCTGGCGCAGCCGCTCGGCTGCCGCCATGGCGAGGTCGGTGTCGCTGGCCGCGAAGGCGATCTTGAGCGGCCGGTCGAGCGGCGGCGCGGGCCGCCGGGCCGGAGCGGGCGGCATCAGCCGCCTGTCACGCTCATGTGGCGGCCGACCGCGGGGGCGGTGCGCCGGCGGTCGATCACGAAGTCGTGGCCCTTGGGCTTGCGCGCCACGGCGGCGCGGATCGCGGCCTCCAGGGCCGCGTCGTCGGCGCTCGCGCGCAAGGGGGTGCGCAGGTCGGCGGCATCCTCCTGGCCGAGGCACATATAGAGCGTGCCGGTACAGGTGACCCGCACCCGGTTGCAGCTTTCGCAGAAATTATGGGTGAGCGGCGTGATGAAGCCCAGGCGCCCGCCGGTCTCGGCCACGCGGACATAGCGCGCCGGGCCGCCGGTGCGGTCGGGCAGGTCGGCGAGCGTCCAGCGGCGCTCCAGGCCGGCGCGGACGCGGCTCAGGGGCACGTACTGGTCGGCCCGGAGGGCGCCGATCTCGCCCATGGGCATGACCTCGATCAGGGTCAGGTCGAAGCCGCGGGCGCCGCACCAGCCGATCAGGTGGTCAAACTCGTCGTCATTGACGCCCTGCAGCGCCACCGTGTTGATCTTGACGTGCAGGCCGGCGGCGCGGGCGGCCTCGATCCCGGCCAGCACCGGGGGCAGCCGGCCCCAGCGCGTGATCGCCGCGAACTTGGCCTCGTCGAGGGTGTCGAGCGAGACATTGATCCGGCGCACTCCGGCGGCGGCCAGCGCCGCGGCGTGGCGCTCGAGCTGGCTGCCATTGGTGGTCAGCGTCAGCTCGTCGAGCGCCCCCGACCCCAGATGCCGACACAGCCTCTCGATGAGGTGCAGGATGTTGCTCCGGAACAGGGGCTCGCCGCCGGTCAGCCGGAGCTTGCGCACGCCCAGGCGCACGAAGGTGCTGCACAGCCGGTCCAGCTCCTCCAGGCTGAGCAGCTCGGCCTTGGGCAGGAAGGTCATGTCCTCGGCCATGCAATAGACGCAGCGGAAATCGCAGCGGTCGGTGACCGACACCCGCAGATAGGTGATGGCGCGGCCGAAGGGATCGATCACGGGAGGCACGGGATGACGCTCACCTGCCATTGTCTCGTGACGGAACGCCACCGCGCCACCCCTGTCGTCATTCCCGCTTTCGCGGGAATGACGACAGGGCGGTTGGGGATCCCGTCGTCTCGACCCTAATGTAGGCGGCCCGCCGGCGGCTGTCGCCCCCCGCGGGCGGCGGGTCAGCCTGCACCGCCGCGATGGGCGGCGACGAAGAAGGCGACCGAGCGGCGGATCGCGGCGTCGATCTCGGCCTCGAGGTCGGCGGGGTCGGTCTGGCCGATCATCATCCGGATGAACCACGAGGTCTTGACCAGCGCCGCCAGGTACTCGGCCGACTGCGCCGGATCCGGCACCGGCAGCCGGCCGGCGGCGTCGAGCCGCCGGAGCGTGTCGGCGAAGATCCCCAGCACATGGGTCACGCCGCGCTCGTACCAGATCCGGCCGATCTCGGGGAAGCGGCCGCGCTCGGTGATGATGACCCGGTGCAGCGCGATGCTTTCGGGCGAGGCCATGTGCAGGGCCAGCTGCTTGGCGAGGCCGGTGATGACCTGGACCGGGTCGGCGTCGTCGGGGGGCGCCTCGGTCAGGGCGACCATGGCCGCGCAGCGCTCCTGGATGATCGCCGCGAACAGCGCGTCCTTGGATTCGAAATGGGCGTAGAGCGTGGCCTTGCTGACCTCGGCGGCGCGGGCGATCTGGTCCATGCTGACGGCGCCGTAGCCGGCCGACAGGAACAGCGCCCGGGCGGCCGCCGTGATGGCCCGCCGCTTGGCCGTGTCGCGGGGCTCGCCACTGTCCTGGGATCCGCCGTCCGCGGTCCGTCGCTCCATCACCACCCGCGCATTTTCCTTCGGCAAGTTTGAACTGAACGGTTCAGTTCAGGCTTGACGGACTGTGCCACCGGGCGCATTGTCGCGCAAGGCCTCTGAACTGAACGGTTCAGTTTTTCTCAGGTCAGCCTTCCTAGCCATAGGACCCCTTCGATGAAGCGTGTGGTGTTCGCGGGCGTCGGGCTCGCGCTGCTGGCGGCCGCCGGCGGCGGCGCCTGGTACTGGTTCACCGAGGGCCGGTTCATCCAGTCCACCGACAACGCCTATGTGAAGGCGGACATCGCGGTGATCAGCCCGAAGCTGGCCGGCTACGTCCAGGCCGTGGCGGTCGAGGACAACCGGGTGGTCCATGCCGGCGACGTGCTGGTCAAGATCGACGACCGCGACTATGCCGCGCGCGTCGCCGCGGCGCGCGCGCAGGTCGCGAGCCAGAAGGCGGCGATCGCCAGCGACGATGCCCATTTCGCCCTGCAGCAGACCATGATCGCCCAGGCCCAGGCGACGATCGACAACGCCCAGGCCGAGGTCGAGCGCACCAAGCTGGACCTGGCGCGCCAGCGCAGCCTGGTGCGCGACGCCTACACGCCCCAGCAGAAGCTGGAGACCGCCGAGGCCGACTGGCGCAAGGCGACCTCGACCCTGGCGCGCGCCCAGGCGGCGCTCAATACCGAGCGCGAGCAGCTGACCGTGATCCAAGCCGGCAAGGCCCTGGACGCGACCAAGCTGGCCCAGGCCGAGGCCGACCTGGACGCGGCCACCCTGGACCTGGACAACACGGTCATCCGGGCGCCGATCGACGGCGTGGTCGGCAACAAGGCCGTGCAAGTCGGCCAGTATTTGCGCCCCGGCACCCAGATCCTGAGCGTGGTGCCGGTCGCCGATGTCTACATCGTGGCCAACTTCAAGGAGACGCAGATCCGCGGCATGAAGCCGGGCCAGCCGGTGACGGTGACCGTGGACGCGCTGCCGGGCATGACCCTGAAGGGCCACATCGACAGCTTCGCGCCAGCCTCGGGCTCGGAGTTCAGCCTGCTGCCGCCCGAGAACGCCACCGGCAACTTCACCAAGGTAGTGCAGCGGGTGCCGGTGCGCGTGGCGCTTGATCCTGACTCCCAGGGTACCGACGCCCGGGCGCCGGTGCTGCGCCCGGGCCTGTCGGTCGAGGTTGCGGTTGATGTGCGCAGCCCGGGCAAGGCCACCCCCGGCCCGCAAGTGGCACGTTCGATCGACGACCGGCCGGTGCCGCAGCCGGCGGCCTATACGCGATGACCGCCGTCGCGCGGGCCGAGCTGGCCC
>CAZEFK010000132.1:0-20917 GCA_964511405.1 uncultured Comamonadaceae bacterium | reverse complement strand
GCAGCTGCTGGTTGACGCCGGCCAAGCCCGCGATGTCGGTCCGGATGCTCTGGGCAACGGCGAAGATCGCGCCATTGTCGAGCGCGCTCGACACCTGGTAGCCGGTGCTGACGCGCCGCTGCGAGACCGCCAGGGCGTTCTGCGTCGCCGTCAGGTTCTGCAGCGCGATGAGCGCGTTGTTGTTGGTATTGATGCTCGACATGTTTTATCTCCTGGATTCGCTGGATTTTTACAGCGGATGGTCGATTTGGTGAGTGCTGCTGGTGCCCACGAAATGGCCATTTTGGTCCATGGGCGGTCGGACCTGCCGTGCCTAGCGGAACAGGGACAGCAGGATCTGGGGGGCGGGTTGGCGATGGAGAGCGCCTGGGATCCCAGCTGCTGCCTGATCTGCAGGGGCTGCAGATTGGCGGCTGCGCGGCTGAGGTCGGCGTCGACCAGGGCGCCCAGGCCCGCGGTGAAGCTGTCGGAGATCAATCCGGATGGTCTGGGCAACGGCGAAGATTGCGCCATTGTCGAGCGCGCTCGAGATCTGGCAGCCGGTACCGACGGGCCGTTGCGAGACCACCAGGGCGTTCTGCGTCGCCGTCAGGTTCTGCAGCGCGATGAGCGCGTTGTTGTTGGTGTCGATACCGGACATTTTGAACCCCTATGAAATCATTTTCGATTTCACGGGGCCAAGCTGTCATAAATGCCGGGAAAACGCAAGCTATCCGGCTAGCGGCCGCGCGCGCTTCAGCCCTTCGGGCCGCGGCCGGTAGGGCCGTGGGCTGCGTCAGTCCTCCGTCTCGGCCTTTTGGCCGAGCGGTTCCACCGTCCGAAGATTGGTTTTTGACCAATCTTCCCGCGATGCGCCGCATCGCGCTTCGCCAACTTCCTGGCCTACGGCCATACCGGCCGGCGTCGCTGCTCTCGCCGTTACGGAGACACGCTCCTAGAGCACCAGCTCTGCCACATCCGTCGGAAGGCCCGGTCCAGGTTCTGCGCGAACCGTGGGCTCTCGCACAGCCGCGATATGGCCAGGCGACTGCGCATGCTGAGCCGCAGATGGGCCAGCCGCTCGCGGTCACGCGCCAGGTCGAGCGCGATCTGGATGTAGTCGTCGGCGTCGGCGGCGACCCACTCCGGGAAACCGGCATTCGTCAGGTGGCTGAGGGAATGGCGGCCCTCGAAGCGGCGGCCGGGCACGGTGACCACGGGGACCCCCATCCACAATGCTTCGCACGTGGTCAGGCCGCCGGAATAAGGAAAGGTGTCGAGCCCGATGTCGACATCGCCGTAGCCGGCCAGCATGCGCGCCGTGTCGCCGCCTTCGGCGAGTTCGATGCGCTCGGCCTCGATGCCTGCCCGTTCGAAGGCGCCGAGAATCCGGACCCGGTTGTGGGGGGCGGTAAACCATCGGTAGCGCAGGACCAGCCGCGAGTCCGGAACCTGCTCCAGGATCCGGGCCCATACCGCGATCACGGCGTCGTTGACCTTCGACGGATTGTTGAACGACCCGAAGGTGATCCGCCCGGCGGCGGCGGCCGGCAGCGGCCCGACGGCCGGCGCGAAGGGCGGCGGCTCGTAGCAGATATAGCCGTCGGGCATCCGTTCGACGGCCTCGACATAATCGTCATCGAACTCAGGCGGCGACTGAAAGCGGTCCGAGATCAGATAATCGATCGCCGACAGCCCGGTGGTCCCGACATAAGCAGCCCAGGTCGCCTGGACGGGCGCCGGCTTGCACAGGAACAGCGGCAGCCGGTTGCCCGAGGTGTGGCCGGACAGATCGACCAAGATGTCGATCTGGTCGGCTTCGATCCGCCGCAGGACATCGGCGTCGTCCTGGTCGTGGATGCGCCGCCACATGCCGCTGTTGGCCTTGATCCAGTCGGTCATGCGGTCTTCGACGTCGCGGTTGGAGTAGCACACCGACAGAACCTGCTTGGGATCGTGGCGCGCGATGACCGACGACACGAAATAGCCGACCGGATGGAAGCCGAAATCGGCCGAGACATATCCCACGCGCAGCGGCCGGTCGGGATCGCGGTGGCGCGTCGCCACCGCCGGACGCGGCAGGACGCCGCGCCGCTCCAGGCAGCTGCGGGTCATCTCCTCGTAGCCGATATGCTCGCGCTTGATCGTCTGGACATCGCGATCGACATCGTAATGCGACGCGAACAGGAAATTGCTGTAGACCAGCGGCAGAATATGGTCACGGGCCTGCTTGAGCAGGTTCTGGAACCGCTCCACCGCCTCGTTGATCCGCCCCAGCGACAAGAGCGTCAGGCCGATGTCGTTGATCGCGGTGGCGAAGTTCGGGTCGAGCTCCGCCGCCTTCTCGAAATCGGCCAAGGCCTCTTCCAGCCGCAGCAGGCCGCGGTAGACCGCGCCCCGCTCGCGGAACGCAATGGCGCTGTCGGGGTGGAGTTCGATCGTGCGGGTGAAGGTCTCGATCGCCGGGCCGGTCTCGCCGAGCGCCGCCTGCGAGGCGCCAAGGAAGAACAGCGCATTGACGTCGTCCGGCTCGATCTCGAGGGACTGGTGCAGGACCTGCTTGGCGGCCTGGTAGTTGCGGGATCGGAAGCAGGTCAGGCTCAGCAGGTTCAGCGCCTTCAGGTTCTTGGGATCGCGTTCGATGACCTGGCGCAGCTGGCTCGCCGCGGCATTGTAGTTGCTGTTGCCGAGATAGCAGACGCCGAGATGGATCGATGCCTCCTCGTCGTCCGGATCCAGGAGCAGCACCCGCTTGAGGGCGTTGATCGCTTCGACCCAGTCGCTGCGCATCTGGTAAAGCGTGGCGCTCTTGCGCAGGGCCCGCAGATGGCTGGGGTTGATCGCCAGCGCCTGGTCGTACCAGCGCAGCGCGTCGTCGTAGGCTTCCTCGCGCTCGGATACCAGCCCGCGATAGAACAAAGCCTCGTCGCTGCCGGGCGCCAGGGCCACCGCGCGGTCGAGCAGCCGCCGCGCGTCCTCGACCCGGTCCGACTCCAGGTCGGTCAAACCAGCGAACTGCAGGGCCTCGACATTGTCGGGCTCGGCGTCGAGCACCTGCTGATAAAAATTGCGCGCTTCGTCCAGGAGCCCGACCCGGTGGCGGGCCTGTCCAAGCAGCAGCAGGATGCGCGATCCACTCATGTCGGTTCCATGTCGCGGCGGGCCGGGCTCATCGGCGGGCGATGAACGCGCTGACCCAGTCTTCCCATTGCCGGGCGCGGTGAGCCCAGGTGGTTTCGGTGTTGGCGTAGGCGACCTGGGCGGCGAGCCGCTGCTCGGTCGCGGCCTGGTCGCGCCGGTGCTCGGTCAGCACTTCGATCATGCGGCGCGCGAATTGGTCGGCATGAAGCCCCGGATGGCCGAGCGCGGGCACGAGATGGCCGAAGCCGGCACAGGTCTCGCGCAGCGCGCCGAGATCGCTGGTCACGACCTCGCAGCCGGCAGCCATGGCCTCCATCACGGCAATACAGGACGTCTCGGCATAGCTGTTGGGATAGGCCAGCGCCGTCGCGTGCCTCAAGGCATCGGCGAGCTCCGGCTGGGGCACCGAGCCGACATAGTCGACGCCCTCCATCCGGCGGCACAGGTCGTAGAAGTCGCGGCACGGATCGTCCTTGTCGGCTTCTTCGTCGCCCTTGAAATAGACCTTCATGCTGCTGAACACGCGCAGGCGCGTGCCGGGTATCGCCGCGCGGATCTGGGGGAAGGCGAGCAGCAAGCGGTCGAGGCCGCGATAGGGCGTGCTCGTATAGCAGAGCACCGGCGGCCAGGCCTTGGCTGCCGCTACCGGACCGTCGAACAGGCCCTGGAAGTGCGGTGCGACGGCGTTGTGCAGGATTTGCACCCGGCGCTTATCGACGCCGAACGCGCGCTCGTAGCACTGCTGCTGCCAATGGCTGATCAGAACGAAGCCGTCCCAGAAGTCGCGGACGGCGGGATCGGTCAGGAGCTGGACCGCCGGCTGGTCGTGGGCATGCTGGGTCCACAGGATGTGCGGTGTCCCCGGCTTCGAGTGGCGGTCGATCTGCTCGAAGGCTTCCAAGAAGCAGCCATTGAGGACGATATAGATGTCGGCGGCCTGTAGGACCGGGACAGGGATGTGCGTCAGAGGGGCGTGGGTGACGCCAAGCCGCACGCCCGGCTGGGTCGTCCGGTTGATCAGGCTGACGCCGTGGCCGCGCTTGGCCAGCTCCACCGCCAGGTAACACAGGGCCGACTGCGAGCCGCCGATCGGCCGCTGCCAGGGAGTCTCGACGCCGTAGTCCCAGTCGATCGGGTCGATGAAGACGAAATTCAACATTCCCTCGGCGAACTCTTCATGTGGCGCGGGCCGGGACTAGCCGTCGGCGCGCTCGGATTCAGGGGCCGGCGTGCCGTCCGGGTTCGGCTGGGCCGTAGGCAGCGTCAGCACCGCCTCCTCATAGGCCATCAGATCCCGGCTCAGCTTCAGGGCCTCGTAGAAATTGGCGCTGGCGACCATCTGGCGCATGGCGGCCAGCAGGTCGCGGACCTGCGACACCGTGGTGGCCTGCTCGAAGTCGGAAATGAAGCTCTCCACCGACTCCAGGAATCGCGGCCGTTCGTCGGCATCCGCCATATAGGCGCACTGGATCGAGAAATAGATCCGGCGCGCCGGGGTCACCGCGTATTCGGGGCGCATGATCTGGCGCTCCAGGAGCATCGAGACCCGGTTGGTGATCAGCAGCGCGGTCGGCTTCAGGGCCGTCAGCAGCGCGCCGTTGATCACGATCCGTTCGTTCGCACGCAAATTGATCTTGAGAGCCATTATCCGCCGTCGCCAGGATCCCGTCGCGGCTGACGCTAGCGGAAAACACCGCCCCCGCCAAGGTGAGCCGCCGCCACAGTCGGCGGCGGCCTGGCCTACCGTGCCGCCGTCTCAGGCGACGCTGCTGCCCGATCCGAAGTTGAACCCCGCCGGAGCGTTGCTGTTGAAGCCGGAATTCTGGATGTCGTACTGGACCAGGAACTGGTTGATCAGGTTGTCGACAAATTTCGGATTCTGCAGGTTGGCGACGTTGAAGGTGCGATTGATCAGCGCGGCCTGGTCGTCGACGGGCTGGAACGCCAGCTGCTGCGGGATGTTGTAGGCGGTCTGGACGACGCTGCGGATCACGCTGCTGCCCAGCACGTCGAAGGCGTTCTTGGCGGTCGACGCGATCTGCTTGAACGCCACGGCCTGGGCGACAGCCGGATTGTCGCCGGCCAGGTTCGTCGTGAAGGTATTGGACTTGTATGCGGCGACCACGGCCGCGATGCCGGCGCTGCTCTGCAGGTAGCTGAGGCCATTATATAGCTTAAGCTGCGAGCTGGCCTGCTTGAACCGGGTATCGGTAAGCTGGTTGACCAGAGATTTCTTGTTCGACGGGTCCTCGGTCAACGCTTTCTTGACCAGGGCGGCGGCATTGCCTTGGTCGGACAGGTTGGCCGCACTCAGGACGAATTGGCTGAGCTGGTAGTTGTTGAACAGCTCATCGACCGACTTCACCTTGCCGATGTTGGCCTGATAGTAGGCGATCGCCTGCTTCACCAGAGGCGCGCTGTCCGACATCTGCTGCAGCTGGGTCTTCTTCTGCTGCTCGATCTGATACTGGGTGACCGAGGGCAGGCCGCTGGAGCCCAGGCCCAGCAAGGACGAACCGGTGTTGACCGAGCCGAGCGACGACGACGGGCTGCTCGCCAGCAGCAGCAGGCTGGGGTCAATTGTGATGAAGGTGCTCACGGCCGGTCTCCTGATCCGAGCGGGCCCGCTCCCTTCTGGAACGGACCGTACCGGAGGATGGCGCTAAATATAATTCACCAGGCTCAGCCCGCGCAACGTCGCCGTCACCTTGTAGGTCGCCTGCAATTGATTCTGCAGGTTCTGCAGGTTGGTGATCGCCGTCGCGGGATCGATGTTCTCGTCACTATTCAAATTGGTCTGGGTGATGGTCAGCACCGACTGGTTCACGGTCTGCTGATCGCTGGCCTGCTTCTGCAGGATGCCGACCTGGCCGTCATAGGCCGACAGGTTGTTGAGAGCGGTGCCGAGGCTGGTGTCGACGGTGCTGCCGCTGGAGGTCTGGTTGTGCGTGACGACTTCGTTGATGAAGTTCTGGTAGTCGCTCTGGTTGGCGAAGTCGGTCGGCTTGAACACCGCGACCGCCGCGACCGCCTGGATGGTCTGCTGGATCGACGAGGGCTGGCTGGCGGCCGAGGTGGTCAATGTGAACGTCGCACCGGTGCCGCCGCCCGAGGTCGAGGCCTGATAGTTGGTTCCCGCCGCGGGCGCGAACAGGCCGGCGGCGGCGTTGGCGGTCGACGGCACATAAGTGCCGCCGCTGACGATGCTGACGCCCGTGACGGCACCGCTCGAGACGCTGGTCACCTTGAGGACCACCGGCTGCCCGCCGGTCTTGGGCGTGAGCGTGATCGTATCGTTGACCGCGTAGCCGGTGCCGCCGGCGACAGCGGTCGCCGCGGTTGCCGTGCTTGGCGGGATTGCGCTCAGGCTGGCGCCGATGGTGCGTCCGTCGGCGATGGATTGGGCCACCGCGGGGAACTGGTCCGCACCGTTGGACTGGCTGGCGGTGGACCAGGTTCCGAGATTGGCGCCGTTGGTGCCGAAATAGGTCTGGATCGCCGACGTGGCGGCGGCGACGTTGGCGAACGGGATCGAGCCGTTGATCGACGTCCGCAACCCGGCCTCGATCGCCGAGGCGCTTTGGATCGGCGCGCTCCCGGACTGGCCGGCGAACAGCGGCACGCCGTTGACCTTGGTGTTGAACTGATCGACCAACTCGCTGAGGGTGCCGTCGGCGTTGGCGGCGAAGGCGGCGGCGGTTCCCGTGGTGATAACGCCGATGCTGGAGAGCGTCTGGCGCAGGTTGCTGACCGCCGTGTAGGACGAGGTCAGCGCCGCGTCCGCTGCGCTCAGCCGGGTGCTGAGCGTCGCGTTGGTCGCGGTATAGGCGGTGAACCGGTCGATCTGGGCGCGCAGCGAGATCGATAGGCCGCCCTGGGCCGGGGTCAGACCGGAATAGGTGGTCGCGGTCTTGCCGGTGCCGATCTGCTGCTGCAGCGTCGACAGGCTCTGCTGCTGGGTGCGGATCAGGTTCTGCAGGAACAGGGTCTGGGTCAGGCTATTGACGGTCACGGCGTGGGGTCCCCTGTCATATCCGGCATTCTACTGGATGATGCTCAACAGCGAATTAAGGATCTGCTGGCTCGTCGCCACGACCTTGCCGTTGGCGGCATAGAGGTTCTGCAGCACCACCAGCTTGCTGAGCTCGGTGTCGATGTTGACCTCTGACTGGCTGGCGATGGCCTGCTGGATCTGGGTCTGGAACGGCGTCAGCGCCTGCGCCTGGGTGTTGGCCTGCGATGCCGCCTGGGCGTTGCCGGTGATGACCTGCGCCGCGGCGTCGGTCAGTTTCAGGCTGGTGGGCGGCGAGCCGCCGATGTGCAGGAAGTTGGCCGTGCCCGAGGTCAGGTACTGGGCAGCGGCGGTGGCGGCCGAGGCGTCATTGGCGGTGGGGCTGGTCGCGGTCGAGCGCAGCGCCGCCAGATTGCCGGCAAGGGTGCTGTTGACCTGGATCTGGCCCGAGAAGTAGGGCGGGATGCCGTTGGCGCTGGTCGGCGGCGGGTAGGCATTGCCCGAGCCGGTGAACAGCTGGATGCCGATCTGGCCGATGCCCTGGGTGCTGTCGGTGGTGGCGGTGTTATAGGTGTTCGGCACGGTCGACCCGACCGCGGTGCCGAACTGCAGGGTGATCTGGCGGGACAGCTCGTCGAGCTGGGCCAGGAAGTTCGGGAACTGCGTCTGGATCAGCTGCTGCTGCGCGCCGATCGTCCCGCCCAGGGTCGTGATCTTGCCCTGCGAGGTGCTGATCGCCGGCGCCACGGCCTGGTTGACGTTGACCGTGCCGCCGGTCGCCGTGCCGTTGGTGACGCTGACATTGCTGAGCGTCACCGGGTTGGTCAGCGCCGTGGCGCTGGGCGAGGTGCTGACCACCGTCAGGCTGGTGATCGCGCCGCTGCTGACGGTCGCGACCTTGTACTGGTTGCCGTTGCTGTCCTTCAGGATGTCACCGACCGTGTAGTTGCTGCCGCCGGCGTTCACGGCGGCGTTGAACACGGTGTATTGCGATGACTGGGTCAGCGTCTCGGCATAGCTGCCGGCCAGCAGCTTGTAGTCGGCGCTGTAGACGTTGAGCACGCCGCTGCTGTCGGTGAACGTGTTGACGCTGACATATTTGGCCACATCGTTGACCGCCTGGTCGCGCTGGTCCTGCAGCGTGCCGACGTTCTGCCCCTGGGCGAGGCCGGCGCGGATCTGCTGGTTGAGCGTGGCGATCTGGCTGAGGTCGTTGTTGACCGTGGTCAGGTTGTTGGCGAGGTTGGTCTGGGTCGACGCCTGCAGCTGCAGGACCGAGTTGGTTTGGTTGTTGAACGTGTTGGCCAGGGTCCCGGCGTCGGCCAGCACCTGCTGGGCGGTAGTCGCGCTCTGCGGGTTCGCCGCCAGCGCCTGGAAGTCGGTGCCGAGCTTGGCGATCTGGGCGCTCAGCGACTGCTCGGCGGCGGGATCGCCGTTGAGCTGGTCGATCTGCGTCAGGGCGCTGGCGACGGTCTGGCTGAACGACTGGGACGTGGTGTTGGCGCGCAGCCGCGACAACAGCGTCTGATCGATGTTGCGCTGGACCGTGCCGGGCAGGACGCCGCCGACCGAGGTATTCGAGACGAAATCCTGCTTCTCGTCGACATAGCCAGGGGTCTGCGCGTTCGCGATGTTCTGGGTGGTGGTGGTGATGATCTGTTGGGTCGAACTGAGACCCGACAGGGCGATGCTCAGGGGGGCGAACGGCATGTCCGGGTCCTAACCTTGTCGCGGGGTGCCGTGGACTAGAATTCCTGCCGGGCGAAGCTGGCCGGCGACGCGCGGCCGCGCTCGAACACCGGCATGCCCTCGCGGCTGTAGCGCACGTTCTTGCCCTGCTGGTGGGTGCGCATGGCGCCGATCAGCGTGCGGACGGTGAACTGCGTGGCCAGCATGCAGCTCTCGATCGCGCGCTCGTTGGCGGTGGCCGCACGATTGAGGTGCATGAGCGCAACCGCCAGGTCGACCAGATCCTGGTTGTCGGCATAGTTGCCGTCGGGCGTCGATGCGACGATCGCGTGCAGCACCGCCTCTGCCCGTTTCAGGTACGGCAGCAGGACTTCCTTCTGCTCCTGCAGCTCGGCGAGCAGCGTGAACTCGCCCATCTCGAGATGCTCGGTCTCGAGCAGCAGCACCTCTTCAAGCAGCGCCAGCCGTTCGACCAGCTCGGGCACTTCCTGGAGATAGGGGACGGCAGAGCTCATGCGACCACCTGATGGCTGGAGTGCGACTGGCTGGCCGCGGTGGCCAGGATCTGGCGCTTGATGGTGTCGGCGATGCCGAGCCCGCCGCGGCGGGCGATCGCCTTGGCATATTCGTCGACCAGCATCGGCTGGAAGGTGCTCTCGCCCTCGCGGCCGCCGAAGATGCCCTTCTCGGAGTGCAGTCCGGCGAACATCGGCTGCAGCATGTTCGACAGGAACATGGCCTCGAAGTCGCGCGCGACCTTGTCGGCCTTCGCCGGATCGACCGCCCCGCCCTTGGCGCCCTGATGCGGCTGCGCCAGGTAGCTGCGGAAGGTCTGCGTCGGGTCGACCGCGGCGGCGCTGCCGGCGCCGGCGACGGCGCGGGCGTAGTCCTCCTTGGCGATCGCGGCGGGCAGGGCGTGGTAGGCGGTGGTCATCGGCGGGTCCCTCAGAGGGTCTCTATGTCGGCCTGCAGGGCGCCCGCGGCCTTGATCGTCTGCAGGATGGTGATCAGGTCGCGCGGGCCGACGCCCAGGGCGTTGAGGCCGTTGACCAGCTCGCCCAGCGTCACGCCCGACGGCAGCATCGCCAGGCGCCGGTTCTCGCCGGTGTCGACCTCGATCTGGGTGCGCGGCACCACCACGGTCTGGGCGCCGCCGGCGATCTGGCCGCCCTGTGCCGAGCCCGGCGCCAGCGTCTGCTGCGGCACCATGACCGGCAGGCCGTTGCTGCCGATGATCGGCCGGCCGTTGGCGTCGAGCGCCGGCACTTGGTTGGTCAGCACCTGGTCCGGGTTCTGGCTGTTCGGGATCACGCCGGGCCCCGGGGCGAACGGCCCGGGCTGCGAGACCTGCGGGGTCTCGGTGACCCGGATGGTCAGGTTGCCCTGGGCCACGGCGACGGTCGAGATCCGCACGTTCTCGCCGATCACGATCACGCCGTTGGTCTGGTCGATGACGATGCGGGCCGGCTGGTCCGGTTCGACCGGCAGCCGCTCGATGTCGGTCACCATCGCGACCGCGTCGCCCTTGTAGTTGGCCGGCACCTTGACCGCGATGGTGCGCGGGTCGGTCGGGTGGGCGGCGCCGTCGCCGAGGAACGAGTTGACCGCCTGCGCCACGCGCCGGGCCGTCGTGAAATCCGGGTTGCGCAGCGACAGCCGCACGGTGTCCATCGAGGCCATCTCGAAATTGACCTCGCGCTCGACGATGGCGCCGTTCGGCACCCGGCCGCTGGTCGGCACGCCGCGGGTGATCGAGGCGGCGGCGCCACGCGCCACGAAGCCCGAGTCGATCGGGCCCTGGGCGACCGCATAGACCTCGCCGTCGGCGCCCATCAGCGGCGTCACCATCAGGATCGCGCCCTGCAGGCTGGTGGCGTCGCCGAGCGTGCCGACGCTGACGTCGATGCGCGTGCCCTGCTGCGCGAAGGGCGGCAGGTTGGCGGTCACGATGACGGCCGCGACGTTCTTGGTGCGGATGTCGTTGTTGGCGGTGCGCGCGTTGACCCCCAAGCGCTCCAGCATGCCGAACAGGCTCTCCCGGGTCATGATCTGCTTGTTCAGCGAGTCGCCCGTGCCGTTCAGGCCCACGGCCAGGCCGTAGCCGACCAGCAGGTTGTCACGGACCCCTTCGACATCGGCGATGTCCTTGATCCGCGTGGTCTGGGCCGAGGCGGCGCCGGCCATCGCGAGCGCCACGACCAGCACGGCCAGGGCCGTGGCCAGCCGGCGTGCCGGCGCAATGATGACTGGAAGGCTCGCCCTTATGCTCATCCCTGCCTCGCGTACCCTGCTCACTGGTCCTGACGGAATCCGCGTGCCTGCGCCCAATGGTCCGCTCCCGGTTATGCAGGGCCTATGCCATATCCCGGAACCGCACCATCCTGCGGCCCGCGTCGCGGAAGTGTCGGGCACGGCGCCCCGGGGCCCGGCCGAAACTGCCAGGGCCCGGGCAAATTTTGCCGAGATGCGGCGGCATCGGCCAGCCGGTATCATCACCGCCATCCGGAGGACTGTTCGATCGCCATGGCGCATCCCTCGCGCACCGCTTTGTTCCAGCGCGCGGTCGGCCTGCACCAGGCAGGCCAGGTCGACGCCGCCACGGCGCTCTACCGGGCAATACTGGCGGAGGCCGGCGATGACGGCGATGTCCTGCACTTGCTCGGCCTGGCCACGCTCCAGCAAGGCCGTCCGGCCGAAGCCGAAGAGCTGCTGCGCCGGGCCCAGGGGAAGGCGCCGCGCAACGCCGCGGTGGACCTGGGTCTGGGGGCGGCGCGCCTGGCCCTCGATCGGCCGGCCGAGGCGCTGGCCAGCTTGGAGCGGGCCATGGCCCGGCTGCCGCCGACCGCCGAGCTCTACCGGCTGACCGGGAACGCCTGCCAGCGGCTCGGCGACCACAAGCGGGCCCGCGGCTGCTACATGCGGGCGCTGCAGTTGGAGCCGCAGAACGGCGCTGTGCTCAACGACCTGGGCGTGCTGTGCGTCGAGGCGGGCGAGGCCGATGCGGCGATCGCCTATCTGCAACAGGCGGTCGGGCTCGGATCCGGCGGTGCGGCGCCCGCCTACAACCTCGCCAACGCCTACCGGGACGCGGGTCGCGACGCCGATGCCGCCCGCGCCTACCGCCAGGCGCTGGCCGCCGATCCCCGGCATCGCGATGCCCGCTTCAATCTTGCCAACCTGCTGCTGCGCCAAGGCGACCGCGCCGCCGCCATCGCCGAATATCAGCAACTGGTCGCCAGCGACGGCCAGGACGCGGAGGCGCGCAACAATCTCGGCCAGGCGCTGGCCGACGCCGGGGCGCCCGGCGCCGAAGCGCAGTTCCGCGCCGCTCTCGCCGTGCGGCCGGCGTTCACGGCCGCCGCCTTCAATCTCGGCCGGCTGCTGCAACAGGCGGGTCGCGGCGGCGACGCCATGGACCTGTATTGCCAGGTGCTGGAAGCCGAGCCGGGCCACCAGCCGGCCCGGGTCAACCTGGCCATCGCCCAGGTGATGGCGGGCGACACCGATGCGGCCGAGGCCGCGATCGCGACGGCCCTGGCGGCGGCACCTGACCTGCCCGAGGCGCACAACGCCCTGGGCCTGCTGCGCCATCATCAGGGCCGCCTGGCCGAGGCCCGGGCGGCCTTCGCGGCGGTGCTGGCGCGCGATCCCGGCCATGTCGAGGCGCGCAGCAATCTCGGCGCGGCCCTCCAGGACCTGGGCCTGCCCGACGCGGCGCTGGTCGAGTTCGACCGGGTCCTGGCAGAGCGGCCGGACTATCCCGAAGTCCGCTGGAACCGATCCCAGGTCCTGCTGCAGCTCGGCCGCTGGTCCGAAGGCTGGCGCGAGTACGAAGCCCGGTTCGCCAAGACCCAGTTTCCGCTGCCGCGCCGTCCGTTCGCGGCGGCGCTGTGGGACGGCGCGGACCTGGCCGGCCGGTCGATCCTGCTGCATGCCGAACAAGGCCTGGGCGACGCGCTCCAGTTCGTGCGCTTCGCCCGGCCGGTCGCCGCGGCCGCGGGCCGCACCGTGGTCGAGGTGCCGGCGCCGCTGCTGACGCTGGTCCGGCGCAGCCTGCCCGAGGCCGTGGTGGTGGCGCGCGCCCCCGATTTTCCAGGGGTCGTCGGCTTGCCGGGGACCGATCTGCACTGTCCCCTGATGTCGCTGCCCGACCGGCTGGGCGTGACGCTCGAGACGCTGGGCCCGCAGCCGGCCTATCTGGTCGCCGACGGTGCCCGCGCCGACGCCTGGCGCAGCCGGTTGGCGGCTCTGCCCGGGCGGCGCGTGGGGCTGGTCTGGTCGGGCGACCCGCGGCCGCACATGGTCAACGCCCATGCGCTCGACCGCCGGCGCTCGCTGCGCCTGGCGCAGCTGGCGCCGCTCGCCGCGGTGCCGGGCATCAGCTTCGTGTCGCTGCAGAAGGGGACGCCGGCGGCTCAAGCCGCGGCGCCGCCGGCCGGGCTGAGCCTCCTGGATCTGTCCCAGGCGCTGGTGGATTTCGACGACACCGCGGCGGTCGTCGCCAATCTCGACTTGGTGATCGCGGTCGATACCTCGGTCGCGCATCTGGTCGGCGCCCTCGGGCGTCCGGTGTGGCTGCTGTCGCGCTTCGACGGCTGCTGGCGCTGGCTGCAGGGTCGCGACGACAGCCCTTGGTACCCCAGCCTCAGGCTGTTTCGACAGGAGCATCCGGGCGAGTGGGCGCCGACGGTGGACCGGTTGACGGAGGCCCTGGCGGCGTGGGTGCAGGCGGAGCTATGATCAGCCGATGAAGATCGAAGGAGCCAGGGGTATCGGCGGTGCCGGCGCGGCCAAGCGCGCCGGCAAGACGACGGGCGATGCGGATGCGTTCTCGCGCGCGCTGGAGGAGGCATCCGGGGCCGAGGGCCCGGCGGCGGCCACGACGGTCAGCCCCGTCGAGGCCCTGCTGATCGTCCAGGAAGTCGGCGATGCCACGTCCGGCCGGCGCCGCGCCGTCAACCGTGGCAATCGGCTGCTCGACCGACTGGCGGCCCTGCGCGACGAATTGCTCACCGGCGCGATATCGGAACAGGGCTTGCTCGAGATGCAGCGCCTGGTTGCTTCGCAGCGCGAGCAGCTGGCGGACCCGGCCCTGGCGGCGGTGCTCGACGAGATCGATTTGCGGGTTCAGGTCGAGCTTGCCAAGCTCGGGATGGCCACGCCCTACGGTTGAGTTCCCGGACGTTTGCGATTGCCCTGACGTCATTGGTGATTTCTGTGAACGGACTTGCCCCCGGCAAGTTCCGGTGGTTATAGTCCGGCCGGTTTCAAGCTCGCGCACCCGAGGTGCTGATGTCGCCCTTGTTGCCGCCGGACTACCGACCGTCCGATGACGAACCGTTCATGAATGAGATGCAGCTTGAGTATTTCCGCCAGAAATTGCTGCGCTGGCGTTCGGAGTTGCTTCAGGAGTCTAGCGAAACAGTCACCGCGATGCAGTCCGAGAACCTGCATCAGCCTGATTTGACCGATCGGGCGACGCTGGAAACAGACCGGTCCTTGGAGTTGCGCACGCGGGACCGGGAACGCAAGCTGATCAGCAAGATCGATTCAGCCCTGCGCCGGATCGAGGACGGCACCTACGGCTACTGCGACGAGACCAACGAGCCGATCAGTCTGCGTCGGCTCGAGGCACGACCGATCGCCACCCTCGGCCTGGAAGCGCAGGAGCGCCACGAGCGGATGGAGCGGACCCACCGCGACGATTGAGCCCATGCGGTCGCCGTGGCCGGGGCAGCCCGGCCACGGCGACCGGCCGGGCTAGAACGGCATGATGACGTCGAGGAATTGCGAGCCGTAGCGAGGCTGCTGGACATCGGTCAGCTGGCCGCGGCCGCCATAGGCGATGCGGGCCTCGGCGATCTGGTCGTAGTTGATGGTGTTCTGGTTGCTGATGTCTTCGGGGCGGATGACGCCGGCGAGCTGGAGCTCGCGCACTTCGTAGTTGATCCGGACTTCCTGGCGGCCATGCAGGACCATGTTGCCGTTGGGCAGGACCTGGTCGATGAGGGCGGCCAGGCGCAGGTTGATCTGCTCCTGGCGATTGATCTGGCCGGTGCCGGTGTTGTTGACGTTGGAATTGATGTCGGCGAGCTTGGGCACGCCGGTGCCGTGGCCGGGCAGGAAATGCCCGATGGCGCCCGTGAACCCCAGCAGATTGTTGAGGTTGTCGGTCTCGGTGTTGGTCCGGGTCCGGGTCGTCTGGTTCTGCAGCTGGCCGCGATCGTTGATCTGGATGATCACGGTCAGGATGTCGCCGACCTGGGTCGCCCGCTGGTCCTTGAAGAATTGCCGGCTGCCCTGGCGCCACAGCGAGTTGGGCTGGTGCTGCGAGACGATCGGCGCCGGCATCGGCAGGCTGACGGGCCGGTAGTTGGGATCGGCCTGCGGGTTCTGGATCTGGGTCAGCGCCGGCTGCTCGCCGATCGCCGCCAGCCGATCGAACGCGTTGCAGCCCGCCAGCGCGGTGCCGGCCAGCAGCAGGCTCGCCCAGGTTGCAAGACGGCGCGGGCGATAGCCGGCGCCGTGTTCGGTGGATCGCGCATCAAGCCGCGACATGGTCCCCGGCGGTCCCCTTTTTCTAGAACGGCAGGATGACGTCCAGGAACTGGGCCCCGTAGCGGGGTTGCTGGACGTCGGTCAGCTGGCCGCGGCCGCCGTAGGAGATGCGGGCCTCGGCGATCTGGTCGTAGCTGATGGTGTTCTGGTTGCTGATGTCTTCGGGGCGGATGACGCCGGCGAGCTGGAGCTCGCGCACTTCGTAGTTGATCCGGACTTCCTGGCGGCCATGCAGGACCATGTTGCCGTTGGGCAGGACCTGGTCGATGAGGGCGGCCAGGCGCAGGTTGATCTGCTCCTGGCGATTGATCTGGCCGGTGCCGGTGTTGTTGACGTTGGAATTGATGTCGGCGAGCTTGGGCACGCCGGTGCCGTGGCCGGGCAGGAAATGCCCGATGGCGCCCGTGAACCCCAGCAGATTGTTGAGGTTGTCGGTCTCGGTGTTGGTCCGGGTCCGGGTCGTCTGGTTCTGCAGCTGGCCGCGATCGTTGATCTGGATGATCACGGTCAGGATGTCGCCGACCTGGGTCGCCCGCTGGTCCTTGAAGAATTGCCGGCTGCCCTGGCGCCACAGCGAGTTGGGCTGGTGCTGCGAGACGATCGGCGCCGGCATCGGCAGGCTGACGGGCCGGTAGTTGGGATCGGCCTGCGGGTTCTGGATCTGGGTCAGTGCCGGCTGCTCGCCGATCGCCGCCAGCCGATCGAACGCGTTGCAGCCGGCCAGCATCGTGCCGGCCAGCAGCAGGCTCGCAAGGGTGGTGGGCCGAAGCATCAGCGGACCGCGGCCGCCGCGGCCGGCGGCGCGACACCCGGGGCGAGCGGCAGCGTCACCATGCCCGGCCCGGTCACGATCCCTTCGAAAATCTTGTTTCCCCGCGGGTTTTGGACGCGCACCGTGGCTCCGTCGGCGCCGTCGTCGAGCGCCTTGGCTTGCATCGAGATCACCAGCCGCCCGGATACCACGTTGACGGTAACCAAACCGTTGCGGCGCACCAGGATCGGCATCTCGATGTCGGCCACCCGGATCGGCTGGTCGGGCGGCAGCATCCGCCGGGCGATCTTGCCGATGATCGACTCGGCTTGGGTCGCGGCGGTGCGGCCGAGCTGGTCGAGGCGGATGCGGACCTGCTTGAGGTCCCGCGGCTGGATGCGCTCGCCGGCCTGGATCGGCCGCGCCGGCACGGCGATGGTCATGGCCTCCATGATCCGTCCCGGCATCACCAGGCGCTCTGTCGTGCCCGCAGAGAGCGTCGCGACGAACCGGTGGTGGATCGGATCGAAGGTGAACTGGTCGACGCTGATCGGCGTGGCCAGGCTGGGGGCGATCAACCGCGCCTGCTCGTTGTCGAACACGATGTCGACGTCGCCGACGATGCCGCGCTGCGCCAGCAGCGGAGCCACGACGGCGCGCATGGCATCGGCGCCCAGCGTGGCGCCGGCCCGGCTGACCGTGACCTTGTCCAGACGGCTCGGCGTCCAGGCGAGGCCATAGGTGGCGGCCAGGGTTTGCAGGAACCCCGCATCCAGCACGCTGCGGCCGCCGGGCTGCGGCGCCGGGGCGACCGGGACGTCGCCACGCACCGTGGGCGGCAGGCCGGTGAACAGATCCCCCAGGGTCACCCGGTCGCGATCGACCTGGACGTCGCTGCGCAGCGCCACCGTGCCCTGGCCGGCCCCGGCGGACTGCCCGGGGGATTGGGCGTGAACCGCCAGCGGCAGCGCCAGCATCATGGCCAGGACGAGGAGCGCGCGCCGCATCATGGCTCCTTATCTGAGCTGCGACAGGGTGTTCAGCATCTGGTCCGAGGTTTCGATGACGCGGCTGTTCATCTCGTAGGCGCGCTGCGCCGTGATCAGGTTCGTGATCTCCGAGACGACGTTGACGTTCGAGGTCTCGATGAAGCCCTGCAGAATGGTGCCGAGGTTGTTGGTGCCCGGATTGCCCGTCTGGGGCGCGCCGGAGGCCGGCGTCTCGCGGAACAGGTTGTTGCCGATCGCTTCCAGGCCGGCCTCGTTGGCGAAGGTCGCGAGCTCGACCTGGCCGGCCTGCTGGGGCTGGGCCTGGCCTGCGACCTGGACTTCGACGGTGCCCTGGGCGTTGATCGAGATCGACAGCGCGTTCTGCGGGATCTGGTTGACGCCGAGGATCGGGAAGCCGTCGGGGGTCACCAGCTTGCTGTCCTGGCTGAGCTGCAGCGCGCCGGCCCGGGTGTAGGCGGTATCGCCGTTGGGCAGCGTCACCTGGAAGAAGCCGACGCCCTGGATCGCCACATCGAGCGGGTTCGAGGTCGACTGCAGGTTGCCCTGTTCGTTGAGCCGCGCCACCGAGGCGGTGCGCACGCCAAGGCCGACCTGGATGCCCGACGGGACCGTGGTGCCGGCGTCCGACGAGCTGGAGCCGACCCGCCGCTCGTTCTGGTACAGCAGATCCTGGAATTCCGCGCGGCTGCGCTTGAAGCCGGTGGTGTTGATGTTCGCGATGTTGTTCGAGATGACCTCGACATTAAGCTGCTGGGCGAGCATGCCCGTGGCGGCGATGTTGAGCGAACGCATCGGCTGACTTCCCCTTGGATCCGGTTAGGCCCTGGTCACGCGTTTTGCACCAGGCGCTGCAGCGCCTGCTTCTGCTGGTCGTCCTGGTCCTGCACCATCTTCTGGATGGCTTCGTAGTCGCGCTGGATCTGGACCAGGCGAGTGATCTCCATGATCGGCTTGACGTTCGAGCCTTCGATCGCGCCCTGCACGATGTCGGGTTGAGCGAGCGGCTTGGCCGTCTGGTCGGTGGCGTAGGCGTTGACGCCGGCCTTGCGCAGCAGCTGCTCGTTGTCGAACTGCACGGTGCGCAGCTTGCCATATTGCTGGCTGCCGTCGGGCGACGTCACCGAGCCGTCGCCCGCGACCCGGAACGCGGTCTGGCCCGGCGGCAGGGTGATCGGGCCGTTCTGGCCGAGCAGCGGATAGCCGTCGGCCGTCTGGATCTGGTTGTTGGCGTTGATCGTGAAGGTGCTGGAGCGGGTGTACAGCTCCTGGCCCGGTGCGCCGATCACCAGGTAGCCGGTGCCGCGCACGGCGATGTCGGATGTATTGGCGGTCTCGATCAGGTCGCCTGGCCGGGTGTCTCGCACCAGCCCGACGTCCTGGGTTTCGGACACCTGGTCGCGCTGGCCGCCGCGGCCGGTCTGCAGCAGATACTCCTGGAACAACGTCCGTTCGGCCCGGAAGCCGGTGGTCGAGGCGTTGGCCACGTTGTTGGCGACGACGTTAAGCTCGCGCGCCAAGGCCGTCTGCCGCGACAGTGCGATGTAGATCGGGGATTCCATCAGCTGCCAGCCTTCGATCCTTCATGCCTCGGCGACCGCAGGGCGCCGCTGCGCGGTATTCCTGGGATCCTCCTAGCAGGCGGCGTGCCAAGTGGCAGCCGCCCGGTTTCCGTGGCGTATCGCCCGTCGCCCGCCTATGGCCAAGCCGGCGCAGGGCGGGGATTGCCGGGCAATTTCTGCCGCCTGCGATGACGCCGGCGGCGGTTGCACCGCGGTAACGCATTCAGGTAATACGGCGCGTCTAAACGCTTCGTTAACCCAAAACATATGAAAGTCGCGGCCGAGCCCTCGACACGCCAGCCGACCGGGAGTCCGCATGACGGCAGATACGATGGAAGAGGATGGCGGCGGTCGGCCGATGGGCGGCCGTAAGCGCCTGAGCGGCAAGAAGCTGGTCCTGTTCATCCTGTTGCCGCTGATCCTGGTGCTCGGCGCCGGGGCCGGACTGTATGTCACCGGCATCCTCGGCGGCGCCAAGGGGGGCGAGGAGGCCCAGGCCGTGCAACGGTCGGACCAGCCGCGCCAGCCGGTCTATTACGACGTTCCGGACATCCTGGCCAACCTGCGCAGCGACGGACCGCGGCCGGTCTACCTCAAGATCTCGATCAGCCTGGAGCTCGATCGGGTCGAAGACCGCGCGGCTGTGGATAAGGTGCTGCCACGTGTGATAGATACTTTTCAGGTCTATCTGCGGGAGCTTCGGCCCGACCAACTCCAGGGCTCGGCGGGGCTGATCCGCCTGCGCGAGGAGTTGCTGTCGCGGATCAACGTCGCGGTGCGTCCGGTCCAGGTCCGCGACGTGCTGTTCAAGGAAATGCTCATCCAGTAGGGGGCGGAGCGAGGGGGTGACCCCGGCTGCTCGACGAAGGAGCTGAGACGCCATGGCCGGACCCGGCGACACCGAGGAAGACGATCTGCTCGCCGCCGAATGGGCGGCGATGACCGAAGGCGATGGTGCCGGCGACGGCGGCGCCGATTTCGGCGAGAGCGGGTCGACCCGGGTGCTGAACCAGGACGAGATCGACAGCCTGCTGGGCTTCGACGACGCCGGCGGCAGCGCGGGCGACGGCTCGGGCATCGCGGCGATCGTCAACTCGGCGCTGGTATCGTATGAGCGCCTGCCCATGCTGGAGGTGGTGTTCGACCGCCTCGTGCGCATGATGTCGACGTCGCTGCGCAACTTCACGTCCGACAATGTCGAGGTCAGCCTCGACAACATCACCTCGATCCGGTTCGGCGACTACCTCAACTCGATCCCGCTGCCGGCGATGCTGAGCGTGTTCAAGGCCGAGGAGTGGGACAATTTCGGTCTGCTGACCATCGACAGCGCGCTGATCTATTCGGTCGTCGACGTGCTGCTGGGCGGCCGCCGCGGCACGGCCGCCATGCGCATCGAGGGCCGGCCCTATACGACCATCGAGCGCAACCTGGTCGAGCGCATGGTCCATGTGGTGCTGGGCGACCTGTCGGCGGCATTCGATCCGCTGTCGCCGGTGACCTTCCGCTTCGACCGGCTGGAGACCAATCCCCGGTTCGCCGCGATCGCGCGCCCGGCCAACGCGGCGGTGCTGGCGCGGCTGCGCATCGATATGGAGGACCGCGGCGGGCGGCTCGAGCTGCTGCTGCCCTACGCCACGCTGGAACCGGTCCGCGAAATCCTGCTCCAGATGTTCATGGGCGAGAAGTTCGGTCGGGACTCGATCTGGGAAAACCACTTGGCCGGCGAGCTGTGGCACACCGATGTGGGCATCGAGGCAGTGCTCGACGAGATGCCGCTCAGCCTGCACGACGTGCTGAACTGGGAACCCGGGTCGCAGCTGGTCCTGACCTCGCAGCCGAACAGCCTGGTCAACCTGCGCTGCGGCAGCGTGGCCATGTTCCGCGGCCAGATGGGCCAGCGGAACGGCAATATTGCCATCAAGATCGAAAGCCGCCTGAACCGGGAGTAGCCCCTTGGCCAGCCTCTTTATGGACGGCATTCTCGCGGTCCTGTTGCTCGCGACCATCATCTATGCGGCGATGCTCAACCGCCGCCTCCAGGGCCTGCGCGGCAACCGGGAGGAACTGGAGCAGCTGATCCGGTCCTTCAACGAGGCCTGCGCCCGCGCCGAAGCCGGGGTGCGCACGCTGCGCACCGCCACCGACGAGGCGACCCGCCTGCAGCAATATCTCGACCGCAGCCAGACCCTGCGCGACGACCTGACCTTCCTGATCGACC
>CAZEFK010000131.1:0-21174 GCA_964511405.1 uncultured Comamonadaceae bacterium | reverse complement strand
CCGTCAGCAGGTCGTTGCCGGCGCCGCCGGTCAGGGTCTGGTTGCCCCAGCCGCCCTGCAGCGTGTTGTTGCCGCTGCCGGCCTGCAGCCAGTCATTGCCGTTGCCGCCCTGCAGGGTGTCGGGGCCGGCGCCGCCCACCAGGGTGTGGCTGCCGCCCGCGATGCCGGCCTGCAGCAGGTCGGCGCCGGAGCCGGCGATCAGCGTGTCGCGGCCGGCGCCGCCGATCAGCGTATCGTGGCCGCTGCCGCCTTCCAGCAGCGCGTCGCCGCTGCCGGCCTGCAGCCAATCCGTGGGCAGACCACCGATCAGGGTGTCGTTGAAGGCCGAGCCGATCACCGACTCGATGCCCTGCAGCACCTCCATGGCGCCATTCGCCAGCCACGCCCGGTGCTGGCCCAGATTGACGTTCACCGGGCCGTCGAGGTTGGCGAAGCTCAGCGTGTCCTGGCCGCCGACCCCGTCGATGGTGGCGTTGCCTTCGCCGGCCAGGAACAGGTCGTGCCCGGTGCCGCCGACCAGGGTGTCGCTGCCCGGGCCGCCGACCAGCGTGTCGTTGCCGGTGCCGCCATACAGATAATCGTTGCCGCTGCCCGCCTCGATCAGGTCGTCGCCGGTGCCGCCCATGATCGTCTCGGGGCCCGTGCTGCCGACCAGCGTGTCGTTGCCGGCGCCGCCGACCAGTGTGGGGGTGGGCGGGATTTTGAGGGGGTCGATGGGCAGGCCGGTCACCGGGTCGATCGGCAATCCGGTTTCGAGATCGTAGGCGTAGGACGGCAGGCTGCCTTGCTCGCCGGGCGTGGTGTCGTAGGCCAGGCGCACGTCCTCCACGGTGCCGACGCTGCCATCGGCGCGGACGAAGCCGCCCGTGTCGACGACGGCGGCGCCGGCGTCGCCCGGACGGTCGTTGGACTGTCCGCCGGCAGCGTTCGTCGACGAGTCGGCGCCCAGGACATCGGCGGGGGCCTCCGTGCCGGCGTTGGCGCCGGCGGGCTCCACGCCGATCGCGGTGATCCCGTAATCCTCGGGGCGATGCAGGTCCTCAGGATGGACCGTGCCGTCGCCATGGGTGTCGACCCAGATCCGATACTGGCTCCACGTCGAATCGTACCGGTCGAGCGCGCCACTGCCATTGCTGTCGGCCTTGGCGGCCAGGTCCGCCAGCGCCGAATCCGACAGGCCGGTGTCCGCGAAGCTGCTGTTGGGCAAGCCGGCCACGACATTGCCCTGGTCGTCGACGCGGACCAGAATCCCGGTATTGGGGCCGAAGGTCTGGGTCCGGTGCAGCAGGCCGTCCTGCCCGACTGCTTCCAGCGCCTGCTGGCCGGCCTGGGCCAGGGTGTCGACCTGCGCGATCGTCTGGGTTCGGGTTATGTCGCCGTCATGCGTGGGCGACGTGGTCTGGATCGTCGTGCTGGTCGTCGGGAACAGGTTGGACTCGTGGATGCCCTGGCCCGACAGGTCCAGCGCCACCACCGTGCCGGTCAGGCCCATCTGCCCGGGGATCGCGACACCGGACGGCAAATCGGGATTGATGACGCGGTGAACGTCCTCGCTCGCGACAGGCGTGTCCAGGTGCAGCCGCTGCTGGGCGTTGGCGATGATCGTCAACAGGCTTTGGGACGTCTTGTCGTGGGGATCGGCCGCGACGGCGCGGTCGAGCATGGTCTTCTGCGCAAGATAGGCGGCATAGCCCTGGCCAACCGCGATGTCCTGCATCAAGTCCGCGACAGTCGTGGCCGACGAGTTCGCGATCGCGCGCTTGACGTAGACGTTGCCGCCGTCGGTCTCGGTGTTCTTGATGGCGGTGATGATCGCCTGGCCGACGACCTGGGCCGGATCGTCGCCCGAATAGACGATGCCCGGCGCCGAATACACCCGCGCCTCGTAATGCCCGCTGACCATGCCGATCTCAATGTTCGGCGGCACCGCGATGGCGCCGCCGACCGACGCCATGGCGGCATCGATCGCCGCGGCCGCCTGCTTGCCCATGGCCTGGGCGGTGGACAGGTAGAAGGGCGCGTTGATCTGGGTCGAGCCGGTGACGCCGACCTGGCCGTCGACCAGCCCGATCTGGGCCCAGGCTTGCGGCGCCTTCGGCTTGCCCTCCAGCGCACCGAGGATCAGGTTGTTGATGTAATCCGCGATCGGGGCCAGCCAGGCGAAGCCCTCGGCCGACAGGATGATGTTGGTGATGTCGTTGATCACCATCTCCGGCGTGACTTCGCCGGCCATGAACAGTTCGACGGCATCGATCGCGACCGACACATAGACGGACGCGGCGCTGAACGCGCTGGAGCCGCCCGTCGTCGGCAAACCAAGCGACTCCAGCAGATCGCCGAACGCAGGCGACTTGACCAGCTGGTCGACGCCGTAGCTGGCCGCCGAGTCTCCGAGCGCCGCGCCCAGCTTGGGATCGATATGCGCAGCCCGGGCCAGCGCCTCGCCCGCCATCGCACCGAACGCCGCCCCAAGGGCGTGCGCCAACTCGGTCACCGCCGCGGTGCCGGCACCTTTGATATCGGCTGTAAAGGATGAGTCCTGGAAGCCCGAGGCGATGTAGCGACTGATGGTGCCCCCGACCAGGGTGCCCAGCGCCCCGGTGACCGATGCCAGGACCCTGTCGTTGCCGGCCAGCGTCGCGCCGAGCAGGTTGCCCAGGGCGTCGCCGAGGCCAATCGTGACGGCGTTCCAGTCGGGGATCGCGGGGGATAGGTCGATCGGGGTGGTACCGCCACCAGTATCGGCTATCACGTTGTCTTTTGGCCGATCCGCCTCGGTAGACAGTTGGCTCAGGACGTCCTGAGCCTGCCCTGGCCCTATGGTCTTGGTTCCTTGCGCGAACTCCTTGCCATCAGCGCCGTAATAGCCTACGGTAACTGTTGACCTTAGATCCAGTGCCGGCCCTGCGCTGGCAAGTTCAGCTGGCAAGAGTGCAGACTTCGGCACCACGGCGACCTGGAACCCCCCGTCCGATCGGGGTGTGTACATGACAAGCTGAGACCCGCCAGCCGCCGCCGGCTGCTCAAAGACGATTGTATTTGGATCCATAGTTAAATTGAGGCCTGCCAACTTATCGCCGATGACCAACTGAAGTTCAGCAGGTTGAATATTGCCCAATATGGCAGTTTGACTGATATCCCCGAGCCTCTGAACGGCAGTTGCTAACTGAATGCCGCTCGGAGTATTCGGTGATGTGGGATTCATTGCCCATCCGCCATCGAGGATGAGCAAGTCAGTATCTGACCCTGGATCGTGAATACGCTGGGTATTGAACTCTTTTTTCAACCCCCCCATTATCCCTTGCCAAACTGGGGCAGTTTGGTATCGAGTAGCCGTGCCAGCTGAATCAGTTACCTCCCCATGATCATAGCCAGCACCGTGCATCGTTTCATGTACAGTGATGCCTGCGAGCAAATTGAGGTTGACTGTTGCTCCTCCTGGCCCCTCGGGGTCGCCTCGGTCTGGAGCGAACCAAATATAGCTCTTCGTCGCCGGCAGCGGGTCGGTTTTGCTAAAGGGAGCGTCACGAACAGTTAAACCTGGATTGAGGAATAAGTCTGGCGTAACCGGCGCACCGAGATCCTTCAGTGACGCGTCCGCATAATCCATCGGATTATTAAAAAACGTAATTGTCTGCCCAGAGATTTTACCTATTATATTCGCAGCATTTGCTCCACCCGTCGCTGCAAGCGAAATGAATTTATCGTAGATCTGGAGAAGTTGCGCCTGCTGATATGGGTTCACCTTGACTTCATTTATATTTCCGGTCGCAACGTATTTGCCATCTACCATCGTAACTTCAGGCTGAAATGCCTTGTCCTGATAGTGAGTGAAATCCAAAATCGTAGTTTTTCCGCCAAATGTAAACTGGTAGCGATTGTTCTCGTTCTGGATGGGTTTAATATTCAATAAAATCGGCTGATGATCTGCCATTTCATGACTCCTGTTTGTGCTAGTTGTGTTCCGGCGACAATTCTGGCGACCTAACTACGCTGATTATTTCCGTAACGAACGAAATTATCTTTTTCCAGTCGCCAATATTCGACCCGGCAAGCGTTATGGACGCAAAAAGCTCATTTCCAATCGGTATATTCGGTAATCTACAAAATGCGCCATGCAAAACATCCGCGCTACGCTCCAGTGATTTTATCTTTGATAGAACATGCGACCCATCCAGCACAAAGCAAGCGCCGTAAACAGCTATGTTTTTGCTCACGCTTATCTTTATATCTAGTCTATTCGATGGACCGTAATTTTGAGTATAAAATTCAATTCCGGAAAACCCTGACACCCTGCGCAATAAAGAAAGTCCATTAGTAGTACAACAAGTAACTTCACCCAACCAACCATCAGAAAGCTCGATCGGAACCGCCTGTGGCCGGCTAATAATAATCCCAATAACATTTGAGCACAAATCATGCGCACGCTCACAACGCTGCACCAAATTACTAGAGGCGTCCAGCAAATCCGGCCAGCTTAATATGAGACTCGGACCTGGACTATTTGCATTTACCACCACTTCGTCTCGAAGATATCGCCAAATCTGAGACGGCTGATATCTCAATGGAACAAGAATCTTGGTCGGCCCTATTACGTACCTGATGGTTCGACTCAAGTCATACGATGGTGGCGAATGACCTTCTAGGGATGGCGATTGAGCTTGAGCACATCCAAAATGAATACTGCACTGTAGGCAGATCAATCCCGGCAGCACTCGCAAAATTCGGGCCAGTTCGAAAATCGATCTCACCTTTGCCTCCGGTCATCGCGGCGGTTCCATCTATCGGTGTCAGCCCTCGTCCCCGGCCGTCACATCACGCCTACAGCCCCGCCGCCACCTCCTTCGAGAACTCCCGCACCGCGTCGCTGAAGCTCGGGAGTTCTGAGGACACCATACGCATCCTCATATAGCAGTCTCGACATCACAGAACCTCGGCCTCGGCCTTGGCACGCGACAGGTCTTGGCCGAGCCGTCGATCCAGGAAGACGGCGGGCGCACCGCCTCTCCTTCACCTGTGCTCATAAGGCCGCCGACGGCGCCGCCGCTCTGACGCCCCCGTCACCCCGCACCGCTTGAACGCCGCCAGCCGGATCAACACATCCCGCCGCTGGTAGAGCTGCGCGATCTGCGCCTTCTCCGCCTCGTTCGTGTCGGCCGTGGCGCCGCCGATCGCCTGGCCGAGGGGGCCCAGCAGCATCGCGCCGGCAAACATGGCGGTCTGGTTGCACGGTGCCCATGTCGTCGCTGCAATCGCTGGCCACCAGCACCTGCTTCGCGTCGCCGCTCGGGCGCGCCGGCCGCAGCGCCCACCGACGCGGCCGCACGCCCTCTCCCTCACGCCGACAGCCCCACCGCCACCTCCTTCGAGAACTCCCGCACCGCGTCGCTGAAGCTGCCCTCGGTGCTCATCGGGTGCGAGGCGGACTCGCCATGCGCCTGGTAATGCCGCAGCACCGCGCCGGTGCGGCCGTCGGTCACCACCACCTCGGCGCCGACGCGGTTGCGCCCGGCCAGCACGCCGGCGACCACGCGCTCCACCGTCTCCACCCGCGCGTACTCGTTGATCTTGACCGTGATCACCACATCGCTGGCCTCGCTTTCGGCCGCCAGCCGGTGGAACCGGCCGCTGGCGAACAGCTGCCCGGCCACGGCGCCGCGGATGTCGGGGATGACCGCAGCGGCATCGGTGGCCGAGGCCTGCAGCACCAGCTTGGCGCTGTCATAGGAGGGCGCCATCTGCGCTGCCGGGTCCAGCACCTTGAGCTGCCCGCTGGAGCTGCAGGCGGCCAGGGCCAGCAGGGCGGCCGGGGCAAGGCGGGTGAGCATCTTCATCGTCATGGCGTAAGGGTCCCGTGTTCGATTGCAAGAGGGTGGGGGTGCAGCCGCGGCGTGTCTCGGGCAGGCGCCGGGCGCTGCGCGTGTCGATCGGCAGCGGGCGCGCCGGTCCTGTCGGCCCATCGGTGGTGCGCCATCGCCGCCTTCGGTCGTTTCATAGCACCACTCCGTTCACCGATTATTAACCACGCCAGCAGAGGCCGAGTCGCGGGTTCACCCTATGTTAACCACGCCAGTCTTCGCGGCCCCTGCGGTCAATAATGACTCGCGTGTGACAGCGCAGATTGGATCGCATTTTATCAATTTGAATCCCCAATCATCTCCACCGCCCCGCCGTGCCCCGCAATCACTACCTCGGGGCAGCTTAGACTCGGCCCGATCCCTGGGGGTAGTGCGAACCGTCACAGGTCCACAAAAATAAAACCGTATTTGCCTGAAAAGCGGGGGTTGCATACCGCACCAAGCTGTGCATAAGTCGGTTGACGCCCACCGCGGCGCGCCGGCTCAAGGCGAACCGCCGGACAGGATGAATCCATCCGGCGGTCTTGCGCGCGCCTGCGGCAGCCCGACTCCAGGCCGGCAACCCGAGCGGTCGTTTGCCGCCTGCACAACCCGTCTGGTACCGCGCTTCGGCCTGGATCGCCAGGGCGGCGGTGGTCTCGGCCGCTGGGGCACTGGTGGTGGCGGCGGCGCTGCTGATGGCGGCGTTCCAGTTGCCGCTGCTGGGTGCTGGCGGTGTCCGCGGCCACCTGGTTGACCGCCTGCTGCGCCGCGGCATCGGCCGCCTGCGCCCGGGCGATGCCGTCGATCACCTGCTGCTGCAGGTCCGCGGCCGCCTGCTGGGCGGCCAGGTAGTCGGCGCTGCTGCGGTCGTAGAGGTCGAGCGGCACGGCGGCGGCCGGCGCCGCCAGCGCCTGCGCCAGGTCGGCGGCCTGCTGGGCCTCGGCGATGGCGTCGCCGGTGCTGGCGTAATGGTCGACCAGCTGGCTGACGACCTCGTCGGGGGTGAAGCCGTCGACGGGATCGGTGGCGCCGCCCAGCTCGACGTCGGCGGTCAGGGCCTGGGAGCCGTCGGCGCGGGTGGCCAGGCCCACGGCCTCGACCCGGCTGCCGTTGATCACCGCCTCGATCGGCAGCATCGCCGCCTGGATGCCGGTGATGCCGGCGCTGGCCAGCGACTGCACGCTGCCGTCGGCGGTGCCGGCGGGATCCTGGTACAGGCCGAGCTGGCCATAGGCGGCGCTGTCCGTCGTCAGGTCGCCGCCGCCGGTCAGCGCCTGCAGCGCCGCCTCGGCGCCGGGCAGGTCGCCCATCGAGTTGGCCATGGCCTGGGGCACGCTCTGCGCCGACAGCAGCTGGTTGACGCCGGTGACCGGCGCGCCCGACGGGTCGTAGGTCACCATGCCGGTGTCGGGGCCGACCCAGCTGGTCGGCTCCGGCGTGCCGGCGCCGGTCAGGTCGAACTCGGCCAAGGACAGCTGCAGCGGCAGCAGCTCCAGCCCGTCGCCCGCCTGGTCGACCAGCAGCGGGTCGCCGTTGGGGAAGTAGGCCCCGCGGTGGAACAGCTGGTAATAGTGCAGGCCGTTCTGGAGGCCGTCCTGGTGGATGGCGACCGCGGCGGCGACGTCGGGGTTGGCCGCCAGATAGGCATTCTCCAGCGACAGGTCGTAGGTGCGCCACGGCTCGGTGCTGCGGAACAGCATGTAATGTTGCAAGCCGTTCTGGAGGCCGTCCTGGTGGACGGCGACCGCCGCGGCAACGTCGGGATAGCGGTTGAGGTAGTCCTGCTCAGGGTTGAAGTTCGCCGCCGCCTGTGCGGCATCGGCGGCCGCCTGCGCGGCCGCCAGCTCGGCCGCCAACTGCGCGGCCAGGCCGTCCTGGGCACTGGCCTTGGCCTGGGCGAGCGCGGCCGACAGCTGCTCGATCTCGATCAGCAGCTGCGCCGCCAGGCCGGCCGCGAAGCTGGGCGGCGGCGGCGGCTGGGTGTCGGCCAGGGTGGCGAGCTGCGCGTTGCTCAGCACCGTGCCGTCGGCGAACACCACCCGGTCCAGGGCGCCATTGATCGCGATGGTGCCGCCGCCCTGCAGGGTCAGCACGATCTGGCCGTTGACGCGCGTGGCCGAGACCTGGCCCGGGTCGACGTCGACCAGGTCCAGCACGTTGCCGCTGCCGGCGGCGTCGATGGTGACCGCGCCGTCGCCGGTGCGGTAGCGGTAGGTGTTGGCACCCGCGCCGCCGACCAGGGTGTCGTGGCCGCCGCCGCCCTCCAGCGTGTCCTGGGCGCCCGAGCCCTGGACCACCGCGGTCGCCGCCGCCGAGGCCTGGAAGAACTCGGCCGAGGGCTGCCGGCCCTCGGCACGGCCATAGGTTTCGTAATGCGTCCAGGCGGTGGTCTGGCCGGCCGCTACGGCCGCCGCCACGTCCGGGTTCATCGCCAGGTAATAAGCCGTGTTGAACCACGGGTTGGGGTCGCGCTCCTCGCGCTGGCCGGTGGTCACGAAGTGCAGCAGCGGGTTGAAGCCCGGATTGGCGGCCATGGCGGCGGCGACGTCGGGATTCTGCGCCAGGTAGTAGGACGCGTCGAAGTCGGGCGTCGGCGAGCGGCCCTCGCGCGCGCCATACAGCAGGTAGTGCTGGAAGCCCGAGGCGATCTGGCCCGAGGCCACGGCCGCCGCGACATCCGGGTTGTGCGCCAGGTAGTATTGCTCGTCAAAACCGTCGACCGCCCGCTTGCTGCCCACGAACAGCTCGTCGCCGGCGCCCGGCACGGCCTGCGCCAGCGCCGTGCTGGCCAGCACGGTGTCCTGGCCGGTGGCGCCCTGCACCACCTGGTCGCGGTTGCGCAGCAGGAACAGGTCGGGCCCGGCGCCGCCGACCATGGTATCGGCCGCGAAGCCGCCATCCATCGTGGTGCGGCCGCTGCCGCCGACCAGGGTGTCGCCGGCGGCGCCGACCAAGTAAGCCGCACCGCTGCCGCCCTGCAGCAGGTCGGCGCCCGGCGCGCCGATCAGGGTGTCATTGCCGCTGCCCGCGACCAGCGTGTCGTGGCCGCTGCCCGCGACCAGCCGGTCGTTGCCGGTGCCGCCCTGCAGCAGGTCGGTGCCGCTGCCGCCGACCAGCGTGTGGTTGCCGCCGCTGTTGCCGCCCAGCAGGGTGGTCGGGCCGCTGCCGGCCTGGAGCAGCGCGTTGCCGCTGCCGCCGATCAGGATGCCGCTGCCCCAGCCGCCCTGCAGCGTGGCGTTGCCGCTGCCCGCCTCCAGGATGTCGTTGCCGTTGCCGGCCTGCAGCAGGTCGGCGCCGCTGCCCCCGACCAGCGTGTGGTTGCCGCCGGCGATGCCGCCCTGCAGCGTGGTCGGGCCGCTGCCGGCTGTCAGCAGCTCGTTGCCGGCGCCGCCGGTCAGGGTCTGGTGGCCCCAGCCGCCGATCAGCGTGGCATTGCCGATGCCGGCCTGCAGGCTATCATTGCCGTTGCCACCCCGCAGCAGGTCGGTTCCCGAGCCGCCCTTCAGCGTGTGGCTGCCGCCGGCGATGCCGCCGTACAGCGTGGTATCGCCGCTGCCGGCCTGCAGCAGGTCATGGCCGGCGCCGCCGACCAGGGTTTGATGGCCCGAGCCGCCCTGCAGCGTGTTGTTGCCGCTGCCGGCCTGAAGGGAATCGTTACCGTTGCCGCCCTGGAGGAGATTGGCACCCGATCCGCCGATCAGCGTATGATTGCCGCCGGAGTTGCCGCCTTCGAGGGTATTCGCGCCGCTGCCGGCAACGAGACTGTCGTTCCCGCTGCCCCCTTGAAGCAATGAGGAACCAACCCCACCAGTTAACGTTGCGTTAACAGCGGCACCTGCTTGCAAAGTATCTGCGCCAGACCCGGCGAATAGCTGATCAACTCCGGGTCCAGCTACAAGTATACTGTTACCGTATCCAGCATATATCGTGTCGTTCCCTGCTCCTCCATACAACGAATCATTGCCTTCTCCACCATATATGATATTGTTGCCGCCGCCAGCGATGATCAAATCGTCCCCAATGCCACCCGATAAGGTGTCATTTCCATCATTTCCAACGATCGTATCGTTTCCGATTCCACCGGCAAGATCTACGGACGTTGTTCCGGCTAATCCAAAGATGTCTTCTGAACCAAGGGTGCCAGAATCGATCGGGCCGACAGTATCTGTGCCGACGGGAGTTGGATCAAAGCCGAGAGCTACGTCGCTTGCTTCTCCGTGTGTGCCGTCTGTCCGGGTAAAGCCCGTGATACGCAGAATGCTTCCAGAAATATTACCAGAGTCTCCATTTCCGTCGGTGGTGGAAATAATCATCGGGTCTTGTTTTACTTCAATGCTTTGTATGTTCATATCGTCTAGGGATTTCAGTTCGCCGGGATCGACTATCCCATCATGATTGGAGTCTTGCCATATTTTCAGAGTTTTCCATCCTTTATCATCTTTGTCGATAATGCCATCGCCATCACTGTCAAATCCAACCTTCAGGCCGTCGAGATCGGTGCCAACACCGTTTGGCGTGAATTGATTAAAAGAGATCTCATTAATATTCGTAATTTTCCCGTCGTGATTTAGATCTCTGACAAGAAGTCCTGCGGTACTCGGTATCCACGATGTTTTGTATAAATTGCCATTATTCATCGAATCGAAATCGACTGTGCCGCCCTGCGATAAATCAAGGCCCTTGCCGGATAAGTCGAGTACAATCGGAAAACGGTAACCCATTGCAGACATGGCGGCCGCGCCTCGGGCGGAATCGATAGAATTTATTTCTCTATTTATTTCATTTTGAATGTCTCGATTCACCTGATCGACGACTGCGTGTTCGACCGCCTCCGCGGCTGCTTCAATCGCATCTTGCGTTGCTTGGCCGGCAGTAGAACCAACTTTCGAGCCTACATAACTTCCAGCGGCCCCACCGGCAAACACCCCACCGGGTCCAAGCTCCGAAAGCGCCAAGCTACCTCCCAGACCGCCGAATACACCGCCCAGTGCGCCGCCTACCGCGCTGCCGATCGAGAATTGGGACCGCTGACTCGGGACACCGCCGGCGAACGCCCCAGGTGCCTGTAGAGCCCAACCCAAAAGGCTTCTTAAACTGGCAAATTCAGGTGCGATCGCGAACGTCGTTGCTGTCGCGATGACACCAACGATGTCAAATACAGTTGCATTAAAATTGACTTGATACGGACCCACATTATATTTCAACGATTCAAAATCCGTTATATAGGCTCTTTTCTCCGGAGGGTCCGGTGGAAGGCCTAAAGACGACCCGAGTGATGGGCCCGTTGTGAGGTCTGGCCCGGAGAAATTAAAATCGATAGAAAAGCCTCCCGAAGAATATCGGCCGGTTATTTCGGGTGCCAGATTTCCGGAATTAACATCCACCGAATAATTAGAACTTGTTGACGCCCCAGAACCTTGTCCTTGCCCGCCGTCGTCGGCAGGGCTCGTCGTTCCGTCCGTGATCCCACTGCCGGTAGCGTCTGCCATCGCTCTCTCCCATGGGTAAGATAAGGTTCGCTAAATTTGAGCCTCTATCTGTGTTCATTATGACTTATGCATATCAACCTGTTCAGTGCAGCTTCAGAATTGATAAGAAATCCAGGAAATACAAGGCAATTTTTCTGCGATCTATAAAAAAACCATCTCCTTATTTTAGATGGTTTCCGTCCGTGTACGTATATTTCTAGATTTCGACATTGTGGAGGGCCCCATAATTTGATTTCGCGAACATCTCTCCACCGAATTAATCCAAAAGCTGGATAGTAAGCTGGTGACCGGATGCCGCACTCATTCGCGTGTAGTATAATTGAATCTTTTCGGTGGTAAGCTCGCCAGTCGATAATGATCGCCATCAGTCCGCCGAGTACGCAATGTATTCCGCAATACATGAGAAATATGTAATATGCATAGGAAAAAAAAGATATGCTATCATTCGACAAATCGTCCATTAAAAATATAAATACCAGAACGCCCAATAATATTGATGCAAACGAAGTCAAAAATATCCGAACGACATTCCGATGCTCGAAAGATATCAGAAATTCTCTATCTATAGACATGATTGCGATATCCTGTGTTATCATACTTTGATGAATTCGAGCGATGCATGTATCAGCGTTAGGCAATGCTCGACATCGAGAAATTTTGGGCCCGCCTTGAGGCGTGCGGGCTCTCCGCCGGTATGACCTCCAGTAGGTGAACAAACTGCATGTCGCCAAGCGATCGCCGGGTCGCCCTGATATTGGCGTTGGGAGCGGCCGGGCCGTCGGCCACGGTCTTGGACTCGGCGGCGATGGCATCGTAGGTCAGGAACAGGTCGACAGCCGCGACGTGGGGTGCCGTCAGCAAGGTCGTGCGGTTCGTTCCGGTGGCGCGAGACGCCGGCACGGTGCCGGTGCGGGCCGCCCGCCTGCCTCCTATTGTCTGCGTCATTCGATGCCGTGAGGTAACGCGCCCCTGAGCCGTCCTGCCGCTCTGCACTTCGCCAGAGGGGGCGGACGTAAGGACCACCTCGGGTCGCGATCACCCGCCGTGCGCTCCGTACCGTCATCGCGGTGGCTCCGTCTGTCCGCCTCAGGCCTCGTCCCCTGCCGCCGTCAAACCGACAACCCCACCGCCACCTCCTTCGAGAACTCTCGCACGGCGTCGCTGAAGCTGCCTTCCGTGCTCATCGGGTGCGCCGCCGACTCGCCGTGGGCTTCGTAGTGCCGCAGCAGCGAGCCCGTCTTGCCGTCGGTCACCAGCACTTCCGCGCCCAGGCGGTTGCGGCCGGCCAGAACCCCGGCGAACACGCGCTCGACCGTTTCCACCTTCGCATATTCGTTGATCTTCACGGTGATCACCAGGTCGCCGGGTTCGTCCGCCGCGGCCAGCCGATGGAAACGGCCGCTGGCGAACAGTTGGCCCGCCAGCGCGCCGCGGATGTCGGGGAGGGCGGCGGCGGCGTCCGTGGCCTGTACCTGCAGCACCAGCTTGGCGCTGTCATACGCGGGCGCCAGAGCGGCGGCCTGGCCCAGGTCCTTGAACTGGCCGCTGGAGGAACAGGCGGCCAGGGCCAACAGGGCTGCCGGGATCAGGCGCTGGATCGTCTTCATTGGCGGGGTTCCGTAGCTACAGTTATAAGGAGATGCACGCATCGGCTGCGCGCGTGGGCGGGGCCGGTCCGGTCGAGGCCGCCGGCGCGGCGGGGCGATGGAGGGAGCCTAGGGACAGTGGCCTTTCTTCGCGGTGCCTGGGCCGTACCCCGGGGCTGCCGGCCCTCGCCGTGGCTGATCGTGTCATTCTCGATAATGATATGTTAACCATAAAACATCGGCCCGTACCCGGGTCCTGGCGAGAGTCTTGCCGGCGGCGCCAGATGTCTTGGATTTTAGAGATCTCTGTCGGCACAAGCATGACACCTTTGCGACACCGTGCGGTGGCTATCGCGTGCAGCTTACTCACCGCCTCGCGACTCTACAGTAACTCAGGTCACACATCCTAAGATTTTTCGACCAAATTACCTTAAGCTTTTCCATTGCCTTGAGCCGCCGGCTATGCATAAGGTGGCAAACAGCCCACCGAAGCACGCCTCAAGCGGGCGGGCTATCGGAAATGCGAATCTCTTCGATCGGTTTCGTGCAGCCATGGACCAGGCAATGCCGCCGCCGATGGCGGAGGCCCTACCAACCCACCGCCGGCCGCCCGATCCCGGGCTGGTGTGCCTGGCGATCGTCTGTGGCCTGCACAACCTGCTGCTCGACCCCGAGCATCTGACTCAAGAGCATGCGCCGGACGGCAAGCCGCTCGACGCCCTGGGCCTGACCCGCGCCGCTAAGCGCATCGGCCTGCGCGCGCGGGTGGCCAAGGCCGATCCGAAGCGCTTGGCCCAGCTGCCGCTGCCGGCGATCGCCGAGGCGGCGCCGCAACCGGAGGCATCAGCCGAGACGGCGGCGCCGGCCCCCGGCTTCTTCGTGCTGGCCCGCATCGCCGAGGGCCAGGCGCTGATCCAGCGCCCGGGCCAAGCGCCCCAGGCGCTGCCGCTCGACCAGCTGATGCAGGTGTGGACTGGGCGGCTGGTGCAGGTGGCGCACCGCGAGGCCGTGGCCGGCGACGACCGCCGCTTCGGCTTCTCGTGGTTCGTGCCGGTGCTGGTGCGCTACCGCCGGATGTTCGGCGAAGTGCTGGCGATCAGCCTGCTGCTGCAGCTGTTCGGGCTGGTCACGCCCCTGGTGTTCCAGACCGTCATCGACAAGGTGCTGGTGCATCACGGCCTCACCACCCTCGACGTGCTGGTGATCGGCCTGCTGGCCATGGCGCTGTTCGACGCCACGCTCAACTTCATCCGCTCCTACCTGTTGTCGCACACCGCGCAACGGGTGGATGTGGAGCTGGGGATGGCGGCGTTTCGGCACATGATCGCCCTGCCGCTCATCTATTTCCAGTCGCGCCCGGCCGGCCAGACCGTGGCCCGCCTGCGCGAGATGGAAAGCATCCGCGCGTTCCTGACCGGCTCGGCGCTGACCGCCCTGCTCGACGTGCTGTTCACCGGCCTGATGCTGTCGGCGATGCTGATGTACAGCCCGCTGCTGACCGCCGTGGTGGTCGGCGCCATGCCGGTGCATGTGCTGATGTCGGCGCTGCTGACCCCCGCCATCAAGAAGCGCACCGACGAAAAGTTCCAGTGCAACGCCCAGGCCCAGTCGTTCCTTGTGGAATGCGTGACCGGGGCCGAGACCCTGAAGGCGCTGGCGGTCGAACCGCGCCTGCGCCACCGCTGGGACGAGCTGCTGGCGGCGGCGGCGCGCGCCAATTTCGGGGCGGCGCGGCTGGGGCTGATGGGCCAGCAGGGGGTCGCCCTGGTCGGCCGGCTGGTCACGGCCGGCACCCTGTGGCTGGGCGCCCATGCCGTGCTCGACGGCGACATGACCATCGGCATGATGACCGCCTTCAACCTGCTGTCGGGGCAGGTCAACCAGCCGATGCTGCGCCTGGCCCAGCTGTGGCAGGACGTGCAGCAGCTGCGCACCTCGGTCAAGAAGGTGGGCGACGTGCTGAACACGCCGCCCGAGGCCGGCCTGCCGGTGGGCTCGGTGGCGCCCGCTGCCGGGCCCAAGCCGGGGCCCGCCCGCATGACCATGCCGCCGGTACGCGGCGAGATCCGCTTCGACGCCGTCGCCTTCCGCTACGGGCCCGAGGGCCGCCCGGCGCTGCGCGACCTGGACCTCGTGATCCCGGCCGGGCAGGTGGTGGGGGTGGTCGGCCGCTCGGGCTCGGGCAAAAGCACGCTCGGGCGCCTGGCCGAGCGCCTCTACACGCCCGATCACGGCCGCGTGCTGATCGACGGTATCGATCTCAGCCTGGTCGACCCGGCCAGCCTGCGCCGCCAGGTCGGGGTGGTGCTGCAGGAGAATTTCCTGATGAACACCACCGTGCGCGAGAACATCGCCCTGACCGACCCGACCATGCCGATCGGCCATGTCATGGAGCTCGCCACGCTGGCCGGCGCCCACGACTTCATCACCGACCTGCCCAAGGGCTACGATACGCCGGTCGGCGAGCGCGGCGGCAACCTGTCGGGCGGCCAGCGCCAGCGCATCGCCATCGCCCGCGCCCTGGCCGCGGACCCGAAGATCCTGATCTTCGACGAGGCGACCAGCGCCCTCGACTATGAAAGCGAGCTGGCGATCCATGCCCAGATGCGCCGCATCTGCCGCGGCCGCACCGTGATCCTGATCGCCCACCGGCTGTCGACCATCCGCTACGCCGACCGCGTCATCACCCTCGACGGCGGCCGCCTGGTCGAGGACGGCCCGCCCGAGCGCCTGGCGGTATCGGGCGGCTTCTTCGCCGGGCTGATGGCCCAGCAGCGCCAGCAGGCCGCGGTGCGGGAGCTGGTGCCGGCGTGACCGCCGCGCTGCTGCGGCGCGGGCGGTCGCTGCTGGCCGCCCTCGGCGAGCGTCTGGGCCGGGCGTGGGGCGGCTGCCGCGAGGCGGTCGCCGCGTGGCGCGAGGCGCGGGCCGCCGAGCGCGGGCGCCGGCCCTACACCGCCGCCGAGGCGGCGTTCCTGCCGGCGGCGCTGGAGGTGCTGGAGACGCCGCCGTCGCCGGTCACCCGCATCCTGGCCCTGGTGATCGGCCTGATCTTCCTGTCGGGCTTCGGCTGGGCGTGCATCGCCACGCTCGACACCATCGCCGCGGCCCAGGGCCGGATCATCCCGGGCGGCCACACCAAGGTGATCCAGCCGCTCGAGACCGCGGTGGTGCGCGCCATCCCGGTGCAGGAGGGCCAGTTCGTCGAGGCCGGACAACCGCTGGTCGAGCTGGACCCGACCGACGCCCAGGCCGACGTCGACCGTCTGTCCCGCGACCTGGCGCGGGCCGAGGCCGACCGCCTGCGCCTGGCCGCATCGGCCGCCGGGGGCGAGCGGCTGGACCCGGCCGAGCTGCCCGACCCGGCGCTCTACCGGCTGGAAACCAACCTGCTGGCGGCCGACCGGCGCAAGCTGGCGGCCGCGGTGGCCGTGGTCGACGGCCAGATCGCCGAGCTCGATGCCCAGCGCGCCAGCGCCCGCGCCAAGATCGACAAGCTGAACGAGACGATCCCGCTGGTCGCCGAGCAGGTCAACGCCCGCAATTACTTGATGCAGCAGCAGGTCGGCGCCCGCTTCAACTATCTGACCACCAAGCAGCAGCTGATCGACCTGGAGCGCGACCGCACGCTGGAGCAGAAGAAGCTGGACGAGCAGGCCGCGACCATCGACACCCTGCGCCGCCGCATCGCCGATATCAGTGCCGAGGCCGCCGGCAAGACCCAGGACGAGCTGGCCCAGACCGCCCGCCAGATCGACAGCCTGGCTGCCGAGCTGGCCAAGGCCCGCCAGCGCCTGGCCAACCGCCGCCTGGTGGCGCCTGTGTCGGGCGTCATCGGCCAGCTCGCCGTCCACACCGTCGGCGCCGTGGTGACCCCGGCCCAGACCCTGATGGTGCTGGTGCCCGACGGCGCCGTGCTCGAGCTGGAGGCCAGCATCCCCAACAAGGACATCGGCTTCATCCAGGCCGGCCAGGACGCCGACGTCAAGATCGACGCCTTCCCCTTCACCCGCTATGGCAGCATCCCCGGCACCGTCACCGTCGTCTCGGCCGACGCCGCCCCCGACCCCCATGGCGGCCCGCCCCAATACCTGGCCCGCGTGGCGCTGGCCCGCGACCACCTGGTGGTCGGCGACCGCCAGGTCCGCCTCGCCCCGGGCATGACCGCGACAGTGGAAGTCAAAACCGGGCAGCGCCGGGTGATCGGGTTCTTTCTGGGCAATTTCCTGAAGTATCAGAGCGAGAGTTTGCGGGAGCGGTAGGAGAATCGTCTCCGGCTAACATTAGTTTGAACAGGTCTGACGGGTGCCCCTTAGCCAAGCCACCAACGAATCTTGGATTGAATCGAACGAATTGTCATTCGCGCTCAATTCTGCGAACAAGGAGTCGCGTCGCGATTCGTCAACGACAAAGACATTCCCTTGAAGAGCGCAGGGAATAGCAAAATTTCTCTTCAATCTTACGGCTTCGAGTCCAACAGGAAGGGCGGTATTTGTGTCTTTCGTATGCCAAGATGCACTCGTCATGGTCAATATCACGCTGCCATCGGGAAGCGGTTGAATGCCAGCCCCCTGATTTAGGACCTTAACCACCAGATGTCCGTCGCAATCACTGCGAGGGCCGTCGGGTATAATAAAAACCTTCTTCTCCCACAAATCGTGATGGCGGTGCGAGGTCGAAAAGCTAAACGTAGTCCCGCCCGGGCTATTTGCGATGCCGCATCCGCGATCGGAAGGTCTAAACGGTGAAATATATCGATAATATAACATCTTAAACTCACTAGAGCTCTGGTCGAGTTTTCCGCCCCAGATATTCGCAGACGCCGGTAGAATGTAATATGGCGTGTCGTTCGGTAATTTCGTGACTATTCCAGAGAAAAAATCAAGACCGTAGATATCATCCAACGAATCCTTTAAAAATACTATGGTGAACGACGATGGTGAAGGCATCCGCGCTCCGATCACGTGTGTAGCGCCGTATGATGAGAGGTCTCTCCGCCAGACGTCAGGGTAATGCGTCCTCATATGTTGACCAGCGCTAGCACAGATCGTCCATCCGACCGTTGTCACGATGCCGACGGCCAATATCATCCATGCTCTAAAAGTCACAGGAACTCACCCTCAAGTGCTCGTCGGCGGGATTTCGAAACCTCCTCCTCCCACAAGGGGAGGAGGAGCAACGAGCACCGATAGGGTCAATCCCGGCCATGACGGTCGAGGATGGGATTTCGCGCCAGATACGCGGCCAGCGCTGGCGTCACGTCCAGCGCGTTCGCCGAGAGTGTGACCCAGCGCTTCGCTATCAGGATATCGATGCCCTGGCTGTCGCAGAAGGCCTGCGCGCGGCGCAGGAAGTCCGGGCCGTCCGGCGAACCCACGGCCTGGTCGGCATAGACCGCGATGCGGACGCTTGCCGGCCCGCCGGTCTCGGCAGCCGGGCTGTTGCCCTTCGCCATCGCCAGGAGTGGCGCGGTGATGTCGAGCGCCTGGTTCGTGCAGATCAGCAGCGCCGCATCCAAGATGATCGTGACGTGATTGACCTGGGAATACTGGGCCATGATCTGAGCCAGGCGATTTTCCTCGTCCTTGATGTCCAGGTGCGATGCGCGCCACTCCCCGCGGATCGTCGTGACCCGGGCCGTCCTGACGCTGGCCGGGCGCAACGTATCCGGTCCGGCCGCGGCCGGATCGGCGGCCAGCGCCGCGGTCGCGGCGACGACGATCGGCAGCAGGGCGCCGCGTCCGGGCATGGGCTCTCCGTGTGCGAGCAATCGGCGCCGCCTCCTACCACCGGTCCGCCTTGGCGGCAACGGGGCGGCACCAACCCCGCTCCCCGGTGGCGACCGCGCCGGCCACCCCGCCCATCGGTCGACTCTGCCCCTATGCTTCTATGCCACGTCCCGGTGATCGGCGGCTTGCAGCGGCGCCGATCCAGCCCCATCCTACAGAGGATATGGATAATCCGGGTCCTGAGCGTGATGCGGGTTTCGACGGCAGAGTTCATGAAGAACTATGGCACCCTCGCCGACCGTGCGCTGGTCGAGCCGGTGACGATCACGAAGAACGGCCGTGACCGTTTGGTCGTGATCTCGGCCGACGAGTATGCCCGGCTCAAGCGCCGCGATCGCCGGGTGTTCCAGGTCGGCGAGCTGACCGAAGCCCAGCTTGCCGCCCTCCAGGCCGCCGACATGCCGGCCGATCTCGATCATCTCGACAGCGAGCTGCCGGATCCGGGCGCGTGAGCCTGCCGATGCCGGCGTGACCGGCACCACGGCCGGCCTCAGCCCGTCCGCGCTCTCGATCGCCCGCCGCCGGCCCGCGCCAGCCACCGCCACGGCCGCCCGTCGATCGCCGCCAGCCCCAGGCCGATCAACGCCATGCCCGCCAGCGCCCGGCCGGTCACCGGCTCGCCCAGGGCCAGGTGGCCCAGCAGCAGGGCGCTGACCGGCAGCAGGAAGGTCACCAGCAGCAAGTTGGTGGCCCCGGCTGCGGCCAGAATGCGGAAATAGACGATGTAGGCCAGGGCCGTGCTCGCCAGCGCCAGGCCGGCCAGCGCCGCCCAGGCGCCTGATGCCGGCAGCGGCAGGGTCCAGGGCCGGTCGGCCAGCAGCGCCACCGGCAGCAGCAGGGCGGTGCTGGCGGTGACCTGGCCGGCCGCGACGGTCAGGGGCGGGCTGCCGCGGAAGCGGCGGCCATAGATCCCGGCCAGGGCATAGACGCCGGCGGCGGCCAGGCAGGCGGCCTCGGCCGGCAGGTCGCCGGCCAGGTCGCCCACGGCCGGGCCGACCAGCACCACGGCGCCGGCCAGCCCGAACAGCACGCCCAGGCCGCGCGCCGGGGTCAGCCGCTCGTCCGCGGTCAGCCAATGGGCGGCCACCACCCCGAACAGCGGCGTCGTCGCGTTCAGGATCGAGGCCAGGCCGCTGGCGATCCGGATCTCGCCCCAGGCGATCAGGGTGAAGGGCACCGCGTTGTTCAGCAGCCCCATGGCCAGGAACCGGCGCCATGTCAGGCCGTCCCGCGGCAGGGCCTCGCCCCGGGCCAGCAGCGCCAGGTTCAAGGCCAGCGCCGCCACCGCCACCCGGCCCAGCACCGCCGTCACAGGCGGCAGCGCCGCCACCAGCACCTTGTAGAAAAAGAAGCTGCCGCCCCACAGGCCGGACAGCAGCACCAGCAGCAGCCACTCGGTGGCACCCATGGCGCCGGACGGTTTGCCGATCATGAGCCGCTACCCTAAACCCGGTCGGCGTCGAGCGGCAGCCCGGTTCTTGCGTCCCCTGCGGCAGCCCGCCGCAGGCTGGCGCGTCGCTCGATCGCGGCCCAGGGCCGGTAGGAGCTTACGCAGCCGGCCGCTTCGCCGCCTGCCCGGAAAGGACCGCCATGCTCGCTTCGCTGTCGATATCGCGGACGCTCGCCCTGGGCTTCGCGCTGATCATCCTGTTGCTGCTGGCCCTGGGCGCCGCCGCGTGGGCGACCCTCGACACGGTCGGCGGCGAGGTCGACCGCATCACCCGCTTCGCCCAGCGCGCCGCCGCGGCGCACGACGCCGGCCTCGGCCTGACCGAGGCGCGGGCTCGGCTCGAGGCCTATGCCCTCAGCAGCGACGCCGCCGCCGCCGGGCCTGCCGGGGACGCCGCCGAGCGCGCCCAGGCGGCGCTGGCCGGCCTCGCCGCCGACGCTACCGAGCCCACGGTCGCGGCCCAGGTGGCGGCGCTGGCGCAGGCCTTCCGGCGCTTCGTCCAGGCCAGCGACAAGGTCCACGCCCTGACCGTGCGGACCGACCGGCTGATCCAGGGCGCCGCCTCGGCCCCGGCCGCCTTCCAGCCGGCGCTCGCCGCCTACAGCCGGCTGCGGGTCGAAGCGGGCGACATCGACGACGTTGCCGCCGCGTCGCTGCTGCTGGGGGCGGTCGGCGAGGCGCGCCAGCAGGTGCTGGCGCTGCTGGCCGCCGCCGGCCCGGGCCTGACCCCCGGCATGGCGGCCGAACTGCCGCGCCAGGCCGAGGCGACCCTGCATGCCTGGACCGAGATCCGCCGCCGCGCCGAGGACCTCGCGGCCCACGCCGGGGCCGCCGACGAGCGCGCCGCCCTGGCGCCGCTGGTCGCCGCCGTGCGCGCGGTCGCCGACATGGTCCAGGCGACCAACCCGCTGCTGCTGGAGCGGGCGCAGCTGCGCATCGACCAGATGGCGGCGTCGGCGGCGGCCATGACGGCGGCGCTCGACGGCCTCGACGACAGCCTGCGGCGGCTGGGCGAGGTCCGCG
>CAZEFK010000130.1:0-21254 GCA_964511405.1 uncultured Comamonadaceae bacterium | reverse complement strand
CCTCCTCCCCTTGTGGGAGGAGGCTGGGTGGAGGGGGAATCACGACGATTCCATCCCATGTACATCCGCTTTAAGCCCTACCCCTTCAGCATCTCGTCCAGCGCTTCGATGGCGGCGCGGGCGTAGGGGCGGACGCGGGACGGGATCTGGCTGGGCAGGATCTCCGGGCCCAGGATGCCGATGCCGACCGGCTTCATGAACTCCAGCTGCAGGTCGATGACGGTCTTGACCACGGCCATGCCCATGACCAGGCCGTGCCGGGTCTCGCCGCGCTCGATGATGCCCAGCACCACCGCGCCGTCGATGTCGGGGCGCCGCAGCAGGCGCTTGAGCGCCAGCGGCTTCTCCATCGAGCCGGGGACCCAGACCTCGGCACCGATGGCATGTCCCTGGTCGCGGGCGAGGCGGCGCACCTCGTCCAGCATCTCGTCGGCTTCCGCCTTGTGGAACCGCCCCAGCACCACGCCGATCGTCGCCATTCCTGTCCTCGTGATCTTGTGATCTGACGCTCCGTCATCCGCCCAGGAAGCGGCGCGCGGCGGCGACAGTGCGCGGGGCGGGCGCGATCCGCAATGGGGGTTCGCCGGTGCAGCCTTGGCAGCGGCCGCAGCGCGCCCGGTCGGGGGCGTCGAGGGCCCGGAGCAGCCGGCGCATCAGGCAGTGGCGGCGGCTGGCGGCATAGGCTTCCACCGCGGCCCACTCGGCGCGCCGGCGGCGCTCCAGCGCGCTGATGTCGGCGGCGGGCGATAGGCCGGCGGGCACCGCCGCGCTGCCGCGGTCGGGGCGGCGGCGGCGAAAATGGGCGGCGGTGGCGGCGTCCTCGTCGCCCGGCGCCAGCACCGCGACCGCCCGCGGCAGCGCGCGGCCGGCCCGGCCGACCTGCTGGTACAGCTGGACCAGCGACGGCGGCGCCTGGTGGTGGAACACATAGGCCAGGTCCGGCTTGTCGAAGCCCATGCCCAGGGCCGTGGTCGCGACCAGGCAGGGGATGGAGCCGCCGAGCAGCGCCGCTTCCAGCCGCCGCCGGTCGGCGTCGTCGAGCCTGCTGTGGTAGGCCGCGGCGGGCACGCCGCAGCGCTGCAGCCATGCCGCCACGCGCTCGGTCTCGGCGACGCTGTTGGCATAGATGATGCCGCTGCCGGAAAGCTCGGGCATAGCGGCCGCCAGCCACGCCAGACGCTCGGCCCGGTCGCGCCGGGGCTCGACCCCCAGCGCCAGGCTGTCGCGGCCGAGCGGCCCGCGCAGCACGGCCAGACCGCCGAGGCTCGCGGTGACGTCGGCGATGACGCGCCGGTTCGCGGTCGCGGTGGTGGCGATCAGCGGCACGCCCGCGGCCAGCGCCGTCAGCAGCGCCGCCAGGCGGCGATAGTCGGGGCGGAAGTCGTGGCCCCAGTCCGAGATGCAGTGGGCCTCGTCGATGGCCACCAGCCCGATGCGCGGCGCCAGATCGCCGAGCAGCGCCTGGAAGCCGGCACGGCCCAGGCGCTCCGGGCTGATCAGCAGCAGGTCGACGCGGTCGGCCGCCAGCTCGGCGGCGATCGCCGGCCACTGCCCGCGATTGGTCGAGTCGAGGCTGCGCGCGACCAGGCCGGCCCGTTCGGCGGCGCGCACCTGGTCGCGCATCAGGGACAGCAGGGGCGAGACGAGCAGGGTCGGCCCGCGGCCGCGGCTGCGCAGCAACGCTGTCGCCAGGAAATAGACCAGGCTCTTGCCCCAGCCGGTGCGCTGCACCAGCAGCAGGCGCCCGCCGGCGGCCAGGCGCGCGATGGCGGCAAGCTGGTCGGGCCGGAAGTCCGCGGCCGGATCGCCGACCGCGTCGGCCAACCGCGCCGCCAGCCCGATGCGGTCGCCGTCGCCGAGGCTGGGCGCATCAGGCGGCGCGGGCGCGCGCCGCCACCGGGTCAGCAGGCCGTTCAGCACCGCTGCCCGGACGCCACCGTCAGCTCAGTCGGTCTCGGCGCACTGCTGATGCGCCAGCCGGTGGCTCTCGCGCACCTTGGTCTGGATCTCGCGGTCGGGCATGGACAGGCCCGCCTTGCGGAAATCGGCCGACAGCCGCGCGACCAGACCGGTCTCGCCCGGCGTCGACTCGCCGACCACGGTCTCGACATAGCGCTCCAGCGCCTGGTCGGCCAGGCCCATGCGCTTGCCCGCCCACAGGCCCAGCAGGTGGTTGCGCCGGGCGATGATGCTGTCGGTTCCGACCTCGTCATGGCTTCGCGGTCGCTCTCGAGTCATCAAGTCCTCCCAATATCCGGTTGCTGCCGATACACAATTCGTTGCGAAGCAGTGCGATAGGCGTCGGGTTTTTCTGATCTGCGGGGCTTTGCAGATGCGATATTGCGGTGCAATACATCACGCATGCCACGCAGTTCCGAAAACCTCGGGACCGATAGCCTGTTACGGTCGGCGCGATGGTTCAAGGAGAAATTGGATATTTGCTCTGCTCGGTGAGCATAGCTGCGGGCCCGCGGCGCCGATCTCCGCCGCTCGGCGTAGCCATGCGCGGCGCCATCGACGCACTGACATATTGCGCATGGCCGACCGGCCCCGGTGGCAGGCTATGGTGCGGGCGTCACCTAGATCCCCGCGACGAACCAATCCTTGCGCAGCATCACCGACCTCAGGGCCGTGATCGGGGCCCATGTCCGATATGCCCAGCGGCAGCCGGGCGGCGCCCGCGCCGATTTGCGCTTCGCCACGCTGCGCGGAATCCGGGTGCGCAACAGCAACCTGCGCGAGCTGATGGCGGCGGGGGCCGACCTGCGCGACGCCGTGCTGACCGGCTGCGACCTGAGCCTCGCCGACCTGTTCGGCACCGATCTCGACCATGCCAACCTGACCGAGTCGGTGCTGCGCAAGGCCGACCTGCGCGGCGCCCGGCTGCGCCGCACTGTTCTGCGCGGTTGCGACCTGACCGAGGCCGATCTGCGCCCCGGCTCGATCATCGATGCCAACCAGCGTGTCACCGCGCCGACCAATCTGGCCGGCGCCAAGCTGGACGGCGCCACCCTCGCCGGGGCCCGGATGCACCGCTCGATCATGGCCGAGGCGTCGGCGGTCGCCATCGACCTGACGGGGGCCGACATGGTCGGCGTCGACCTGTCGTTCTGCGACCTGGACGGCGCCCAGCTGACCGGGGCGCGGCTCAAGGGCGCCACTCTGATCGGCGCGTCGCTCCAGCAGGCCGATCTCAGCAACGCCGATCTCAGCAATGCCAACCTGATCGGCGCCCGCATGAAGACCGCGATCACCCGCAACGCCAACCTCGGCGGTGCGGCGACCCTCGATCTCGCCGCCCTGCCGGACGGGTTCCAGGATCAGCTGCTGCAGCACCTGCGCTGGCTGAACTTCGACGGCAAGGATGGCGCCTGCGGCAACTTCTCCGGCCAGGACCTGGCCGGGGTCACCTTGTCGCGGCTGAACCTCAGCTGCGCCGTGCTCACCGGCGTCCGGCTCGGCCGGGCCGTCCTGGTCCGCACGCGGCTGATCGCGGCGCATCTGTCGTCGGCCGACCTCCGCGCGGCCGACCTGCGCCACGCCGACCTGCGCGGCGCCAACCTGTCCGGCGCCGACCTGTCGGGCGCCAATCTGTCCGGCGCGCTGCTGGGCGATCTGCCGCTCGGCGGCACCGGCGAGGACGGCACGCCGCGCGCGCTGCGCACCAATCTGGACGGCGCCTGCCTGGACGGGGCGAAGCTGGACGGCGTGGTGATGCCGGCCGCCGCGCCCGAACCGCCTGACCTGCCGCCGCTCGCCTATCGACCGATCATGCGGCCGGAGGATATCCAGCCGTCGATGGACCCGGAGTAGCGCTGGCGCGCAGCCAATCGCGCACGGTCTCGACGCCGGCGCGGCGGCGCGCCCCCGGCGGGGCGGCCAACCAATAGCCTGTGGCGCGGATCGCCGACCCCGGCAGCGGCGCCACCAAGCGACCGGCGGCGACCTCGTCCGCGGTCAACAGGTCGCTCTCCAGCACCATGCCCAGGCCCTTGACCGCGGCCTCGATCGCGACATGCGAGGGATCGAGCCGGATCGCGCGGATCCCCACGGCGGCGACGCCCTGCCGCCGGAACCAGTCCTCCCAGGACAGCCGGTTGCCGTCGCTGCGGATCAGGGGCAGCGCCAGCAGGTCGGCCGGCGCCCGGACCGCTGCCGCGCCCGCGAGGCCCGGCGCGCACAGCGGCTGGATCGCCTCGTCCAGCAGCGGCTCGGCGCGCCCGGACCAGTGTTCGGCCTCGCCATACACGATCGCCAGGTCGACCGCGGCCCAGTCCAGATCGCGGTCGGGCCCGGCGTCGACCCGGATGTCGATGGCCGGATGGGCCGCCAGGAAGTGCGGCAGGCGCGGCAGCATCCAGCAGCGGGCGAACGACGGCGGCGTATGGATGCGCACGATGTCGGCCGGCCGGGCGCGCGTTCCGTGCCGCTCCAGCCGCTCGGCGGCCTGGCGCAGCGCCTGGAAGGCGTCGCGGACCGCCGGCCAGGCCTCCTCGCCGTCGCGCGACAGGCGGGCGCCGCGCCCGACCCGGTCGAACAGCCGGAGGCCGAGCCGCGCCTCGAGCTGGCGGATCTGATGGCTGACCGCCGAGGGCGTCAGCGCCAGCTCGGCCGCGGCGGCGCGGAAGCTGCCGAGCCGGGCGGCAGCCTCGAACGCGGCGAGCGCGCGCAGCGGCAGATGCGATCCCATCAGCGAATGGTGAATCCAACTCACCGGTCCGGCAAGGTCTTTGCGCTTGTGGCCGTGGGCGTGGTGCCCGGATCATCGGTCGGTCACAGGGACGGGAGCGGACCGATGGACAGCATAGCGAGCCTCGATCGCGGCTTTTGGGCGCGCGCCGACCGGCACCTCTTGCGCTATGGCGGGTCGTTCGTGCGCTTCGTGCCGGTGCGCGCCGAAGGCGCGTTCCTGTGGGACGCCCACGGCCGGCGGGTGCTGGATTTCACCTCGGGCCAGATGAGCGCGATCCTGGGCCACGCCCATCCCGAGATCGTGGCCGTGGTGCGCGAGAGCGTGGGGCGGCTGGCTCACCTGTTCTCGTCGATGCTGTCGGAGCCGGTGGTCGAGCTGGCGTCGGCGCTGGGCGGGCTGGTGCCCGATCTGCCCAAGGCGATGCTGCTGTCGACCGGCGGCGAGGCCAACGAGGCGGCCTTGCGGCTGGCCAAGCTGGTCACCGGCAAGTGGGAGGTGGTGGGCTTCACCCAGTCCTGGCACGGCATGACCGGCGCCGCCGCGTCGGCGACCTACAAGGCCGGGCGGCGCGGGGCCGGGCCGCTGATGCCCGGCTCGTTCGGCATCCCGGCGCCCAATCCGTACCGCCCGCGCTTCGCCGGGGTCACCTGGCAGCAGGAGCTGGGCGATTCCTTCGCCCTCCTGGACCGCCAATGCACCGGCAATCTGGCGGCGTTCATCGCCGAGCCGGTGCTGAGCTCGGGCGGCGTGCTCGACCTGCCGCCCGGCTACCTCGCCGCGCTCCGGGACCACTGCCGGGCGCGCGGCATGCTGCTGATCCTCGACGAGGCGCAGACCGGCGTCGGCCGCACCGGCCTGATGTTCGCCTTCGAACGCGACGGCGTGGTGCCCGATATCCTGACCCTGTCCAAGACGCTGGGCGCCGGCCTGCCGCTGTCGGCGGTGATGACCTCCGATGCCGTCGCCGCCGCGGCCGAAGCCCGCGACTTCCTGTTCTATACCACCCACGTCAACGACCCGCTGCCGGCCGCGGTCGGCTGCAAGGTCCTGGAGATCGTGCGGCGCGACCGACTGGCCGAGCGCGCCGCCGCCGCCGGGGCGCGCCTGGCGGCGGGGCTGCGCGGCCTGCAGCAGCGCCATGCCTGCATCGGCGACGTGCGCGGGCGCGGGCTGTTGCTGGGCCTGGAATTCACCGACGCCGGCGGCATGGACGCGGCCGCGGTGTCCGACGCGGTCACCGACGCGGCCCTGGCGCTGGGGCTGTCGGCCAACATCGTGCGCGCCGGCTCGTCGGGCGGCACCATGCGCATCGCGCCGCCGCTGACCGTCACCGACGCCGAGATCGACCTCGGCCTCGAGTTGCTTGATGCGGCCATCGCCCGGGCCGTGCCGGCCTGAACCGGCTCAACTCCCGTCGCGGTCCGCGATCTCGGGAAAGAACAGGTCGCTCCAGCGTTCGGGGGCTGATTTGACCGTGCCGGCATGGCGCAGGAACTGCGCCAGCGGCAGGACGCGCTCGGGCACCGGCGACCATTGGTTGCCTGGCGCCGCGATCAGCGCCTCGATGCGGTCGGGCGGCATGACGCCGGGCTCCTCGGCGCCGTAGATCTCGGCGGCGCGCTGCGGCGCCTGCTTGACGAAGCGCTGGGCGTCCTCGAGGGCGGCCAGGAAGGCCCGGTAGAGCGCGGGATTGCCGTCGTGGAAGGCCGTGGTCGTCCACAAGGTGAGGGCGGTGGCGGGGCCGCCCAGGATGTCGTCGCCGCTCCACACCTTGTGGACCCGCGGATCGGCGAGCGCCAGGTCCGAGAACGGCGGGTTGGTGATCTGGGCGGTGACCCCGCGGCTCAGCAGCGCCGCCAGGCCGTCGGGCTGGCTGAGCGGCACCGTCTGCGCGTCGAGCCGGCGGAATTCGCCGGGGCCGAACGCCTGCTCGGCCGCCATCTCCAGCAGCACCGCCGGCACCGAGACCCGGACCGCGGCGACCGCGATGCGGTCGTCCGGTCCGAAGTCCTTGACCGACCGGACCTTGGGATCAGTGGTCAGCAGGTCGTTGGGAAAGCGCGCCAGGGCCGCGACGCCTTTCACGCCCAGATGGCCGCGGGTGCGGTCCCAGGCGACCACCATCGCCGTGGTGCCGCCGGTGCCGATCTGGATCTGCCCGGCGATGAGGCCGTCCATGATTGGCGGCATGCCGCTCATGTGGAGCAGCCGCAGCGCGGGCGGCGCGAGGCCTTCGGCCCGGGCATGCTCGGCCAGGAACGGCTCGCGCATGAGCACATAGAGCGGCAGGTAGCCGATGCCGAACTGCACCGCCACGACCAGCTCCGCCGCCGCGGCCGGCGGCGCGCCCAGCAGCAGGGCGAGCAGGGCCAGCAGCCCGAGGCGGCGCATCCGGCCGCGGCCCAACGCCGGCCTGTTCCTGTGTCCGTCCATCTGCTGGTTCCGCACCATTCGTCCCACCGCCACCCTGCTCTACCATAGCGACGCCGTCGATGCCGCCCGCGCGAACCCGCGCGCGCTTGGCGGCCCGGCGCGCCGGGGCTACAAGGGCGCCGTCCGCAAATGCCTGGTTCCGTCCCCGTGACCGTCCGTCCCAACGCCACCCTGCTCTACCACAGCGACGGCTTCGACACGTCGCGCCCGAACTTGATGGGCCGGCACGCGGCCGGTGAGGGCATGCTGGCCGGGCTGGTCCGCCATTCCGGGGTCGACGGCTTCCATTGCTACGCTGCGACCGCGGAGCAGGCGCAGGATTTTGCGGCCCGGGTCGCGGCGCTGGGCGGCAAGGGGCAGCCGATCGGCTGGGTGCCGTTCCAGGATCCGCGCGGCATCGACCGCACGGGCTGCCTGATGCTGCCCGATCCCAATCTGGCGCCGGCCGCCTGGCGCCGCCGCGCCGCCGACCCGGCCGCGTACAGCCTGTGCGGGATCACCCACACCACGGCGTCAGCCGAGGCCATGGACGCCATCGCCCGGCTGGTGACCGCGCCCGTCGAGCCGTGGGATGCGCTGATCTGCACCTCGGCCGCGGTGCGCGACATGGTCGGCCGCCTGCTCGAGGACCAGGCCGATTATCTGGTCACACGCCTCGGCGCCCAGAAGTTCCCGCTGCCGCGCCTGCCGGTGATCCCGCTGGGCGTCGACAGCGACCGCTTCCTGCCCAACCCGTCGACGCGCGCGCAATGGCGCAGCCAGCTGGGCCTGGCCGACGACGAGGTCGCGGTGCTGTTCGTCGGCCGGCTCAGCTTCCACGCCAAGGCCAACCCCTATCCCCTGATGGCCGGCTGCCAGCGCGCGGCCGTGGCAACGGGCCGGCGGGTCGGGCTGATCATGGCCGGCTGGTTCGCCAACGAGGCGATCGAGGCGGCCTTCCAGAGCGCCGCCCAGGCCCTGTGCCCGTCGGTCACGGTCCGGTTCGTGGACGGGCGCGAGCCCCAGGTGCGGGCCCAGGTCTGGCAGGCGGCCGACATCTTCGCCTCGCCGTCCGACAGCATCCAGGAGACGTTCGGCCTGACCCCGGTCGAGGCGATGGCTGCCGGCCTGCCGCTGGTGGTCAGCGATTGGGACGGCTATCGCGACAGCGTCCGCGACGGCGTCGACGGCTTCCGGGTGCCGACGGTGGCGCCGGCGGCGCCGCTCGGGGGCGACTTCGCCGACCGCCATGCCGTCGGCCTGGACAGCTACGACCGCTACTGCGCCAACACCGGCATGCTGGTGGCGGTCGATCCCGAGGCCTTCGCCGAGCGGCTGCAGCGCCTGGTCGCCGACCGCGACCTGCGCCAGCGCATGGGCTTCTCGGCCCGCGCCCGCGCCGCGTCGGAGTTCGACTGGCGCGTCATCATCCGCCGCTACCAGGCGCTGTGGGCCGAGCTGGCCGAGGTGCGCCGGCTGCAGACCACCTCGGCGCCGCGGCACCCGCAGCGGCCGCATTGGCCCGAACGCCCGGATCCCTTCGGCGCCTTCGCCAGCTATCCGAGCCGGCGGCTGGCCGCCACCGATCGCCTGCGGGTGCCGGCCGACGCGCCGGTCTACCCTGACGTCGTCGAACTGGCGCTGTTCAACTGGGCCAGGCCCCTGATCCCGACGGCCGACGAGTACGCCGCGCTGGTCCAGCGCATCGCGGGGGGCAGCGCCACGGTCGCGGAGCTGGTCGCCGACGTGCCCGAGCCCCGCCGGCCGCTGCTGATCCGGGGCCTGGTGGCGCTGATCAAGATGGGGCTGCTGGCGCTGGCATAGCGACGGTCCGTTACCATTCGCGGCCGGCGGTCGAACCCGGTTGGTCTCGCCATGGAGGACCATCGATGCGGAAGATTTCGGCCCTGTTGGGGATCGCCCTGCTGGCGCTCGCCGGTGCCGCTCACGCGGAGGACGCCAAGCCGGTGCGGGTCGGCGGCCGAATCGCCAGCGTCGACGGCAACAAGGTGGTGCTGACGGCCGCGGACGGCAGCAGCCAGACCCTGATGCTGACCGACAAGGCCACCGTGACCGCGGTGGTGCCGGCGACCCTGGCCGACCTCAAGCCGGGCCTCTATGTCGGCGCCGGCGCCGAGCCGGACGGTGCCGGCCGCCGCGCGGTCGAGGTCCACATCTTCCTGCCCGGCACGCGGCCCGCCGAAGGCCACCGGGGCGGCTGGGGCAGCAAGGCCGGGGGGACGATGACCAATGCCGACCTCACCGCGGCGTCGGTCAGCTCGGCCCATGACGGCATCCTGACCCTGACCACCGGCGGCCAGAGCTACGACGTCAAGGTGGCACCTGAGACCGTGATCGTGCGCATGGAGCCCGGCAGCCGCGCGCTCCTCGCGCCGGGCAGCTGGCTCAGCACGTTCCGCGCCCAGCCCAAGGACGGCGTGCTGACCGCCGATGCCGTGTCGGTGCGCAAGGAAGGGCCTTGGCCGGTCCAATGACCGCGGCATCCCGCCCGCGCCGCGTCGTGCGGCACGGGCTGGCGGTGCGCATCACCCATTGGCTGAACGCCGTGATCCTGGCCGTGCTGCTGATGAGCGGCCTGCAGATCTTCAATGCCCATCCGGCCCTGTATTGGGGCGAGGCGTCGGACTTCGACCGGCCGTGGCTGGCGCTGACCGCCGAGCAGAACGACAGCGGCGCCGGGCATGGCTATCTGGCGGTGCTGGGGCGGCGGGTCGAGACCACCGGCCTGCTGGGCGCCTCCGATGACGGCACCGGCGAGCTGGAGCCGCGCGGCTTCCCGCGCTGGGCGACGCTGCCGTCCTATCTGGATCTGGCCGGCGGCCGGCTGTGGCACTTCTTCTTTGCCTGGGCGCTGGTGCTGAACGGCCTGGTCTATGTCGGCCACGGCCTGTGGAGCGGCCATTTCAGGCGCGACCTGCTGCCGGGGCGCGGCGAGCTGCGGCAGCTCGGCCGCGTCGCCTGGGACCATCTGCGCCTGCGCTTCGCGCATGGCGATGCCGCGCACCGCTACAATCCCATCCAGAAGCTCGCTTATCTGGTCGTGCTCGGGATCCTGCTTCTGATCGTGCTGGCCGGCCTGGCCATGTCGCCCCGGCTCGACGCCGGGTTTCCGGCGCTGCCGGCGCTGTTCGGCGGCCGCCAGTCGGCGCGCAGCATCCATTTCCTGGCGGCGACCGGCCTCGTGGCGTTCGTGCTGGTCCATCTGGCGATGGTCGCGGCGGCGGGGCCGTGGACCTTGCTGCGCGGCATGATTACGGGAGGCGACCCTGCGCCCGATGCATCGGACTAGCCGCCGCGGCCTACTGGCGGCGAGCGCGGCCTTGGCCGTGGCGGGCTGCGACCGGATCGCCGGCAGCGGCCCGGGCCGCAGTGTGCTGGCCTCGGCCGAGGCCCTGACCCATTGGGTCCAGCGCTGGCTGGCGCCGCATGCCCTAGCGCGGGAATATACCGAAGCCGACTTGTCGCCCGCGTTCCGCGCCAACGGCACCGACAATCCCGATACGCCCGAGTACAACGCGCTGGCCGCCGACGGCTTCCGCGCCTGGCGGCTGGCGGTCGGCGGCTTGGTCGAGCGGCCGCAGCGCCTGTCGCTCGACGAGCTGCGGGCGCTGCCGGCGCGCACCCAGATCACCCGCCACGACTGCGTCGAGGGCTGGAGCTGCATCGGCAAATGGCGCGGCGTGCCCCTGGCCGCGCTGCTCGACCGCGCCGGGCTCAAGCCGGCGGCGCGCTATGTCGTGTTCCACTGCGCCGACCGGCTGCCGGGTGCCTTCGGCACGGCCGATCCCTATTATGAGAGCATCGGCCTGGACGAAGCAGTGCATCCGCAGACGATCCTGGCCTACGACATGAACGACCAGCCGCTGCCGGTGGCCCATGGCGCGCCGCTGCGCCTGCGGGTCGAGCGCCAGCTCGGCTACAAGATGGCGAAATATGTGATGCGCATCGAGCTGGTCGACAGCCTGGCCGGGATCGCCGGCGGCAAGGGCGGCTATTGGGAAGACCGCGGCTACGCCTGGTACGCCGGGATCTGACGAGTCAAGCCGCAGTCTGGGCGCGTGTCGATCGGCGCGGCGGCCGGCGGCGGGTGGGCGTGGCCTCGGGGATCAACACGTCGGCCGGCACGCGGAAGCGTGCGCGCAGGCGCTGGACCATAGACATGCTGAGGGCTTTCTTGCCGCTGAGCACCTCGCTGACCCGGCTTGGGGTGCCGAGCAGCGGCACGAGGTCGGCGCGGCTCAGGCCATGCTGGTCCATCAGGTACTCGATGACCGCCGCGGTGCTGGGCGGCCGCGGCGGCCAACGCTGGGCCTCGTAGGCGGCCACGAGGCGGGCCTGGGCCTGCAGGCGCGCGACGTCGGCCGGATCGTCGGACGCCATGAGCCGGACGACCAGGTCCTGTGCCCGGGCGAGCTCGGCGTCGCTGTCGATCACAATCAGGGTGGCGTCCATCAGACTGTCTCCGCGTCGATCTGGTCGTACTCGCCGTGGGTGCCGAAGAACCGGATCGCCAGAACCCCGGCCCGGTAGTTGATCAGGGCGACCAGGCGGTAGTCGTTGGCCTTGATGTTGAACACCGCGCGCCCCGCCTTGAGGATGCTCACCTTCGGATGGGCTGCCTTCACGTCCTCGGGCGCCGACCAGACCGCCGCCTGGGCAATTGCCAGCCAGGCATCGTACTGGGCGCGTGCCGCCCGGATCCCTTTGGTGCCGGCACGCCCCGCGAGGTACGCCTCAACGAGGGTAGTGCCAGTCACGATCATGAGGGCATGCTGGCAGGCTATTCCAAAAATTGGAAGCGGCTAGTTCCAGAAAATGGAATGGCGATGCGAGCTGCGGCACACCATGACCCGACGCAACCTGACGGACGACGAGGCGAAGAAGATCCTTCGCAGAGCAGGGGGCCGGGGACCAGTTCCACGGGAGCAATTCGTCGAGCCTGCGGGGCCAACTACCCCCCCAGGAACAGCCGCGCGACCTCGGGATCCTCCAGCAGATCCCGGCCGCGGCCGGCGCGGGCGACCTGGCCGGCGACCAGGACATAGCCGAGGTCGGCGAAGGCCAAGCCCTTGCGCGCGTTCTGTTCGACCATGACGATGGTCTTGCCGAGGTTGCGCTGCAGGTCGGCCAGGATTTCGAACACCAGGTCGATGAAGCGCGGCTCGAGGCCGATCGAGGGTTCGTCGACCAGCACGATGTCGGGATCCATGATCATGGCGCGGGCGATCTCGAGCAGCCGGCGCTCGCCGCCCGACAGCACGCCGGCGCGGGCGTGGCGGCGTCGGGCCAGGCGGTCGTAGCGGTCGAGCACGGCGTCGGCGGCGCGCCTGGCGTCGGCCGGGCGATCCATCAGATAGCCGCCCATCAGCAGGTTCTCCTCGACGGTCATGTCGGGGAAGATCGAGTTGTCCTGCAGGATATAGGCGACGCCCGCCGATTTGAGCTTGGCGTTGGGCGGCACTTGGGTGACGTCCTGGTCGGCCACGGTCACCCGCCCGGCCATGATGGTGTTGAGGCCGAAGATCGAATGCAGGACCGTCGACTTGCCGGCGCCGTTGGGGCCGATCAGGCACAGCGACTGGCCGCGCCCGACCATCAGGTCGATGCCGTGCAGGATCTCCATGCGGCCATAGCCGGCGACCAGGCCGTCCAGGCGCAGCAGCGGCTGGGGCCCGGCCAGGGCCGCGAGCTCGGCCGTCGACGGGCGGTTGCGCGCCAGCTCGGCGGCGGCGTCGGCGACCGCGTCGACCGACAGCACCAGGTCGACGCGGCCCTCGCCATAGCCGCGGATCGGGTCGGTCATCAGTGCGCGCCCAGATAGGCGTCGATCACACCAGGATCGTCGCGCACCCGGTCCGGCGCGCCCTCGGCCAGGATCCGGCCGTTGGCCAGGCAGTACAGGCGGTGCGCCAGGTTCATGATCACCCGCATGTTGTGCTCGATCACCAAGAGCGTGATGCCGAACTCGGCATTGGCGCGGCGCAGCCGGTCGATCAGGCCGTTGATCAGGGTCGGGTTGATGCCGGCGGTCGGCTCGTCCAGCAGCAGCAGGCGCGGCTCGCGCATCAGCGCCATGGCGAACTCCAACAGCTTCTGCTGGCCGAACGACAGGTTGCCGGCCAGCTCCTGGCGCTTCGACGCCAGGCCGACGAAGCCCAGAAGGTCGATCGCGCGCGCCCGCACCGCCGGCGGCGTCGGGCCCAGCAGGCCCGCGACGCCCGCGACAGGCGTGCTGATCGCCAGGTTGTCCAGGCAGGTCATGGCCTTGTAGACGCGGGTCGACTGGAAGGTGCGCAGGATGCCCAGGCGCGCGATCGCCGGCACGCGCAGCCGCTGGATCTCGCGGCCGTCGAAGCGGATGCGGCCGGCGTCGATCGGGTGCTGGCCGACGATCGAGTTGAACAGGGTGGTCTTGCCCGAGCCGTTGGGCCCGATCAGCCCGACGATCTCGCCGGCCTCGACCGCCAGCGACACCGCCTGGTTGGCGGCGACGCCGCCGAACGACTTCGAGACCTCCTCGACCGACAACAGCGCCATCACGCCGGCCCCGGCTTGGCGAACCAGGCCGGCCTGGCCTGGCGCAGCCAGCCCATCAGCCCGTTCGGGAAAAACACGACGATGGCGACGATCGCCACGCCCATGGCCACCCGCTGCCAGCCCAGCAGGTAGGTCCAGAACAGCTCCTGGGTCACGTGGAACAGCACGGCGCCGATCACCGGCCCCCACAGCGTGCCGCGGCCGCCCAGGATCGCCATCAGCACCATCCACACGCCGTAGGTCGAGCCGGCGAACGCGACCTCGCGCGGGTCGATGAAGCCGATCAGGTAGCCCACGACCACGCCGGCCGGCGCCAGGAACAGGGCCGCGATCACCCAGGCCAGCACCTTGATGCGCACGGTCGGCAGGCCCATGGCCTCGGCCTTGTCCTCGTCGTCGCGCACGGCGTTGAGCGCCAGGCCGAAGCGGCTGCGATAGATCAGGGCCAGCACGCCGAGGCAGAGCAGCGCCAGCAGGAACGCCAGGACATAGAAGAACAGCCCGCGGGCATGCAGCGAGCCGGGATATCCCGGCACCTGCAGGCCCCCGCCGGCGCCGACGAAGTCCCAGCCGCTGACCAGCTCGGCGGCGGCCAGGCCCAGCCCCAGGGTCGAGATCGCGAAGTAGTGGCCGCGCAGGCCGAGCAGCGCCGAGCCCAGGAGGGCCGCGGCCGCCACCGAAACCAGCACGGCGCCGGCCATGCCGGCGGCGATCCCGGGGAAGTAGTCGAGCCCCAGCTCGCGCGGGACCACGACCCCGGCATAGCAGCCGAGCCCGAAGAACAGGACGTTGCCGAAGGAGTTGTAGCCCATCTGGCCGCCGACCAGGTCCCAGGTCAGGGCGAACAGCACCATGACCCACAGCAGCGCCAGCTGGCTGAGCAGGGTCGGCAGCGCAATCGGCGCCACGATGCCGGCGGCGACCAGGGCGCCGGCGCCCATCCAGTGCCTCATCGCAGGACCTTGCGCTGGGCGTGGAGGCGCAGGTTGCGGCCGACCAGCAGCAGCACCATCAGCGCGAACACGAAGCCCATCTGGAATTCGGCGCCCAGCACGAAGCCCGCGGCCTGCTCGGCGACGCCGAGGCCCAGACCGGCCACGATCACCCCCGGCAAGTTGCCGAGGCCGGCGGCGACCACGATCATGAACGAGCGCAGGGTGTAGGGCAGGCCGATATAGGGGTGGACCACCCAGGTCATCGCCACCAGGGCGCCGGTCGCGCCGCAGATCGCGGCGTTGAGGGCGAAGGTGGTGGCGTAGACATGGTCGGTGTCGATGCCCAGGATGCGCGCCGCCCGGGCGTTCTGGGCGGTGGCGCGGATCGCCTGGCCGATCCGGGTGCGCTTGAGGAACAGCGCCAGGCCCAGGCCCAGCGCCAGCACGCAGCCCAGCGCCAGCAGCTTGACCCGGGGCACGGTGACGGCGCCGCCCAGCAGGTCGAAGCTGCCCAGCTGGGCGTCGATGCTCTGGATGTCGGAGCCGACCACTTGGTTCAGCAGCTGCTGGATCACGATCGAGATGCCGAAGGTGGCCAGGATCGAGACGAACAGGTCGCGGTCGACCAGCCGGTACACGATGCCGCGGTAGAGCAGCCAGCCGACCGCATACAGCACCGCCGTCGCAACCGGCACCCCCAGCAGCGGCGGCAGGCCCAGCTGGACGACGCCCAGGGCGACATAGCCGCCCAGCATCACCAGCTCGCCCTGGGCGACGTTGATCAGGTCCATCACGCCCCAGACCAGCGCCATGCCATAGGCGGCCAGGCAGAACACGGCGCCGATCAGTACGCCGTCGACCACCAGCTGCAGGCCCAGCTCCGGCGCCTGGGCCAGCAGCAACAGGTTATCGATCATGAGGGTGCCCGCTGCCTGGGTGGACTACCGCGCCGACCACGCCGGGGCCGGGTACACCACCTTGGCCGACGCCCACTGGGCCGGGGCCACCACCTTGTAGGCGCCGCCCTGGATCTGCTGCAGCACCATGGTCTTGGCGACGTTGCGGCCGGTCTGGTCGATCTTGATCGGCCCGTAGAAGGTCTGCATGTCGGTCGTGGCCAGGGCGTCGCGCACCTTCAGCGGATCGGCGCTGCCGGCCCGGTGCAGGGCGTCGGCATAGACCATGACCGCGGCGGTCGATTCGGCGGACTGGTAGGGCGGGGCGTAGTGGTATTCGGCCTCGAACGTCTTGGCGTAATCCTCGGCGCTGCCGAACAGCGCGTCCTTGTAGGTCAGGGTGCGGTCCCACTGCGAGCCGCAGACGACATACTCGGCCGCCTTGCCCTGCTGCTCGACCTTGGCGCTGTCGCAATGGGTCATGGCGACCATGGGCAAGGCGAGCTTGGCGTCGGCCAGCGAGCGCACGGCCAGGGCGGCGCCCTTCTCGTGGCCCGACACCAGCAGCAGGTCGGGCTTGAGCGCCTTGATCTTGGTGATCGTGGTGCTCATGTCGTTGAGGTCGCGCGGGAACTTGTCGTCGACCACGACCTTCATGCCCTTGTCCTTGGCGTCCTCGACGACGCCGTCGCGCACGTCGATCGAGAACGGGTCGTTCTCGATGGCGACCGCGACCTTCAGGTCGGACAGCGGCTTGCCTTGCGCCTTGGCGAGGTCGGCCAGGAGGTCGACGGCCGGGCGCAGATACTGCTCGGTGGTGGCCAGCACGCCGAAGGTGAACTTGTAGCCCTTGGTGAAGATGTCGCGGTCGGCGCCGTTGGCCTGGACCATCGGAACCTGGAACTTCTCGACGATCGGCTGCACCGCCTTGGTCAGGCCCGAGCCGTAGGGACCGAGCAGCAGCTTGATGCCGTCCTGCGCCATCAGGCGCTCGGCGAGCTGGGCGCTGCGCGCCGGCGTGCTCTCGTCGTCGTAATAGGTGATCTTCAGCTTGTAGTGCTTGCCGCCGATCTCGACGCCGCCGGCATCGTTGATCTTCTTGACGCCGAGGTCGTAGCCGTCGCGCGTGTCCTTGCCCAGGGTCGAATAGATCCCGGTCATCGAGATCGGCGCGCCCAGCGTGATCACGTCGTCATCGGCCCAAGCGAGGGCGGGGAGGGCAGCCGGCGCGACGGCAAGGGCCACGGTCAGGACGGCACGGGTCGGCAGCATCGGATCGGTTCCTCCTTCGTATCGTTACGCGAAATGATAGAGGCGTGCCGCGGCGCCGTCGACCTCGACAAGCCGCCGGGGCGCCGCTACAGCACGCGGCACGATGACCATGCAGGCGAGCACCGGCGGCGACGCCGCGGATCCGGTGGCGGCGGGCCGGCGGCTGCGCGCCGAGGGCCGCCTGAGCGAAGCCGCGGAACTGCTGTGCCGCTCGCTCGGCGATCCGGCCGTCGCCGTCGCCGCCATGGGGGTCTATGGCGGCGTGCTGCGCGACCTCGGCCAACCCGAGGCTGCGGCGCGCCTGCTGGAGCCGCTGGTGCGCCAGGGCGCCGCGGAGGCCACGGCGCTGGCCGATTATGCCGGCGTGCTGCTGGATCTGGGGCGGCGCGAGGCCGCGGCCGTCGCCGTCGAGCGCGCGCTGGCCGCCGACCCGGACCATCCCGAGGCCTTGATGCTGCACGGCCGGTTGCGGCGCGGCGCCGGCCGCCTGGACGAGGCCGAGGCGGCGCTGCGCCGGTCGCTGGCCGCCGACCCCGGCCGCGCCGACGCCCAGTTCCAGTTGGCGCTGTGCCGGCTGGCGGCGGGCGACCTCGAGGAGGGGTTTCGGCTGTTCGAGGCGCGCTGGCAGTGCCGGGCGTTCCGGTCGGCCGCCCGCGTCCTGGACGCGCCGCCGTGGGACGGCCGGCCGTTCCCGGGCCAGACGCTGCTGGTCTATGCGGAGCAGGGGCTGGGCGACGTCCTGCAGTTCGTGCGCTTCGCGGCAGCGGCGCGGGGCCGCGGCGGCCGCGTGGTCGTGGAGGCGCCGGCCGCCCTGGTGCGGCTGCTGGGCGGCGTGCCCGGCCTCGGTGCGGTGGTCGCGCGCGGCGCGGCGCTGCCGCCCCACGACTGGCAGATCGCGATGATGAGCCTGCCCCATGTCCTGGGCGTGACTCTCGACACCGTGCCGGCCTATCGCGCCGCCCTCAGTCCGGAGCCGGCGCTGGTCGCCCGATGGTCCGAACATCTGGGCCGGCGGCCGGGCCGGCGGATCGGGCTGGTCTGGCAGGGCAATCCGCGCACGCCGCTCGACCGCGGCCGGTCGCCGCCGCTGGCCGCGTTTGCGCCGCTGGGGGCGATTCCCGGCGTCCGGCTGATCGCCCTGCAGCGCCGCGACGGCCTGGACCAGCTCGATGACCTGCCGGCGGGCCTGGCGATCGAGCGGATCGAGCCCGACCCCGACGCCGGGCCCGACGCCTTCGTCGACACGGCCGCGATCATGGCGACCCTGGACCTGGTCATCAGCTCCGACACGGCGCCGGCGCACCTGGCCGGCGCCCTGGGGGTTCCGACCTGGGTGGCGCTGCAGGCCGATCCCGACTGGCGCTGGCTGCGCGCCGGCGACCGGACCCCCTGGTATCCGGCGATGCGGCTGTTCCGCCAGCCGGTTGCCGGCGACTGGGCGTCGGTGTTCCAGGCCATGGCGGCAGCGCTGGTCGGATAGGCGGGCTTTACAGCGGCGACGGGCACCGCGGGCTTGGAGTCCCCGATCATGGCCATCCGCTATGCCGATCGCCGTGTCGCCAGGCCTGACAGCGCGGGCCGGACAGGCTTCGGCATCGAGCCAACAGCACTTTGAAAACGTGGGGTATTTTCGCGAATGGCATGACGCTTGCTTTGGGTTTTTGCATCGCTCTTTTGCGTCGTTCCGGGCGGCCCGCCCGCAGCAAGGGAAACCCAAGCCCATGACGAAGACGCTGATCGCGGCAGTGGCGCTGTGCGCCGCCCTGGCTGCGCCGCCCGCCCATGCCGGCACGATCACCTGGACCTTTTGGGGCGCCGGGTCCGACGGCATCCTCGGTTCGACCCACACCTACGTCTCGGCCGCCGAGGGACGGACCGTCGCGGCGGCGGCCTTTTCGCCGGATTTCAATAGCTCGGCGCTGCTGTACGGCATGGATGCCGGCCCCGACGCGCAGGGCGTGGGGGTCATGGAAGGGCCCGGCGCGGACGGCGAGATCAATGCCGCGCCGGTCGAGATCCTCCGCCTGGACCTGGCCGGCGACGGCGACCTCGGCGGCTGGACCATCACGCCGGGTGCCACCACCGGCGGCGAGCAGTTCACCCTGTTCACCAGCGACTCGCCGACCATCGACCTCGGCAGCGCGACCCCGATCCTGGCGGCCACCCAGGAGGGTGTCGCGCAGCCGATCACGCCCGACCGCTTCCTGTTCGTCACTGCGGCCTGCGCTGACTCGCCCTGCACCACCGCCAGCACCGGCGTGCTGCTGGAGGCACTGTCCGCGACGTCGGTCCCGGAGCCCGCGACCGTGGCCCTGGTCGGCGCCGGTTTGGTCGGCATGGCCCTGCGCCGGCGCCGGGGCGGACGATAGGCCCCACGGACGTTAGGCCCCACTGGCCAAGCCGGCCCGGGCACGGTAGGGTCCCGCCTCTTCGAGGGGACCCTGCCGACGGCCGAATGATCAGCGAACTGGAAGCCCCGGGCGACGTGCGCCCGCTGCGCCGCACCGTCATCGTCCCGCCGGCCGAGGTGCCGACCTTCAATCTCGGCGAGCTCTGGCACTCCCGCCATATCCTGGAGATGCTGGTGTGGCGCGCGATCCGGGTGCGTTACAAGCAGACCGTGATCGGCGCCGCCTGGGCGATCCTGCAGCCGTTCCTGCTGATGATCGTGTTCAGCGTGTTCTTCGGCCGGCTGCTGCAGGTGCCGTCGGCCGGCCTGCCCTATCCGGTCTTCATCTATTCGGCGATGACGATCTGGCAGACCTTCGCGCGCGCGGTCAGCGAAGGCAGCGCCGCGGTCGCCATGAACCCGCATCTGGTGACCAAGATCTATTTCCCGCGGCTGTACCTGCCGCTGGCCGCCATCCTGGCGGCGCTGGTCGACCTGGGCTTCGGCCTGGTCGCCCTGGTGCCGCTGATGATCTATTACCAGGTGGCGCCGGGCTGGCCGGTGGTGCTGCTGCCCCTGGTCATCCTGCTGTCGGTGGTGACCGCCGCCGGCGCCGCCTTCTTCCTGGCGGCGCTCTACGCGATCTACCGCGACGTCGCGCATCTGCTGCCGTTCCTGATCCAGGTCTGGATGTTCGCGAGCCCGGTGCTCTATCCGGGATCGCTGGTGCCGGTCGAGTGGCGGCAGTGGTTTGCGCTCAACCCGATGGCCACGGTGATCGATGCCGGGCGCTGGTGCATGCTGGGCGCCGACGCCCCCGACCCGACCGCAGCAGTGATCTCGACCGCGGTCGCCCTGGTCCTGCTGGTGGGCGGCTATTGCTTCTTCCGCCGCCGCGAGGCGGTGATGTCGGACCTGGTGTGATGGCCGACCCCGTCATCGCCATCCAGGGCCTGAGCAAGCGCTACATGATCGGGGCGCCGCCGCGCCGCCACACGCTCTACGATCGCCTGGCCGGGGTGGCGCAGGGCTTCGGCGGCGTCGAGTTCTGGGCCCTGCGCGACATCGACCTGATGGTTTGCCGCGGCGAGGTGGTCGGCGTGATCGGCCATAACGGCTCGGGCAAGAGCACCTTGATGAAGATCCTGGCCCGCATCACGGCGCCGGACAGCGGCCGCATCGAGCTGGAGGGCCGGGTCGGCGCGCTGCTGGAGATCGGCATGGGCTTCCATCCCGACCTCACGGGCCGCGAGAACATCGCCTTCAGCGGCGCCATCCTGGGCATGTCGAAGCGCGAGATCGCGCGGGCCGAGCCCGCGATCATCGCCTTCGCCGAGATCGATCAGTTCATCGACACGCCGGTCAAGAAATACTCGACCGGCATGTTCATGCGCCTGGCCTTCAGCGTCTCGGCGCATCTCGATTCCGAGATCCTGCTGGTCGACGAAGTGCTGGCGGTCGGCGACATGGCGTTCCAGGCGAAGTGCATCGAGCGCATGCGCGCGGCCGCGCGCGAGAACCGCACGGTGCTGTTCGTCAGCCACGGCATGGATTCGGTGCGGCAGCTGTGCAGCCGCGCCATCGTGCTGGACCATGGCCGCATCACCTATGACGGTTCGACCGAGGGCGCCGTCGAGCGCTATCTGGCGCAGCGCCACGAACCCGTCGCAGGATAGCCGTTCGACGACGAGAGCGAGACCGATGCACGACCTCCTGAGCCAACTGGCGCCCGATGCCGCCGACCTGACGGCGATCCGCCGCGACATCCACCGTCACCCCGAGACCGCGTTCGAGGAAGTGCGGACGGCGGCGCTGGTGGCCGAGAAGCTGGCGGCCTGGGGCTACCAGGTGCATCGCGGCCTGGCCACCACGGGCGTGGTCGGCGCGCTCAAGGGCAAGCGCCCCGGCACCCGGTCGATCGGCCTGCGCGCCGACATGGACGCCCTGCACATCCTCGAGAAGAACGGCTTCGACCATCGCTCGGTGCATGACGGCAAGATGCATGCCTGCGGCCATGACGGGCACACCACGATGCTGTTGGGCGCCGCCCGCCGGCTGGCCGAGAACCCGGATTTCGGCGGCACCGTCCACCAGATCTT
>CAZEFK010000129.1:0-21392 GCA_964511405.1 uncultured Comamonadaceae bacterium | reverse complement strand
GGGGCCGGCGCGGCGGGTGCGCCCGCCGCTGGCCGTGGCGGGCGCGCCCCTGTCCTGGGACCGCCCGCCCGGCCCGCTCGGCACCGCGCCGGCGGCGTGGCCGTCGGACGCTGTCCTCGGCGCAGGCCATCCCGTATAGATGGACCCGCAAGGCGACGCGGGAGGCTGGCGGTGCGCGTACTGATCGTCGACGACGACCCGGTGATCGGCTCGGTGATGCGGACCGCGCTCGCCGGCACCGGCTGGCTGGTCGAGACCGAGACCAGCGGCCAGCGGGCGCTCGACCGCCACGCCGCCCAGCCGTTCGACGTGGTGGTGACCGATGTCTTCATGCCCGGCATCGACGGACTGGAGCTGGTCACGGCCTTCCGCCGCGGGCCGGAGCCGCCCCGGGTCATCGTGATGTCGGCCAACCCCCTGGGCGGTAGCACCGACTATCTGGCGCTGGCCACCGGCCTCGGCGCCGACGCGGCCATCGCCAAGCCGTTCGAGGCCGCCGAGATCACCCGGCTGATCGCCCTGTGCGCAGGACCCGAGGCCGCCCGCCCTTGATGCCGGCGCCCGTGGCCGTCGGGCTGCTGCTGGCCGCGACGTCGCTGCCGGCGGCGGCGGCCAGCTTCGACTGCGCCAAGGCCGCCAGTCCGATCGAGCGCGCCATCTGCGCCGACCCCAAGCTGTCGGCCGCCGACGGTGCCCTGGGCGAGGCCTTTGCCAAGGCCCGGGCCAGGCTGTCGCCGGCTGGCCAGCAGGCGCTGACCCAGGACCAGCGTGCCTGGCTGCGCTACCGCGATGACTATTGCCGGATCGCCGCCAAGCCGCTGCCGGAGTGCCTGACCCAGGTCTACGGCCCGCGCGTCGCGGAGCTGCAGCAGGACGTGCGCGACCTCGGCGGTTATCGCGTCATGACGCTGCACGCCTACGCCGCGCATCCCGAAGCGCAACCGGACCCCGGCTCTGACTTCAGCAAGCCGGTCGAGGCAGAGACGAGCTGGGACCAGATCGACGGTGCGGCGACCGACCTTGCCACCGCGGTCAACCAGCGGCTGCGCGACTTGGCCCATGCCGACCGGCCGCCGGACTTCGACCAGGACGACGATACCGACGTCGACCGGTCGGTGACGCTCGAAGCCGTCGGGGCCGACCTGGTCAGCATTGCGGTCGAAAGCGGCACCTATGGCCACGGCGCCGCCCATCCCCTGTCGGCGTTCGAGCAGCATTCCGTGCTGCCGGCGTTGAAGCGCGAGGTCACGCCGGCCGACCTCTTCCGGAGCGGCGCCGACTGGTCCCAGGCGTTGGCGCGGCTGGTCGCGGCCAAGCTGACGGCCGACCTCGGCCCGTCCGACGATACGTTCAAGCACGAGCCCGCCGATCTGCTCGATGCGGTCAAGGATCCCACGCGCTGGATCCTCGGCCCGGACACGCTGACCGTCCGCTTCCAGCAATATGAAGTGGCGCCCTATGCGGCCGGGATGCCCCTGGCCGCGATCCCGTGGCGCGACCTGGCGGCGGTGCTGAACCCGCAGTCGCCCTATCCGCCGGCCAAGGCCGCGGCCCGGTAGGCCCTGACCGGCCTCCGGCCAGTGACGTCAGCTCAGCAGCCGCGCTTCGGTCCGCGCCAGGGCGCGCTCGAACACGGCCGGGTCGTCGAGCGCCCGCGCCAGGACGAGGCCGCCCTGAATCGCGGCGACGGCGTCCTCGGCCAGCGCTTGGGCGGCTTCGGGCCTGTGCCCGGCACGGCCGAGCGCCGTCGCCAGCGCTGCCGCCCAGCCCTGGAAATAATCCTGGACCGCGGCGGCGAAGCGGTCGCGCGTGGCGTCCAGTGCGAAGGCGCCAACCAGGCAGATGCGTCGGCCCGCCCGGAAATAACCGGCGACCGCGCGGCACATGTCCCGGATCGCCTGACGCGGGTCCGCGGCGTCGCGCAGCGGCCGGTAGATCTCGGCCTCGAACCAGGCCGCGATGTCGGCCAGCACGGCGGCCGCCATCTCGTCCTTCCCTCCGGGGAAGAAGTGGTAGAGGCTGCCCTTGCCGAGGCCGGTGCGGGCGCTGATCACCGCCAGGCTGGCGCCCGCGAAGCCGTGCTCGCGGAACACCTCGCCCAGGGCCGGGATCGCGTCGGCGCGCTCGGCGACCGCGCGCGGCATTACAGTCCCAGGTCCGACAGGCCGGGATGGTCGGCTGGACGCGGGCCCGACCGGTCCCAGTGGAACTTGCGCTCGGTGGCCGCGATCGGCCGGTCGTTGATGCTGGCCAGGCGCAGCCGCATCAGGCCGGACTCGGCGAACTCCCAGTTCTCGTTGCCATAGGCCCGGTACCAGGTGCCGGAGTCGTCCCGGAACTCGTAGGCGAAGCGCACGGCGATGCGGTTGCCGGCGCAGGCCCACAGCTCCTTGATCAGGCGATAGTCCAGCTCGCACGCCCATTTGCGGGCAAGGAACGCGACGATGGCCGGCCGGCCCTCGACGAACTCGGCACGGTTCCGCCAGCGGCTGTCGGGCGTGTAGGCCAGCGACACCCGCTCGGGGTCGCGGCTGTTCCAGGCATCCTCGGCGGCCCGCACCTTCTGGGTCGCGGTCTCCAGGGTGAAGGGCGGCAACGGCGGACGAAGCTCGGACATGGCAAGGATCCTCTGTACTGATCGGACTCATGTTTACCGATCGGTACAAACAGGTCAACCTTACGCCATCAGCCGCCGCAGCGCGGTCTCATAGGCGGTCCAGACGAGCCCGATGCTGTCGATCGCGGCGCGCTCGTCGGCGCCGTGGACGCCGGCGCAGGTCACGCCGAATCCACAGGTCGCCGGGATCCCGTGGCGGGCCAGGAAGTTGCCGATGTTGGAGGGGCCGCAGACCTGGGGCGGCACCGGCCGCCCAGCGGCCGCGGCGGCCCCCGCGGCCAGGGCGGCGGCCAACGGGTGGTCGGGCGACAGGCGGTAGGCGGGCCAGCTGTCCATGGCGTCGATGCGGGCCGGCCGGCCGGCCGGCAGCGCGGCGTCGACCGCCGCGACCGCGGCCGCCACCAGCCGCGCGGCGTCGTCGGCGCCGAACGCCGGCGTCAGGCGGACATCGACCTGCAGCCAGCAGGCGTCGGGCACCACCGAATAGCCCGCGCCGCCGCCGACCGCCGTCACGGTCAGCTTGGGCGGCAGCGGGAAATCGGCGCCGGCCGGACCGGGCAGGGCGGCGCCGGCCAGACACTCGATCAGGCGGGCCAGCTTCACCGCGGCGTTGACCAGCGCCGGATCGGTCGAACCGGAATGCCGGGCGACGCCGTGCACCTCGACCCGCGCCCGCCAGAAGCCGCGGGCGCCGACATTGACGGCGTCATTCTCCGGATAGCCGACCATCACGCCGGCGATATCAGGGCGCTCGGCCAGGAAGCGGCGGATGCCGCCGAAGCGGCCGGTGTGCTCGTCGGCGTCGTAGAGCAGGATCAGCCGCCCGGCCAGCGACGCGGCGTCCGGCGCCAGCGCTGCCGCCAGATGGGCGAAGGTCGCCACCGCGACCTTGCAGTCGGCGGCACCCCGGCCATGGAGCCAGCCGTTGCGCACGGTGCCGGCGAAGGGGTCGACCGTCCACGCGCCCGCATCGGTCACCGGCGCGGTGTCGATGCAGGCGTCCAGCACCCAGGTCGGGCCTGGCCGCCCGCCCGCGATCTCGGCGATCAGCGCCACCGGCTCGCCGCCGTCGTCCAGCAGGCGCGGGCCCAGCCCCAGCCCGCTCAGCCGGTCGGCCATGAAGCGCAGGATCGGCGACGCCGGATCGATGCCGCCCTGGCTGGGGCGCTGGACCAGGGCCTGGGTCAGCGCGACGATGGCGTCGACCGGCGGGGTCATTGCGGCATCCGGACCTGCCACAGTGGCAGCACGCCGTCGGCGCGCTGGACCAGGTCGATGCCGCTGCGGTAGGCCCAGGTGGTGTATTGCCGGTACAGCGGGATGTGGCCGATGTCCTGCGCATGCAGGGTCAGGGCCTCGCGGATCAGGGCGTTGCGGCGGGCCGGGTCGGTCTCGACCAGGGCCTGACCGGCGAGCTCGGTTACCCGCGGGTTGCTGTAGCCGCCCAGATTGAAGAAGCCGGCGCCGCCCTGGCGCGGGCTGAGGATCGGCCCCAGCACGTCGGAGGCATCGTTGTCGCCCGGCGTCCAGCCCAGCAGGTAGAAGCTGGTGTCCTGCTTCAGCACCTTGTTCAGGAACAGGCCGCGGGTCTGGACATGCAGGTCGATGCGCACGCCGATGCGGGCGAGCATGGCGGCGACGGCCCGGCACACGTCCTCGTCATTGACCCAGCGGTCGTTGGGGCAGTCCATGCCCAGGGCGAAGCCGTCGGGATAGCCGGCCTCGGCCATCAGCGCCTTGGCGGCAGCAAGGTCGTAGGGCAGCCGCGCCTCCAGCGCCGGGTCGTAGCCGACCACGCCCGGGGCGATCATCGAGCCGGTGGGCTCGGCCGCGCCGCGCATCACCCGGGCCTTAATGGCGTCAACATCGATCGCCTGATAGAAGGCCTGGCGCACTCGGCGGTCCTGGAACGGGTTGCGGTCCTTGACGCTGGAGTCGGTCAGCACCGGGCGGGCCTGGTCCATGCCCAGGAACATCGTGCGCAGCTCGGGCGCCTGGCGCACGGTCAGGCCCGGCGTCGCCCGCAGCCGCGGCACGTCCTGCAGCGGCACGGGGTCGATGAAGTCGACCGCGCCGCTCAGGAGCGCCGCGACGCGCGCGCCGCTGTCCTTGATCGGGTGGTACTCGACCCGCGGCAGCCCGTCCGCCTTGTCCCACCAGCCGGGATTGGCCTCCAGCACCGTCGCGACGTCGGACTCGCGCCGCACCAGGCGGTAGGGGCCGGTGCCCATGGCCTGGACGTGCGCCGGCACCACGGCCCCCGTGCGCAGGTTGCTGGGCTTGGCCGACTGGTGCGCCTCGCTCCAGGCCCGGCTCATGACCAGCACGAAGGCCAGGTCGTTGAGCAGGGTCGGCATTGGCCGGGCCAGGCGGAGTTCCACAGTCGCCGGATCGACCGCCACCGCGGCCGCGACCGGGGCCAGGGTCGGCGCCATGGCGGAGCCGTCGGCCTTGCCACGGGTGATGGTGAAGGCGACGTCATCGGCGGTCAGCGGACTGCCGTCCTGGAAGCGCACGCCGGGCCGCAGCGTGAAGCGCCAGGTCCTGGCATCGACCTCGGTCCAGCTGGCGGCGAGCGCCGGCTCGATATGCAGGTCGCGGTCGTAGCGGACCAGCGGCTCGTAGATCGCGTGCAGGAAGCCCAGGGTGAAGATCTCGAACCGGCCGTCGGGATCCAGGGTCTCGACATCGGCGGCGCCGGCATAGCGGAAGGTGGCGGCGGTGCCCGGCGCGGACGCGGCCATAGCGGCAAGGACCAAGGCGCAGGCGAGCGGGCGGACGGGCATGGCCATCTCCTGGGATCGACGCCGGCACGATACGCCGCCCCGCGAGCCGGCGGCCACGCCGGCCGGGTCGGGGCCGCCCGGCGCGATTGCCTGTAGCGCCGTCAGCCGGCCGGACGTACCCTGATCACAAAGTGTCAGGGGCCTAGCCATGTCAGGATGCCGAGCCGGGATCGTCGCCATCGCGCTGCTGCTGGCGGGGACCTGGGGGCCGGCGCCGGTGCGGGCCGCCGATCCCGTGGTCGGGGCGCAGACGATCGTCGGCGCGCTGACCCCCAAGCCGCGGACCCGCGGCCTCAGGATCGAGGCCGGGCCGCCGCCGACCATCGACCTGGCGATCCCGTTCGACTTCGATTCGGCCGAGCTCAGCCACGACGCCCTGGACCAGGCGCGGGCGCTGGGCGCCGCGCTGGCATCGCCTGGTCTGTCCGGCTTCGCCTTCGAGCTGGCCGGCCACACCGACGCCCGCGGCGCGGCAGCCTACAACCAGGCCCTGTCGCAGCGCCGGGCCGAGACCTTGAAGCGCTTCCTGGTCGACCAGTACGGCATCGCGCCGGCGCGCCTGAAGACCGTCGGCTGGGGCGCGTCGAAGCTCAAGGACCCGGCCCGTCCCGAGGATGGCGTCAATCGCCGGGTCCAGGTCACCAATCTGGGGAACGGCTGATGATCCGGTTGATCCTGGCGCTCGCCGCCCTGCTGGCGGCCGCCCAATTGGTGGTCGGCGGGCCGGCGGCGGCGCAGACCACGCGCGGGCTCCGCATCGAGATGGCGCCGACCGGCCTGGTCGAGCTGCCGTTCAATCGCCAGGCGCCGGTGACGGTGGCGATCGCCACCGACAAGCCGTCGCTGCCGATCGGCGCGACGGTGCAGATCTGCTTCGAGGCCGGGGCGGCCGGCTATGCCTCGCTCTACGACGTCGGCACCGACGGCGTGGTGCAGCGGGTGTTCCCCAATGCCCTCAGCGGCGGCGACCCCCTGTCGCGGCAGGTCCGCGCCGGCGACCATGTCTGCGCCGGTCGCAATGGTGATCCGTTCCGGTTCCGGGTGACCGGTCCGGCCGGCTTCGAGGAGCTGTACCTGGTCTGGACCCGGACGCCGGACGCCCAGCCGCAGAAGGCGAGCTACGGCAATCCGGCGGAGCTGGGCACCGATCTGCAGCGCCTGACCACCCTGCCCGCCGACCAGTGGGCGACGGCGAAGACGTCGTTCGACATCACCGACGGCAGCGCGCCCCCGGTGGTGCCGCCGCCCGCCGGCCACGGCCGGCCCCAGCCGGCGCCGCAGGCGCCGGCTCCCGCAGCCGCCGCGCCGCCGGCACCCGCAGCCCCGGCGCCGCCGCCGGCTGCCGCGGCACCGCCGTCCGCGCCGAAGATCTTCATTCTGGCCATGGGCTCGAACGTGAAGCCCCTGACCAAGTCGAACCAGGACGCGCACATGTTCGCCGACACCGTGGCCCGCCTGTTCGACGTGCCGAAGGCCAACATCCGCGTCTATGACGACGTTCGCCGGCGCCAGTTCGAGGAGGGCCTGGTCTGGCTGCAGCAAGTGACCGGCCCCAATGATTTCGCCATCTTCTACTATTCCGGGCATGGCGCCCAGGTCCGGGACACCACCGGCACCAGCCCGGACGGCCGCGACAGCGCCTTCGTGCCGTACGAGTTCGATGACGAGACGACGGCGACGGCAGACGACTTCGTGACCAACCAGCAGTTCGTGCACTGGGTCAACCAGATCCGGAGCCCGAAGGTGATCAGCGTCATCGACGCCTGCCACAGCGGGGGCCTGTATCGCGGGCTGGACGTGACCACGATCGGCGCCAAGTCGAAGTTCTACGTGCCGCCGGCCAACATCATGGCCCCGCTGCCGCCGGCGCCGGCCACACGGGCGCTGGCTCCGAGCCGCGAGCAGGCCAAGGGCATCATGCTGGCCGCGGCCAAGCGCGAACAGAGCGCGCTCGAGCTCAAGGACGGCAGCCTGTTCACGCTGGCCATGGTCGAGAGCCTGGTCAAGGCCAACGACGGCACGCTCTACAACGCCTTCGAGGTGGTGGCCGGCGAGGTCGACAACCTGACCAAGGGCAAGCAGAGCCCGGTTGCGGTCGGCGACCGCCGGGTCGCCGACCTGGTGACCTTCGGGCCATGACCCGCGGCGCGTGACGGCGCCGGGGACCGTCGTCGCCCGACCGGCCTCCTATCCCGCCTTGACCTTGCGGATGAAGTCGTCGACCGCGTGGGTCAGCTGATCGGTCTGGGAGCCCAGACCCGTCGAATGGCTGAGCACGCCCTCGGCCGAGCGGCCGGTCTCGTTGGCGGCGGCGGTCAGGCCGGCGATGTTCGAGGTGACCTCGCTGGTGCCCTCGGCCGCCTGCTGGACGTTGCGGGCGATCTCGTTGGTGGCGGCACCCTGCTCTTCGACCGCGGCGGCGATCGCGGTGGCGATGCCGGAGACGTCGCGGATGGTCTGGTCGATCGAGCCGATCGCGGTCACCGCCCGGGCCACCACGGTCTGGATCTCCTCGACCTGGGCCTTGATGTCGTCGGTGGCGCGGGCGGTCTGACTGGCCAGGTTCTTGACCTCGGAGGCGACCACGGCGAAGCCCTTGCCGGCCTCGCCGGCGCGCGCTGCCTCGATGGTGGCGTTCAGGGCCAGCAGATTGGTCTGGCCGGCGATGTCGCTGATCAGCCCGACCACTTCGCCGATCTTCTGCGCCGCGTCGCTGAGGGCGCGCATGGTGGTGCTGGTCTCGCCGGCCTGGGCCACGGCGGCGGCGGCCATCTCGCTGGAGCGCCCGACCTGGCGGCCGATCTCGCCGATCGAGCTGGACAGCTCCTCGGCGGCGGCGGCCACGGTCTGGACGTTGGTCGAGGCCTGTTCCGAGGCCGCCGCCACGGCCACCACCTGGCCGCTGGCGCGCGTCGCCATCTCGGTCAGGCCGGTAGCCGCGGTCTTCAGCTCGCGCGCGGTCGCGCCCACCGACTGCACCACCGAGCGCACCGAGCGGTCGAAGGCGTCGGCGAGCTCCGCCACGTGACGGTCATGGCCGGCGCGCAGCGCCGCCTCGTAGGTGGCCACGGCCAGGTCCATATCCAGCGTCACCACCTGGGCCAGCACCTTGAGCGAGCCCTCCAGCGCCGGCAGGCCGCAACCGGGGGCCCAGCGCTTGACCTGGGCGCGCGCCGCCACCTGCAGCATCTCGCCCAGGATGAGGCCGTACCCGCCGATGTACCAGCGCGGCGACAGCCCGATCTGGGCATGGATCTCGCCGATGCGTCGGCTGGAATCGGCGTAGGCTTGGTCGAATCGGCCCTCGAACAGCCGCGCCCAGTGGGCGGCCTGCGCCGTCTGGGCCCGCTGCATGCCGCCGTCCTTGAACAGAACAGCCAGCTCGGGCCATTGCCGGAGATGCGCGTAGAAGCGGTCGAGGATGGCCGGGATCTGTGGGATCAGCAGTGGCCGCAGGGCCGCCAGCGCCGCTTGCGCCGCGGCGTCGATCTTCAGGAACTTGATGCGGTCCGCCAGCTCGTTCGACGACATCCGGGCCTCTCCGTAGCGCTGCCGGACACGGCGCCCGGCGTCGCGACGGATAGCACGGGGTCGTTAGCCATTCGTTGACAAATGCGAACCGATGCACGCCGCGCGGGCGGCTCGGCTCACGCCTTTGGGTTCTGCTTGCGCCACTCCCGGTATTCGGCTTCGGCATCGGCCCGCAGCGGATAGTATTTGCGCAGGTCGCCGCCCTGGGACAGGCGCAGGCGCGAGAAATCCTCCCACTCGTGATGCGCGCTGGCCTTGGCCAGCAGCGCCGGCGCCATGGCCACCGGGACCACGACGCAGCCGTCGTCGTCGCACACGATGATGTCGCCGGGCATGACCAGGGCGTTGCCGCAGGCGACCGGCACGTTGACGCCGAACGGGATGATGCCGGTCTGGGCGTGAAAGTTCGGCGTGACGCCGCGCAGCCACAGGCCCAGGCCCAGCTTCCGGGCCTCGCCATAGTCGCGGATGCAGCCGTCGATGACCACGCCGGCACCGCCCTTGCCCTTGAAATAGGTCAGCATCATTTCGCCGAAGATGCCGCTGGCCATGTCGCCCCGGGCGTCGACCACGATGATGTCGCCGGCCTGGGCATGGTACATCACATGGCGGTGCAGCTGCTTCTCCGGTTCCAGGTATTCGGCGTCGCCGTAGATGTCCTCGCGCTTGGGCATGAATTGCAGGGTCAGGGCCGGCCCGGCGATGGTCATGCCCGGGCTGTGGGACACCGGACCGCAGATATGCGGGTTGCGGATGCCCATGCGGCTGAGCTCGCCGGCCGCGGTGGCGCTGCCGATGGCCGCCAGGCCCGCGACCAGCTCCGCCGGCGGACGCTGGATGTCCGAGGTCACGATCATCGGCTTCCTCCCGCTTCGTTCAGATTTGAACTTGTCTGGTTCCGTTCTGAAAGGCTAGCGGGCGGGTGCCGGACCGGTCAAGCGGCGGCCAGCCGTGCGGCGCGGATCTCGACGGCGGCCAGCAGGATGCAGAGGGCGATCGCCTCGGACGCCGCCGCGACCTCGGCGAGGCTGGGATAGCTGGGGGCCAGGCGCAGCACGCGGTCGTCGGGATCGCGGCCGTGCGGCCAGGTGGCGCCGGCTGGGGTCATGGCGACGCCCAGGCCGGCGGCGAGCGCGACGACGCGGCGGGCGGTGCCGTCGGTGGCATCGACGCTGACGAAATAGCCGCCCTCGGGCTTGCGCCAGCGCGCCGCCCCGGTGCCGGCGAGGCGGGCCTCCAGCGCCGCCAGCATGGCGTCGAACTTGGGCGCCAGCAGCGCCCGGTGGCGGTCCATGTGGCGCACCAGCCCGGCTTCGTCGCGCAGGAAGCGGACATGGCGGAGCTGGTTCAGCTTGTCGGGCCCGACCGTGCGCTTGGCGACCCGGGCCAGGTACCAGGCGAGGTTGGCCGGCGAGCCTGCGAACAGGGCCATGCCGCCGCCGGCGAAGGTGATCTTCGAGGTCGAGGCGAAGACGAATGGCCGGTCGGGGCAGCCGGCCTCGGCGCACAGGTCCAGGATGCTGGGGATCGCGTGGCGGGTCGGCGTGAGGTGGTGGACGGCGTAGGCGTCATCCCAGAACAGCCGGAAATCCGGCGCCGCCGCCGGCATGGCGGCCAGCCGGCGCACCACGGCCTCGGAATAGACGATGCCGGTGGGGTTGGAATAGCGCGGCACGCACCACATGCCCTTGACCGCGGGATCGGCGGCCAGGCGCTCGACCGCATCGAGATCGGGGCCGTCGTCGCCCAGCGGCACCGGCAGCATGCGGATGCCGAACTCGGCGCAGATCGCGAAATGGCGGTCATAGCCGGGCACCGGGCAGAGAAACGCGATCTCCTCGCGCGACCAGGGCCGGGGGCTGCCCGGCACGCCCTTCAGCAGCGCCCAGACGATGCAGTCATGCATCAAGGCCAGGCTGGAGTTCTCGCCGATCGCCATCTGGGCGACGGGCGCGCCCAGGACGTTGGCCATGAGCGCCCGCGCCTCGGGCAGGCCCTGGACGCCGCCATAGTTGCGGGCATCCTCCCCGGCGTCGGTCAGCCAATCGCCATTGCCGGGCAGCGCCAGCATGCCGTTGGCCAGGTCGAGCTGCTCGGGCGAGGGCTTGCCCCGGGTCATGTCCAGCTTGAGGCCGCGCGCCTGCACGGCCTGGTAATCCTGCTGCAGCCGCACCTGCCACTGCTGCAGGTCGGCCAGGGGCAAGTCGGCGATCGCCGGCACGGGCGGGCGCTCCTCGGGCGGTGGACAGCGGGGCCGGACGGTAGGCCGCGCCGGGCCAAAGCCTCAACCACAACAATGTCCCGGCGACATTGGCGGCGGCCCCCGGATCGGGATCACACTGCCATAGGGCGGAGTCGACGACCCCTACCGGGATATGCCAGTTAGCAATCTAGGGTCGCGCTGGCTGAAGGTGACGCATGCCGCTCCGCTTTACGGAAAATAGCAACGCAACATCGTATGTCGGCCAGCCCGGCAGCATCGACTATGCCCTTACCGGCGACACCAGCTTCTACGCCCGGCCCGGCGGCCTACAAATGTTCGTGGGCAGCCTGACCGGGGTGGACACCTTCGTGGCGGCGCCGAACTCGGTGACCATGGTCCTCGATCCGGGCACTGCCACCAGCAGCGACAGCAGCAATCACACGATCAACGCCTATGGCCTGACCCTGTTCAATCCCACCAACACCCGCGCCTACATCATCGATAACCGTCATCTGTATCTGTACGACTCGAACAGCAAGGAAGGCGTGGTCCTGTTGGATTGGACCAAGAGCAATGTCGAGTGGATTCGATTTTCCGACTACCTCGACTCGGTCGGGCTCCTGCAGTTCGTGCTCGAGGTCCGCCCGCAGCTGGCGCCGCATCTGACCTGGGAGCAGTCGGGCCTGGGCATCAGCACCGCCGACGCGAACGAGGCGATCACCTACTACACCCAGCGGGCCCAGGCGCTGCAGGCCGAAGCCGCGGGGTTCAACGCCGCCTATTACATGGCGGCCAACCCCGACGTGGCCGCCGCCGGGATCGACCCGCTGACGCATTACAGCGGCAACGGCTGGAAGGAGGGCCGCAACCCCAGCGCTTTCTTCAACACCGCCTTCTACCTGGCCAAGAATCCCGACGTTGCCGCCGCCGGGATCGATCCCCTGATGCATTACGAGTCGGTGGGCTGGAAAGAAGGCCGCGAGGCCGGGACCGGGACGGCCGGCGGCTTCGATACGCTGACCTACCTGAAGCTCAACACCGACGTCGCCGCGGCCGGGCTCAACCCGCTCGACCACTACATGGTGACCGGCGTGAAGGAGGGCCGGCGGATCGCGTGAGCGGCCGAGCGCTCCTTAGCGCCTATTTCAGGCGGACGGCGGCCAGCGACGCCGCCATCACGCCCATGACACCGGTGAAGACGGCGACATCGATGACCCGGGCGTGGTCGACGATGGCGCCGCCGACCGCGGCTCCGAGCGCGATCGAGATCTGGAAGGTCGCGACCAGCAGGCCGCCGGCCGCTTCCAGATGGTCGGGGGCGGCACGGGCCGTGTAGGTCTGCAGCACCAGCGGCGCGCCGCCGAAGGCAAAGCCCCAGACGATCACCGCTCCAGTGGCCGACGCGGGCGCGGTCCCGAAGCCGGCCAGCGCCAGGGCCGACAGGCCGATCAGCCCCCCGGCCAGCGCCAGCGACAGGCGCAGGCGGCGATCGGCGATGGCCCCGGCCGCCAAATTGCCGAAGAAATTGGCGATGCCGAAGGCCAGCAACACCTCCGCGACTGATGTGGGCGCCAACCGGGTCACCGTCTCCAGGATCGGGCGGACATAGGTGAAGCCGGCAAAATGGCCTGATGCGATCGCCACGACCGCCAAGAGCCCGACCCGCGCCAGGGGCCGCCGGAGGACGGTGGCCAGCGCGCCCAGCCGCACGGGTTCCGACGGCGGCAGCCGCGGCAGGACCGCCAGCTCGATCGCCAGCGCCAGGACGGCGACGCCCATGGCGACGGCGAAGGCGGCGCGCCAACCCAGGAATTCCGCGATCAGCGCGCCGAGCGACGGCGCCACGATGGTCGCCAGCGACACGCCGACCATGATGACGGCGACACCCTTGCCGATGGCCTCGACCGAGACCAGGCGGGCCACGACGGCGCCGGCCAGGCTCCAGAAGCCGCCGACCGCGATGCCGATCAGGATGCGCGCCAGCAGCAGCACCAGGAAGCTCGGCGCCAGCGCGGCCGCCAGGTTGGAGACGACCGCCAGGCCGCACAAGGCGGCCATCACCCATTTGCGGTCCAGGCGCCCGATGACGAAGCCGACCAGCACCGCCGAGACCATGCCGCTGAGCGCCGTTGCGGTCACGGCCTGGCCGGCCAGCCCCTGCGAGATGCCGAGCCCGGCGGCCATCGGCGTCAGCAGGCCGGCGGGCAGGAACTCGGCCAAAACCAGCGCGAACGTGGTGACGGCAAGGGCGGCCAGCGACAGCCGGATCCGCAGGGGCCATCCCGGAACCGGGCGCGGGCCCGACGCGGCCGGGGAGAATGTGGTCGAGTCGGATGTCATGACAGCACCTCCAGCGGGTCGGCGTTCTAGCCGGCGCCGGCTGGAGGAACCATGATCATTCGACCGTTTATTTTAGCAGTTCGTCCAAATCGGACTCAGGCAGCCGTGGACAGCCGCCGCCAGCGGCGAGGCGGATGGCCCATGATCCGTTTGAAGGCGCGGCTGAACGAGGTCTCGGACTCATAGCCGAGGCGCTCGGCGATCTCGGCGATCGGCACCGCGCGGGCCAGCCACTCCGCGGCCGTCTGCATGCGCCAGCGCGCCACATAGTGCGCCGGCCCTTCGCCCATGACCGCGCGGAACTTGTCGGCGAACGACGAGCGCGACAGGCCGGCGAGCGAGGCCAGCGCCTCGACGCTCCAATCGTCGCCGGGGGCGCGGTGGATGGCGGCCAGCACCCGGCCGATCTGCGGATCCCGCGCGGCTTTGAGCCAGCCGCGCGCGTCGGCGCAGGCATTGACCCAATCCCGGATCATGTGGGTCGCCGCGACGTCGGCCAGGCGGGCCAGCACGGTGGCGCCGCCCAGCCGCGCCTCCGCCGTCTCGCGGCCCATCGCCTCCAGCACGGCCAGCATCGTGGCGTTGTCGCCCGCCTGCTCGCAGCGGCGGATGATGTCGGGCATCTGGTCCAGCAGCGGCCGCAGCGCCTGGGCGACGAAGGACAGGCTGCCGCAGAACAGCTGGGTCGCCGCCCCGTCGCCCGCGGCCAGCTGCAGCCGGAACACGATGCCGCCCAGCGAAATCTTGCGCTGCTCGTCCATGGGCTTGCACACGCATCCGGGTTCGCTGGCCAGGATGTGCTCGGCCCCGCGGGGCAGCAACAGCACCTCGCCCGCCCGCAATTCGATCCAGCCGCGGTCGTCGGTGTGCAGCCAACACGGCCCCGCCGACAGGAAATGGAAGCGCGCCTCGGCCTGCTTGGGAAAGAACAAGCCCCACGGGTGGCGAAGCTCGCACCGGACATAGCTGACGCCGGCCACCCGAATGTCCTCCAGGACCTCGCTCAGGGGATCGGGGCGGGGTGTTTTGGACGAACTGTCAATCATCGGGGCATAATACGCCCGATTCACCGGCGGTGAAACGCGCCGCGCGGCAGCCGCGGGGTAGGTCCCGCGGCTGCCCCTCCGGCTCAAGGCCGCCAGGACCGGGGTCGGTCCCGGCCCTGTGATGCTGTCAGCGGCGGGCCGCGCGTGCCGCGTAACGGGCGTCACGGGCGGCCTTCTGCCGCACCTTCAACGCTTCGGCCTCGGCGGCGGCATCGACGTCGGCGGCGGCAGCGGCGGCGATCGCCGCCTGCTCGGCTTGGTGCGCCGCCTCACGAGCCTCCTGCTCGGCGCGGAGTGCCGCCTCACGCGCTTCGGCCTCGACCTGGCGCTCGGCGGCCTTCTGCGCCTCGGCCGCCGCCTTGGCGGCCTTACGCTCCACCTCGCGCTGGGCGCGGCTCGCCGCGGCAGCCTGCCGGGCGGCCTGGCGCTCCCGATATGCCGGATCGTCCACATTGACCTTGTTGGAGCGGTACCGCTCCACCTGGGCCTGCCTGGCAGCAGCGGCGGCTTTCAGCCGATCGCCGAACCCATCGAAGGCTTTCTGCGGTGCTACTTTGTCGGGTTTGGACACGTCTTCTCCATAGTCGGTGGCGGGCGCGATTGTGGCCCGTGAGAAACGGTTAGCGATGATATACGCCCCAGCCCGCATACCGACGCCGCGACAGGGCTGGTGGTCGCCAGGGTCAGCTTCGAGGACGTGGCCGAAACGGCGCGAAAGCACGTCCTGGGCCGGCACGCCCGGTTACTGGGTGCGATCCCCCGCCGACGTGCGGGGAGGCAAACGTGGATGCGACTCGCAAACACGTCTAGCTCTACCAGCGAAGGGTTTGAAAAGGTTGGCGGACCCGAAACGATTCGAACGTTCGACCTCTGCCTTCGGAGGGCAGCGCTCTATCCAGCTGAGCTACGGGTCCGTGCCGGTTTCCCGGTGAGCCAGGACCGAGGTGTTAGCAGATGGGGGCGGGAGGGGCAAGGGTGGTGGCTGCCTTTGGTGGCTGCCTTCTCAGACAGGCTTGCCTGAGCGTTCACGGATTGTTCTTGCACTCCGGGTTGCCTTGAGGTATTGTCGTACACGTGATTGATGGTGCGCAATCCGCCATCGAACCAAAGCCCGCCCGGCGTGCCCGAGGCGGGCTTTTTGTTGTCCGCTGCAGCGCCGGCAACCATCCCGATAGTCCGCCCGCGTCCGTAAGCCTGCCCCTGCTGGCGGGCGCTGTTGCGTTGGAGAGCCCGCCGCGGCGCGGGCCAACCTGCGTATCGCCGATGCGCGGATCTGGATGGCTGAGCTGACGTCAGCAGCCAATTCCCGATGCATTGACAAGGAGTTATCCGATGACGCGTCAGTCATTGCCGTTCAGGGGCGCCGAGTCCATCTTGGATCCCCTCACCCTCGAATCGGAAATGCGCATCGCGGCGCTCGCCGCCGCACGCCGCGCCGCTGCTACTGCGCAAGGCCCGGCGCCGCAACCGATGGAGAGCTGGGATCCGATCGCCGACAGGCTGGCGCTCTATACCGATCCGCCGCGGCGGCGTTCGCCGCTGTCCGCGATCACCGTCAGCAGCTACGTTGCCTCGATCCACCAGGCCGCCCAGCAGCTGCGCCGGATCCCCGGCGTCGCCGCGCAGGCGCGCGCCGCCGACACTCTGCCGGCGCTGATCAGTCCGGCCGAGGCCCGGCTGCTGCAGCTCCTGGGCGGCAGCGGCCGGATCGATCGCCACGGCTTCAGGCACTTCGACAATCCGGCGCTAACGCCAGATCCGACGGCCCTTGCCCCGGCTCCCGACCCAACCAGGACAGCGCTGAACGGGGTTGGCGCGCCCGATCCGACAGCAGCGCCAACCCCTTATACCAACGTCCTTGATTCCGCCGGCCACAGCGTCCCGGTCGGGTCAGTGCCGGCATCCACCGACGGCGGCTGGTTCGGCCGTCTGCTCGACGCGATCGGCAGCGCCCTGACGCCTCCGGGCGCATCCGACACCGGCTCTCCGCAGGGCGATGTCAGCGGCCAGCTTGGGCCGCGTAGCACAGACTCTGCGTCCCCACCCCCGTCATATTCTGCTGACGGCGGCAGGGGTCACGGCCACCCGCCCTTGCCGACCGATAATACGCTCACCCAGAGCGCCTTCGACGCCCTGATGCCATTGCCATTTGCCGGCGCGATGCAGGATCGCCCGGGAAAATTCCACGATCAAATTCGCGATGAGCTGGCTGCAGATCTCCGTGCGCGAGGTGCTATAGCGCAAACTGAGGTCGGGGTGGTGGGCTTGGCGCCCAGCCCGATTACGCGGCGACCAGCTCCGACGGCGGTGGATATCTTCACTCAAGCGCCGCCCCGTCTGCCGTACGCGATTGAAGTGAAAACCGGCAACAACCCACGCTACACGCCGAACCAGCAAGTGACTTATCCACAGTTAATGGCGGGGCATGCGACATCATTCGACCCTAAGATCCAGAATTTTGGCTTCTCAATTGGCCAAGTGCTTCCACCGACACCGTTTATACAATACTATCAGCCGTATGACCTCCGGATACCGGCGGATGTCCGCCCACTGACGCGACAAGACGTTATTGGGGAGTAGCGTGCGGCATTCGCAATCGTGGTATAGTTGCTCGCCAACAGCGCCACCGTCGGTCAGGAGGGGCTTGCAATGACTGATGAACGTCAGATTGTCGACCCGATCACCGAGATATCTGTTCTAGAGATATATAAAATGCGCGGAGGAGTGGTCCGTTATGAAGCGACGGCGATCAACATCGCGAAGGAATTACTGGCTGGGCTCTACGGCCAGGACACGGTTGATCGAGAGGGTCCATTTTCCGCTGTTGAGGAGATGGATCGTTGGGTTGTAACGGGCTCTGCTAAGAATCCAGAGTATGCTGCGAGAGTTGTGTTGTCCAAATCCGATGCCAGGCTTCTCGACATCGCTGTTTGGGCGACAATTCCGCCCTTGGAATAGGCGGAGACCGCGCGCGAGGCGTGGCGGTGGTCAAGCATGGCCGCAATCCGGCGCCACCGACGAGAAGGGAGCTTGCAATGGCTGAAGAGCGCGACAGCCTTCCCCCGCTCACCGATATAACTATTCTAGAGATATACAAAATGCGTGGAGGGGTAATTCGCTCTGCCACAACAGCGGTCACCATCGCGAAAGCGTTATTGGCTGGGCTCTACGGTCAGAGCTTCGTCGATAAAGAGGAGCCGTTTTCTGCTCGAGAAGAAAAGGATCGTTGGATTGTGACGGGCGGCGCCGATCCGGCGTATGCTCCGCGAGTTACGTTGTCCAAATCCGATGCCAGGGTAATCGAACTCGATGTTCGGCAGCCATTTCCGCCGAGAGAGTAGGCTGAGAACGCTCATCGGGCTCCGCGCCACCGCCTCGTCAACCGTGGTCCACCCGCCCGCCGTCACCCCTTGAGCCAGGCCTCGAACGCCGGCTTCAGGTCGATCAGGCGGTCCTCGACCGAGAACGGCACGGTCTTGCCCAGCATGTCCAGGATGATCAGGGCGTTGACGCCGGCGTCGCCCTTCATGGCGGCGCGCAGCCGGTTGGCCATGGCGCGGTTGACGGTCTCGAGCTCGGCATAGAGCCCGGTCAGCTCCGACAGGCCCTCGGCGGCCGGCAGGCCTTCGAAGCTGCGCAGCAGCTGGGCGGTCAGGTACATGCCGACCACCCGGAACAAGGTCTCCTCGGGCCCGGCCAGGGGCAGGTGGAACAGCGCCATCGGCTGCAGCGGCGCCGTCCGCGGGCAGCCGCTCAAGGCCGACAGCAGACCCATCAGCGAGCCCAGCACGCGCTGGATCGAGGTCACCTGCACGATCGTGCGCTCGGTGCTGACGATCGTGACCTCGACCTCCTCGAACGAGCGCATGCCGTCGGCGAACCGCACCAGCGGCACCAGCGCCTGGGCCAGCGGGCAGTGGCGGACCACGGCCGGATCGAGGGGACAGTTCGGGCATTGCTCGGTGCCGAGGTCCGTCCAGGCCGGCGGCGGCTCCTCCGGCGCGATCGGCGGGCTCGCCAGCGCCACGGTGAACTGGGCGACGCGCTTGGGGCTGCGGATCAGGTAGGTGATGGTGGACGGCGCCGCCTGGGGCCCCATCGTCGGGTCTCTCCGGATCGACGTGTGGTCGCCGATGATCGGCCGCGAATGGTTAAGATTCGTCTGAGGAAGCGCCGAGCGCCGCGGCCAGCAGGTCCCGGACCAGGCGGGCGGTGCGCCGGTCGGCGCTGTCGCGGCCGGGGATGTACTCGACGATCTCCAGGCCGCGGAGGTCGGGCCGGGCGCCCAGCCGCGCCACCGCCGCCAGCATGTCGCCCCGGCGCAGGCCATCGGGCTCGCGCAGGCCGACGCCGGGGGCATCGGCCGGATCGAAGCCGTCGAGGTCGATGGTCGCGCCGAAGCCGCCGGTGCCGTCGGTGGCCAGGGCGATCGCCTCGTCCAACACGTCGGCCAGGCCGCGCCGCCGGACCTCGGCGATCCCGATGCTGCGCACGCCCAGCCGGGCCAGCAGCGCCGCCTCGCCGTCCTCGAACGAGCGCACGCCGATCTGGACCAGGTTCTGGGGCCGGATCACGCCGCGCGCCGCCGCCCGGAAGGCCGGCCGGCCATGGCCCAGCAGCACCGCCGCCGGCATGCCGTGCGGGTTCTGCGACGGCGAGGTCGCGTCGGTGTGGGCGTCCATGTGGGCGTCGAACCAGATCAGCCCGAACCGGCGCTCCAGCCCCAGGGCATCGACCAGCCCGCCCCAGGTGCCCATGGCGATGGAATGATCGCCGCCGATCACCACCGGGAACCGGCCGGCCGCGACGGTGGCGGCGACGGTGGCGCCCAGCTCGGCGACGATGTCGGCGACCAGACGGTCGATTTCGGCGCGCGGCAGGTCCGGGCGGTCCGCGGCGGCGATCGCCGGGCGCAGCAGCGCCTGCCACTCGGCCGGCAGCCCGTCGGCCAAGCCCCAGGCCTGCAGGAACGGCGCGCCTGACTCGGTCTCGCGATGGCCGGCGCCCCAGCCCGACGCCACGCCGATCAGGCCGGCGGTGCGGGCGACGGCCGCACCCTCTGTCATCATGGCGTCAGGCATGCCCTGTCCCCCGCAGCACCCGCGGCCGCAACCCCGGCCGAGCCGCGCGATATGGGGACCCGTCAGCCCGCGGCAAGTGCGACAATCACTGCAGCTCGCGCAGCATGTCGGCCGTGAGCTCGCCATTGCCCGGCCGCCCGGACTGCTTCTGGTAGGCGGCGACCGCCTGGCGGGTGCGCGGCCCGGCCACGCCGTCGATCGGGCCGGGGTCGAAGCCCAGCCGCTTCAGGGCCTGCTGGGCAGTGGCGATCTGCTCGTGGGTGGCCGGCCCGCCCGGGGCCGGTGCCGGGGCGGCATAGGTGATCATGCCGGGAACCGGCCCGGTGGGGATGCCGGACAGCGGATAGCTGCCGCTGCAGGCGCCCTGCAGCAGGTCACAGCTCCAGCGGAAGCCCGGGGGCTCGCGCAGCATGGTGCCGCCCGTGGTCTGGCTGCAGCGGCAGACCGAGCCCTGCATGCAGGCGAGCTGGCCCAGATTCGCCGGCCCGCATTGCAGCGTGGACTGCTGGGCCCGGGCGGGCAGGCTCAGGGCCAGCGAGAGCGCCGCCATTGTGGCAGCGATACCGATGGGACGCGTCATGCTTCGGCTCCCTCCGCGACGTCGCGGGCGAGTCTAGCATGGCCGGACAATGTAAACAAAAAGGGGGCGGCCCCGAAGGACCGCCCCCCAATCGTGCAAGCGTCTGGTCGACCTGGACTTAGAAGTCCATGTCGCCCATGCCGCCCATGCCGCCGCCGCCGCCCGGCATCGGGGCAGCGTCCTTCTTCGGCCGCTCGGCGACCATCGCCTCGGTGGTGACCAGCAGGGCCGCGACCGACGCCGCGTCCTGCAGGGCGGTGCGGACCACCTTCACCGGGTCGATGATGCCGGCCTGGACCAGGTCGCGGTACTCGCCGGTCTGGGCGTCGAAGCCGAAGTTGGCGTCCTTGGACTCCAGCAGCTTGCCGACCACCACGGCGCCATCGGCGCCGGCGTTGTCGGCGATCGTGCGGGCCGGGACGGTCAGGGCGCGGCGGACGATGTCGATGCCGACGCGCTGGTCGTCATTGCCCGGCTTCAGGCTGGCCAGGGCCTTGATGGCATACAGCAGCGCCACGCCGCCGCCGGCCACGATGCCCTCCTCGACCGCGGCGCGGGTCGCATGCATCGCGTCCTCGACGCGGTCCTTGCGCTCCTTCACCTCGATCTCGGTGGCGCCGCCGACGCGGATCACCGCGACGCCGCCGGCCAGCTTGGCCAGCCGCTCCTGCAGCTTCTCGCGGTCATAGTCCGAGGTGGTCTCCTCGATCTGCGCCCGGATCTGGTTGCAGCGCGCCAGGATGTCGTCCTTCTTGCCGGCGCCGTCGACCAGGGTGGTCTCTTCCTTCGAGATCGTGACCTTCTTGGCCGTGCCCAGCATGTCGAGGCTGACGTTCTCGAGCTTGATGCCCAGGTCTTCGCTGATCACCTGGCCGCCGGTCAGGATCGCCATGTCCTCCAGCATCGCCTTGCGGCGATCGCCGAAGCCCGGCGCCTTCACGGCCGCGACCTTCAGGCCGCCGCGCAGCTTGTTGACGACGAGCGTCGCCAGCGCTTCGCCTTCGACTTCTTCGGCAATGATGAGCAGCGGACGTCCGCCCTGCACGACCGCTTCCAGGATCGGAAGCATCGGCTGCAGCGAGGACAGCTTCTTCTCGTGGATGAGGATGTAGGGCTCATCCAGCTCGCAGACCATCTTGTCGGCATTGGTGATGAAGTAAGGGGAAATATAGCCGCGGTCGAACTGCATGCCTTCCACGACTTCGAGT
>CAZEFK010000128.1:0-21442 GCA_964511405.1 uncultured Comamonadaceae bacterium | reverse complement strand
CGAGATGTCGCGCTCATGCCACAGCGCCACGTTCTCCAGGGCCGGCGTGACATAGCCGCGGACCAGGCGGGCAAGGCCGGTCAGATTCTCGGAGAGCACGGGGTTGCGCTTGTGCGGCATGGCGCTGGAGCCCTTCTGGCCTTCGGAGAAGAACTCCTCGGCCTCGCGGACTTCAGTGCGCTGCAGGTGTCGGATCTCCACGGCCAGGCGCTCCAGGCTGGCGGCGATGACGCCCAGGGCCGCGAAGAAGGCGGCATGGCGGTCGCGCGGAATCACCTGGGTCGAGACCGGCTCGACCGCCAGGCCCAGCTTCTCGGCGACGTGGGCTTCGACCCGCGGGTCGACATGGGCGAAGGTGCCGACCGCGCCCGAAATGGCGCAGGTGGCGATCTCCGCGCGCGCTGCGACCAGGCGCCGCCGCCCGCGCGCGAATTCGGCGTAATGGCCGGCCAGCTTGAGCCCGAAGGTGGTCGGCTCGGCATGGATGCCGTGGCTGCGGCCGACGCACAGGGTGTGCCGGTGCTCGCGCGCCCGCCGCTCCAAGGCCGCCAGCAGGGCATCGAGGTCGGCCAGCAGCAGGTCGCTGGCTTGGGTCAGCTGGACCGCCAGCGCGGTGTCCAGCACGTCCGACGAGGTCAGGCCCTGGTGCATGAAGCGCGCCTCGGGCCCGACATGCTCGGCGACCGAGGTCAGGAAGGCGATGACGTCGTGCTTGACCTCGGCCTCGATCGCCTCGATCCGCGCTACGTCGAAGCCGCCGCGCTGACGCAGGGCGAGCGGGACATCAGCCGGGATGGTGCCGAGCTCGGCCATCTTCTCGGCCGCCAGGGTCTCGATCTCGAGCCAGATCCGGTAGCGGTTCTCGGGCTCCCAGATCGCCGACATGGCCGGGCGGCTGTAGCGAGGAATCATGGATGCTCCTTAACGAGACCGTGCGTGCGCCGCAGCATAGGATGGGAACCGGGAGCGGCGTCGCCGTGTTCTAGCGGCGCTGGCGGGCGTCGCCAACCGGCTCTCGCCGCGCCGCCCAGGAGGACCTTCCTTGTCCGGGTATTATGCCACCCATGCCGGGATGCTGAGATATGTCGCGCGCGACCTGGCCGAGCTGGCCCAGCGCTCGCCCGAAGACGCGCGCCGACTCGAACTCTACGCCCGCATCCTGGAGCGCATGGTGGCCGACCTGATGAAAGCGCAGCGGCCGAACGCGGAAGCCTGACGCCCGCTGGCGTCCGGATGGCCCATCTCCTATGGTGCGCCCGGACGGCGAGGGAGAGACCGAATGGACGACCGGCATCATCGGCACCGGCGGCGGCTGGGCCTGGCCTTGGCGATCGTCGCCTGTGCGCTGCTGGGCGGCTGCAACACCATCGGCGCGCCGTTCGGCGTGGCCTTCGACAGCCCCGCCGATCCCAATGGCTGCGCCTACTCGGCCGCGCGGGTGTGCGGGCCGCAATATTGACCAGGCTGGTCAGCGGATCGGCGAGAACGAGGCTGGCACCAGGATCCGGGTCTGCTGCTCGATCACCAAGGGCTGGATGGTCTTGATATAGGCCTGCCAGGCCTCGCTGCGGGCGAGCTCGGCACGCCGGCGCTCGCGCTCGCCGTAGTTGTCGTAGCCCCACAGATGGACGATGCGGTTGAGCTCGCCCATGTCGGTGTGGAAATAGCCGATCAGGTTGCCGAGGATCGGGCGCTGGATCGCCAGCCCCTCGGCCTCGTAGCGCTTGAGGTACTCCGCAACCTTGCCGGGATGGAGCCGATAGTCGCGTTCTTCGACGATCATGGGATGCGTCCTGTGGTTGGCGCTCACCGATTGCCGGCGAGCTGTTGGGCGAAGCGCACGATACGGTGGCCGGCCTCGCGCAGAACCGGGTCGGGCAGGGTGAGCGCGATGCGCAGATGGCCGGCGGCGCTCGGGCCGAAGCCGTCTGCCGGCAGCACCGCGACGGCTTCGCGCTCGAGCAGGGCCCGGGCGAAGGCGTCGGAGTCGAGGCCCGACTCGCGCACGTCGAGCAGCACGAACATGCCGCCCTCCGGCGGCACCACGCGGCAGCGCGGCGCCTGGGCCAGGGTCTCCGACATCAGGGCCGCGCGCCGGCGATAGTCCTCGTGCAGCGCCGCCACCTCGGGCAGGTCGCGGGTCAGCGCTGCCAGGGCGCCGTCCTGAATGAACGGCGGGCCGCCATAGAGCATGCACAGGATCAGGTTGAACAAATGCGGGGTCAGCGCCGGCGGCCCGACGATCCAGCCCAGCCGGAAGCCGGGCAGGGCGTGGGACTTCGACAGGCTGGACACGACGACGGTGCGCTCGGCCATGCCGGGCAGGGAGCGCGGGCTGACATGCGGCCGGGCGAAGGCCAGGTCTTCGTAGACCTCGTCGGACAGCAGCCACAGGTCGTGCTGGCGGGCAAGGCCGGCGATGGTGGCGATCTCGTCGGCGGTGAACACGGCGCCCGTCGGATTGTGCGGGCTGTTCATCCAGATCGCCCGGGTCCGCGGCGTGATCGCATCGGCCAGGGCGGCCAGGTCCGGATGGAATCCGGTCTCGGGGCGCAGCGGCACCATGACCATGCGGGCGCCTGATGCGCCGATCACCGCCTCGTAGGTCGCGTAGGTCGGCTCGAACACGACGACCTCGTCGCCGGCGCCGGCCAGGCAGCCGATCGTGCAGTAGAGGCCGGCCTGGGTTCCGGGCACCACCACGACCGCCTCGGGCGGGCAGGGCACGCCGGTCCGCCGGGCGACGCGGTCGGCGATCGCCTGCCGGACCTCGGGATAGCCGGTGATCGGCGCATAGCCGGTGCGGCCGCGGTGCAGGGCGTCGACGGTCGCCGCGATCACCGCCGCCGGCGGCGGCTGGTCGGGGTCGCCGACCGTCAGCAGCAGCACCTCGCGTCCGGCGGCGCGCTGGCCCAGGGCGGCCATGTGCACGGCCCAGGCGGCGGCGCCGCGGCCGGCGATGCGGTCGACGAGGGGCGAGAAGGTGGGCATGGGCGGCGGCTCCAGCGTCAAGGGCAGGCACCCTATCAGCCGATGGCCCGCGGCGGAATCGCGACGGCGCGGCCGCGGGCGGCCAGGTGCGTCCAGTGGCCGGGCGGCAGGCCGTAGGCGCTACGAAAGTGGCGGGTCATGTGACTCTGGTCGGCGAAGCCGCTGGCCAGGGCCGCCTCGGCCAGACCCGTCCCCTGCGCGATCAGGGTCCGGGCGCGGTCGAGGCGGCGCATGACCAGGTAGCGGTGCGGCGTGGTGCCCAGACAGCGGCGGAACTGCCGGGCCAGGGCATAGCGGTCGAGGCCGGTCGCGGCCTCCAGCTCGGCCGAGCCGACGCCATCGGCCACGTGGGCGTCCAGCAGGTCACGCGCCCGCTCGACGGCCCGGCGGCACGGCGGCGGGGCCTGGCGCGGGCGCGCCGACGGATCGACGGCGGCCAGGGCGTCGGCCAGGCCCAGCAGGATCTGGTCGCGATGCAGCTCGTCCAGCGGCCGATCGAGCTCGGCGAGGGCGGCGCCGATCGCCGCGGCGAGACGGCGATCCTCGGACACCGCCTGGCGCACGAAGGGCAGCGGGCCGCCGCCCAGCGCATCGCCGATGGCGGCGGGCTCGACATACAGGATGCGATATCGGAAGCCGGCGGCGGTGCCGGCACGGCCGTCATGGCGCTCGTCGGGATGGAGCACGAACAGCTGGCCGGCGCCGCTCCGCTCCGCCGCCCCGCGATAGCGGAACGCCTGGACGCCGTGCAGCGTGGTGCCGATGGCGTAGCTGTCATGGCGATGGGGATCGAAGCCGTGGCCGGCGAAGAACGCCTCGACCCGCTCCAGGCCGGGGCCGGACGGCGCGATCCGCAGCCAGTCGCCCGGCGCGGCGCCCAATCGTTCAAGACGCGGCCGGAGCCCATCATTCATAGCTGCCGCCATGGGCTCTTTGTAGCAGAGCCCCGCCACTCGACGGGAGGTTTGGCCATGGATCGGCTGCTTGCGTTCGTCATGGTCGGATTGGCGCTGGCCGGCAGCCCGGGCCCGGCGACCCTGAGCCTGGCGGCGGGCGGCGCCGCGTTCGGGGTCCGGCCCTGCCTTGGCTACATGACCGGCATCGTCATCGGGATGGTCGCGGTCATGGCGATCACGGCCAGCGGCGTGGCCGGGGCAGTGCTGGCGGTCCCGGGCGCCGACCGCGTGCTGGCCGTCGTCGCCGCACTCTACTTCGCCTATCTGGCGGTCCGCATCGCGCTGGCGCCGCCCCTGGCCGAAGGCCCGCCCGAGAGCGGCCGCCCGTCCTTCTCGGCCGGCGCCCTGCTGTCTCTGATCAATCCCAAGGGCTATGTCGCGATGGCGGCGCTGTTCTCGGGCTTCGTGCTGATCCGCGAGCGGCTGGTCTGGGACGCCGGCGCCAAGATCGCGGTGCTGACCGGGGTGATCGTGGCGGTCAACCTGGCCTGGCTGGCGGCCGGCTCGACCCTGAGCCGCCAGTTCCGGCGGCCGGCGGTCAGCCGCGCGATCAATATCGGGTTCGCGGTCGCGCTCATCCTGTCCGTGGTGCTCGCCGTCCTTTGAGCGGCGGGGTCATCGCGGGCCGACGTCCGGCGCCATGGCCGCCGCGTTGGCCCAGCCAGACGCTGCCGATGACCGCGATGCCCCCGGTGAGCTGCAGCGCGGTCAGCGTCTGGCCCAGGACCAGCCATCCCAGCAGCGTGGCGGTCACCGGACTGAGCAGCAGCAGCGTCGACACCACCGACGAGTCCAGCCGTGCGACCCCGCGCAGCCAGAGGCAGTAGGTCAGCGCCATGCCAATCAGGCCGAGCCAGGCCAGGGCGAGCAGGTTGGCCACGGTCGGGACCGGGATGACCGGCGCGACCAGAAGGGCGACGGGAACCAGCAGCAGGCCGCCGGCCGTCAACTGCCAGGCGGTGAAGGTGATCAGGGACACCGGCGGCTGCCACTTGCGGCTGAGGACGATCCCGCTGGCCATGGAGCCGGCGCCGGCCAGTCCGGCCGCGATGCCGATCGGATCGAGCGCGGCGCGCGGGGTCAGCACCAGCAGCGCGACGCCGGCGGCCCCGATCACGGCGGCCAGGATGGCGGACAGGCGGATCGGGCTGGCGAGCAGGGTATAGGCCAGGAACACCACGAGCAGCGGCTGCACCGCTCCGACCGTGGCGGCGACGCCGCCGGGAAGCCGATAGGCCGCGATGAACAGCATGCTCAGGAAGATCGAGACGTTCAGCGCGCCGAGCAGGAAGATGCGCGCCCACCAGATGCCGGTCGGCAGTTGCCGCACGATCAGGAGCATCAGCAGCCCGGCCGGCAAGGCGCGGAGCATGGCGACCGTGACCGGCGCGAAATTCGGCAGGAATTCGGTCGTCACGATGTAGGTGCTGCCCCAGATCGCGGGCGCGATCGCCGTCAGCAGCAGATCCGATGTGGTCGTCTTCATGCGATGTCCAGAACCTCGGCGGTCGTGGAATTGGTCATGGTGCCAGTCCGAACGAAGGGGGACGGGCGAGAGCGTACGGAATTCACCACCAGACGATAATGGCCTAGATTGGAAAGATATTAATCACCAGTAGGTAATGACGCGATGGATCGCTACACGGCCCTGGCGGTTTTCCGGCAGGTGGCGGAGTTGCACAGCTTCGCCGGGGCCGGCCGGCGGCTTGGCCTGTCCCCGGCGGCGATCAGCAAGAACGTCGCCGAGTTGGAGGCCCATGTCGGTGTCCGGCTGATCAACCGGACGACGCGGCGCATGGCGCTGACCGAGGAAGGCCGGATCTATCTCGAGCATGTCACGCGCGGGCTCGATGCGCTGGCCGAGGCGGACGAAGCCCTGGGCGCGGTGAAGGCCGCGCCCAGCGGCACGCTGCGGGTCAGCGCGCCGATGACCGTGACGCTGACGGGGCTGTCGGCCGCCATTCCCGGGTTCCTGTCGCGCCATCCCGATTTGCGGCTGGACCTGCATCTGGATGACCGTCGGGTCGACATCGTCCGCGAGGGGTTCGATCTCGCGGTTCGCGGCAGCGACAGCCTGGAAGATTCCAGCCTGATCGCCAAAAGGCTCGCGGTCATGCCGCATGTGCTGTGCGCGTCCCCGTCCTATTTCGCGGCCCATGGCCGGCCCAGGGCCCCGTCCGATCTCGGGTCGCACAGCTGCGTCCGCTTCAGCCTCTCGGGACATGCCGACGTCTGGCCGTTCAGCAAGGATGGCCGCACCGAACGGATCGCGGTCGACGCCCGCTATTCCGTGACGTCAAGCCTGGCCGTCCGCGATGCGCTCCGGGCGGGCTTCGGCCTCAGCCTGATGCCGCGGCCCTATGTCGAGGATGATTTGCGCGACGGACGGCTGCAATCGGTGCTGGACGACTGGCGCACGGTCGAGACCACGCTCTATGCGGTCTATCCGTCCCGGCACCATGTCGCCCCGAAGGTCCGGGCCTTCGTCGAGTTCCTGACCGCGGAATTCAGTGGGGGCCGGTGGGGAGCGGGCGCCTAGCGCCGGCGCATGTGCGTCGGCGGGTGCCCGAACGCCTTGGCAAAGGCCCGCGAGAACGCCGCCGCGCTGGCGAAGCCGGAGCGGGCGGCAATCGCCGCCATCGGCTCGGCCGTGTCGAGGACCAGCCGACGGGCCGCGTTGAGACGCAGCCTGAGTGCGTAGGCGCCCGGGGTCTCTCCGATCGCCCGCGCGAAGATCGTTTCGAGCGTGCGGGTGCTCACCCCGATCCGCCGCGCGATCGCAGAGGTCGGCAGGGGATTGTCGAGATGCCGTTCCATGAGCCCGATCGCCAAGGCCAGACGGCGGTCGTAGCCATCGAGGCGGCCGAGGGACACCAGAGGCTGGGCGTCGCTGGCCGCGCGGGTCTGGTCGTAGATAAACACCGAGGCGACGTCGAGCGCGACCGCGATGCCCAGCCGTGACCGCACCAGATGCAGCATCAGGTCGAAGGTGGGCGCCGCGCCCCCGGCGGTGAAGAAGGGCTCGTCGACGACATAGCGGTCGGGGCGCACGTCGGTGCGGGGAAAGGCCGCCGCGAAGTCCTCCAGGTCCTCCCAATGGGTGGTCGCGGCCCGGCCGTCCAGAAGGCCGGCATGGCCCAGCAGCCACGAGCCCGCCTCGATCGCGCCCGTGGCGCGCGCCGTTCGGCTGGCCGCGCGGATGGCGCCGAGCACGGCCCGGTCGGTCAGCAGGCGCGAGCCGAAGCCGCCGATGACCACGAACACGTCAGTCATCGCGCCGGGATCGAAGACTCCGTCCACGGCCACCGCCAGGCCGCAGGTGGTCGAGACGGGCGTGCCGTCGACCGAGACGACGGTGACGTCGAACCGGCGCTCGCCCATCACCCGGTTGGCGGCCCGCAACGGATCCACGGCGGACGCCAGGCACAGGATCGAGGCGCCGGAGAACGCCAGGAAGGTGAGGCGGAGGACGCCCGGGTCCGCCTGGAAGATCGAGGCTCTTGCGCTTTTCATCAATCACGCTTCGCAAATCGTGAAGCAGCGCCAGGCGACCTTGCGGATGATTGGGTCGGTTATCAATGGGAAAGCCTGATCCCGTGCATTTCGATCTGTCCGACGAACAGCGCCTCGTTATCGAAACCACGCGCAGCTTCGTGGAAACGGAGCTCTATCCGCACGAGCAGGAAGTGGAGCGGACCGGCCATCTGCGGATGGATCTCGTCAAGGAGCTGCAGGCAAAGGCCATCACCGCCGGCCTCTATGCCGCCAACATGCCTGAGGCGGTTGGCGGCGCCGGCCTCGATACCCTGACGTGGCTGCTCTATGAACGGGAGCTCGGCCGCACCAACTATGCGCTGCACTGGACCTGCGTGGCGCGCCCGTCGAACATCCTGCTGGCCGGCACCGACGAACAGAAGGCGCGGTATCTCTATCCTTGCGTCCGCGGCGAGACCTGGGACTGCCTGGCCATGACGGAACCGGGCGCCGGCTCCGACCTCCGCGGCATGAAGGCGTCAGCCGTTCGCGACGGCGGCGACTGGGTGCTCAACGGCACCAAGCATTTCATCAGCCATGCGGACATCGCGGATTTCGCGATCGTGTTCATGCGCACCGGCGCAGAAGACGGACCGCGGGGCCCGCGCACGCTGATCACCGCTTTTTTCGTCGACAAGGGGACGCCGGGCTTCACCGTCCGCGACGGCTACCGCAACGTCTCGCACCGGGGCTACACCAACGCCATCCTGGAGTTCGACAATTGCCGACTGCCGGCCAGCCAAGTGCTGGGCGAGGTGCATCGCGGGTTCGAACTCGCCAATTCCTGGCTTGGCGCCACGCGCCTTCAGGTCGGCGCCACCTGCCTCGGCCGGGCCGAGCGTGCGCTTGAACAGGCGGTCGCCTATGCGGCCAGCCGGGAGCAGTTCGGCCAGCGGATCGGAAAGTTCCAAGGCGTCTCGTTCAAGCTCGCCGACATGGCCATGGAGCTGAAGGCCGCAACCTTGCTGGTGATGGAGGCCGGCTGGAAGGTCGATGCCGGCACCGTGACGGACCAGGACATGGCCATGGCCAAGCTCAAGGCCAGCGAGATGCTGGCCTTCGTGGCCGATGAAGCGATCCAGATCCATGGCGGCATGGGGCTGATGGATGACCTGCCGCTGGAGCGGATCTGGCGCGATGCCCGGGTCGAGCGCATCTGGGAGGGCACGTCCGAGATCCAGCGGCACATCATCTCGCGCGCGCTGCTCAGGGCAGTGGGCGGATGACCCGGCTCGGGCGTCTTCTGCGGCCGAGATCCATCGCGGTGATCGGCGGCGGCGCGTTCGGCACGGCGGTGGTCGAACAGTCGCTGAAGCTGGGGTTCGCCGGCGATCTTTGGCCGGTGCATCCGAGGAAGGAGACCGTGGCCGGGTTGCCGGCCTACCGGTCGGTCGCGGCCCTGCCGGGCCCGCCGGATGCCGCCTTCATCGCCGTCAATCGGCGCCTGACGATCGAGGTCATGCGGGCGCTTCGGGCGCGTGGCGCGGGCGGGGTGGTTTGCTTTGCGGCGGGCTTTCGCGAAACCGAGGCGGACGACGCCGAGGGCGCTCGCTTGCAGCAGGCGCTGATCGAGGCGGCGGGCGAGGTTCCGATGATTGGGCCGAACTGCTACGGGCTGATCAACTATGCCGACGGCGCGCTGCTGTGGCCCGATCAGCATGGCGGCAGACGCCTGGCGGACGGCGAGCGCGGCGCGGCCATCATCACCCAGTCCTCGAACATCGCCCTGAACCTGACGATGCAGCAGCGCGGGCTGCCTGTTGCCTTCATCGCGACGGCGGGCAACCAGGCGCAGACCGGGCTTTCGGAGATGGCGCTCGCCTTTCTTGAAGACGAGCGCGTGTCCGCACTCGGCCTGCATATCGAGGGCTTCGACTCGGTGGTCGGCTTCGAGACGCTCGCCGCCCGGGCGCGCGCCCTGGGCAAGCCGATCGTGGCCGTCAAGGTCGGCCGCTCGGACCAGGCCCAAGCGGCGACGGTCTCGCATACCGCCTCGCTGGCCGGGTCGGACTCGGCCGCGGGCGCCTTTCTCGAGCGCTTGGGCATCGCCCGGGTCCGGAGCGTTCCGGCTCTGCTCGAGACGCTCAAGCTGCTGCATGGCGGCGGTCCGCTGACCGGCGGGCGGCTGTCGTCCATGAGCTGCTCCGGCGGCGAAGCCGCGCTCATGGCCGATAGCGCGGTCGGGCGTTCGGTCCACTTTCCGCCGATCGCGCCCGAGCAGGCCGCACCGCTCCGGCAGGCGCTGGGACCGCTGGTCGCGATCGCCAATCCTCTCGACTACAACACGTTCATCTGGGGCGACCTGCCGGCCCTGACCGCGACCATGACCGCCATGACGGCCGGCGGCTACGACCTGAACCTGCTGGTGCTCGATTTCCCCAGGCGGGACCTGTGCTCGGATGCGGCGTGGTGGCCAGCCGTCGAGGCTTTTGCGGCCGCCCTGAAGGCCAACCGGGCGCGGGGCGCGATCGTCGCCACGATGAGCGAGAACCTGCCCGAAGATACCGCGCGGGCGCTGTTCCGGCGCGGGATCGTGCCGATCCACGGCATTGCCGAGGCCCTCGACGCGGCGGAAGCCGCCCTCGCCATCGGCAGGGCGTGGGCAAATCAGGCGCCGCCGCCGGTGGTCGGATCGGCCGGCCCGTCAAGGACGGCAACCGCGACCCTGTCCGAAGCGGCGGCCAAGTCATGGCTTGCGACGAGCGGCCTGCCGGTTCCCGACGGTGGCGCATGCGCCGATGCCGACTCAGCGGTCGCACGGGCCAGGCAATTGGGCTTTCCGGTGGCGCTCAAGGCGCTTGGGCTCGCCCACAAGAGCGAGGCCGGCGCCGTTGTGCTCGATATCGCCGACGAACCGGCGCTGCGGGTGGCCGCGGATCGGCTGCGCGGCCTGGGATCGGGGCTTTATGTCGAACGCATGGTCCAAGGCGGTATCGCCGAGCTGATCGTCGGGGTCAGACGCGATCCGCTCTTCGGTCCGGTGCTGACGGTGGGCTCGGGCGGCGTTCTGGTCGAGCTGCTCGAAGATACGGCCACCCTGCTGCTGCCGGCGAGCCGCGCCGAGATCGAGGCGGCCCTGCGCGGCCTCAAGCTGTTCCCGCTGCTCGACGGCTACCGGGGCCGCAAGACGGCGGACCAAGGCGCCGCCATTCGGGCCATCGAGGCCATCGCCGGCTTCGCGCTGGCCCATGCCGACCGCATCGCGGAAATGGACATCAACCCGCTGATCGTGCGGGGCGACGGCAAAGGCGCCTGGATCGCCGACGCGTTGATCAGTGTTGCGGAGGGAGAACCGCGTTGAACACGGTCGTCACGACCCGGCGCGAGGGCGCCATCCTCGAAGTGACGCTCGATCGGCCAAAGGTCAATGCGATCGATCTGGCGACGTCGCGTCAGATGGGGTTGGTCTTCCAGGCCTTCCGCGACGACCCGGATCTCCGTGTTGCCATCATGCGGACCGCCGGCGACAAGTACTTTTCCGCAGGCTGGGATCTCAAGGCCGCGGCCAGCGGCGACGCGGTGGACGGCGACTACGGGGTCGGCGGCTTCGGCGGACTGCAGGAACTGCGCGACCTCAACAAGCCGGTCATCGCCTGCGTCAACGGCATGGCGGTCGGCGGCGGCTTCGAGCTCGCCCTGTCCTGCGACTTGATCTACGCCTCAGCCCATTCCGCCTTCGCGCTTCCCGAGATCAGGGCCGGCACGCTGGCCGACGCCGCCACCGTGAAGCTGCCCAAGCGCATTCCCTACCACGTCGCGATGGATCTGCTCTTCACCGGCCGCTGGATGGACGCGGCCGAGGCGCAACGCTGGGGTCTGGTCAACGAAGTGCTGCCCGCCGACCAGCTGGAGGAGCGCGTGTGGGCGATCGCCCGCCTTCTCGCCGGCGGCCCGCCGCTGGTCTTCGCATCGATCAAGGAGGTGGCGCGGGAAGCCGAGAGCATGGGGTTCCAGGAGGCGATGAACTGGATCACCAAGCGCAAGTTCCGAACCGTCGACATCCTCTACAGCTCGGAAGACAACCAGGAAGGATTCAAGGCCTTTGCCGAGAAGCGAGCGCCGGTCTGGAAAGGCAAGTAGAGCCGATAAGCCCGTGCTCATGCCAGGCGTGGTTCTCGGGTCTTACGGGGCGAGTGTGGCTGCCCCTAAGTGGTCTTGCTCAGGCGATAGCCTTTAGCCCATTTTTCCGCACGAGGTTTAAGAGCTTCAGCGACGGGCCATCCGGCCGCTTCTCCCCGCGTTCCCATTTGCTGACGGCGTCCTTCCGGACGTTGAGATAATGGGCGAACACCGGCTGTGAGACCTGTTCCCGCTCCCGCAGCGCTCGGATTTCGTCAGAGCTCATGGGAGCGACTGGCGTCAGGCAGAGAACGTCGAACTCCCTCATCGTCGCCTTATCGACAACGCCTGCCTCGTGAAGCCCGACGACCGTCTTGTGAACCGACGCCAGAATCCCGGACTCAGCTTTCCGCCTCGTCTTCGACGCCATGGGTTCTTGCCTCCAGTTCTGTCAGCTCGCCAGCGGCGAGTGCCTTTTTCAAGGCGTCAGTGCCCATGCCGTTGAGGACAGACGCCAAAGCCTTCAATGCCTTCAGCTCCTTGGGCGTCACATTCGCCTTCGCGTTCTTGGCAAAGCCATGAACGAAGAAGCTGTGTCCGCCCAGCTTGAACACGATCAGCGTGCGAAAGCCGCCGGACTTGCCGCCGCCATCGTGCGCCACCCGCTGCTTGAACACCCCGCCGCCGAGGTCGGCGTCGAAGTGGCCCGTTGCGACCGCCTGCGCGGCTTTCAAGAGCCTATCGGCCGTCAGTCCGGCTTTCCGGGCAAATCGGGCGAACTCCTTGGTAGCGAAGACGTTCACAACGGACCAGACCAGGTCATAATATAGTCCTTAGGCCTACATTTTGCAATTGTTGCGGCGGGTCTGGGAACAAGCACGGGGAACCGGGGGCGCTACAGCAGCCCCAGCCCCTTGAAGCTGGCGTGGCCGGTGCGGCCGATGACCAGGTGGTCGTGGATCACCAGCCCGAGCGCAGCGGCCGCCTTCTGGACCTCGCGGGTCATCTCGATGTCGGCGCGGCTGGGGGTCGGGTCGCCCGAGGGGTGGTTGTGGACCAGGATCAGCGCCGAGGCGTCGAGTTCGAGCGCACGCTTGACCACCTCGCGCGGGTAGACCGGCGTATGGTCGACCGTGCCGCTCTGCTGCAGCTCGTCGGCGATCAGCACGTTCTTGCGGTCCAGGAACAGGATGCGGAACTGCTCGGTCCGGCCCCAGGCCATGGCGGTGCGGCAATAGTCGAGCAGGCTGGTCCAGGAGGACAGCACCGGCCGGTTGATGACCTGGGCCTGGGCCAGGCGGACGGCGGCCGCCTGCAGCACCTTCAAGCCTGCGACCACGGTCGGGCCGGCGCCTTTGACCGTCGCGAGCTCGGCAGGGTCGGCCGTGATCGCTTCGGCGAAGCCGCCGAAGCGCCGGATCAGCTCCCGGGCGAGCGGCTTGGTGTCCTGCTGGACCACGAAGCCGAACAGGTAAAGCTCGAGCAGCTCGTAGTCGGGCAGGGCATCGGCGCCGCCCGCCAGGAAGCGGTCGCGCAGCCGCTGGCGGTGGCCCTTGCGGGGATCAGCCGGGGAATCGGCCGGCGGCTCGGGCTCCCGGTCAGTCATAGGGCGGGCGATGCAGGCCCGCTGGCGACAGGGTGAAGATCTCGTAGCCGGTCTCGGTGACGCCGATCGAATGCTCGAACTGGGCGGACAGCGACTTGTCCTTGGTCACCGCGGTCCAGCCGTCGGACAGCACCTTCACGTCGTAGCGGCCGGCGTTGATCATCGGCTCGACGGTGAAGAACATGCCGGGCGCCAGGGTGACGCCCTCGCCGGGCCGGCCGAAATGCAGGATCGACGGGGCGTCGTGGAACACCCGGCCGACGCCGTGGCCGCAGAAGTCGCGGACCACCGAGAAGCGGTGGCTTTCGGCATAGCGCTGGATGGCGTAGCCGATGTCGCCGATCGTGGCGCCGGGCTTGACCACCTCGATGCCGCGCATCATGGCTTCGTAGGTGACGTCGATCAGGCGGCGCGCCTTGAGCGGGACCTGGCCGACCGTGAACATGCGGCTGGTGTCGCCGTGCCAGCCGTCCAGGATGACGGTCACGTCGATGTTGAGGCTGTCGCCGTCCTCCAGCTTCCGATCGCCCGGAATGCCGTGGCACACGACATGGTTGATGCTGGTGCAGATCGACTTCGGAAAGCCGCGATAGCCCAGCGGCGCCGGGATGGCGTCGCGACCGACGATGAACTCGTGGCACAGCCGGTCGAGCTCGCCGGTGGTGATGCCGGGCTTCACATAGGGCGTGATGAAATCCAGCGTCTCGGCGGCCAGCCGGCCGGCCCGGCGCATGGCCTCGAAGTCGGCGGCCTGGTGGCGTTTGATCCGCGCCGAGCCGTCGTCCCAATCATGCGCTGCGTCGACAAGGGTCATGGGCCATCCATCACCGGAAGCGGTGCCTTCAATTCAATCGCCGACTGACTGACGGCGCAAGCATAGCACAGCGCCTCGACGCCCGCCGCCCGCGCCGCCTGGAATCCCGCTGCATAGCCGGGATCGAGATCGGCGGCGAGTGCAAAGCCGTCGCAGTCGTCGCGCTGCACGACATACAGCATGACAGCCCGCCCGCCGCCAGCGACCACCTCGGCAAGCTCCCGGAGGTGCTTGGCGCCGCGCGCGGTCACGCAGTCCGGAAATTCGGCCCGCCGCTCCCGGCGCAGATGCACGTTCTTGACTTCGACGTAGGTCGGAGGCCGTGCCGGATCCGTCAAGAGCAGGTCGACCCGGCTGTTGCGGCCATAGCGCACCTCGCGCCGCATCGCGGCATAGCCCGCGAGCTCCGGAATCAGCCCGGCCGTGATCGCCGCTTCGGCCAGGCGGTTGGGATGGGCGGTGTTGATGCCGACCAGGGTGCCGTCGGCCTCGACCAGCTCCCAGCGCCAGGCCAGCTTGCCGGCCGCCGCGGCCAGCCACACCGTCGATCCGGGCTCGGCCAGGCCCAGCATGCTGCCGGGATTGGGGCAGTAGGCGACGGCCTCGCGGCCGTCGGCGAAGCGGACGTCGGCCAGGAACCGCTTATAGCGGCGGACCAGCCGCGCCGATACCAGGGGTGGAAGGAGCATCGCGGCCGCATCATGCAGCGCCGTCCCCGGCTTGTCATCGCCGGCCCGGTGGCGCTGTGATGGGGCCGCCACCGCCATGAGGTCCCCGATGCCTGCCGACGCCGCCGTCCTGATCATCGGCAACGAGATCCTGTCCGGGCGCACGCAGGACGCCAACCTGGCCTACATCGCCGCCACGCTCGGCGGCCTCGGCATCCGGCTCGGCGAGGCGCGGGTGGTGCCCGACATCGAGGCCGAGATCATCGCGGCCGTCGACGCCCTGCGCGCCCGCTATACCTATGTGTTCACGACCGGCGGCATCGGGCCGACCCACGATGACATCACATCGGCGTCGATCGCCAAGGCTTTCGGCGTCCCGCTGGTGCGCGATGCGGGCATCGTGCAGATGATGGAGGCCCATTATCCGCCCGGCGGCCTGACCGAGGCGCGGCTGCGGATGGCCGAGATCCCGGCCGGCGCCACGCTGATCGCCAACGCGGTCTCCAAGATTCCCGGGTTCCAGATCGGCAATGTCTTCGTGCTGGCGGGCGTGCCCGAGATCATGCGGGCGATGCTCGACGCGGCGGCGCCGCGGCTGGCCGGCGGGCCGCCGCTGCGGTCGCGCGCCATCGACTGCGGGCTGGCCGAAGGCGTGATCGCCGCGGACCTGGCGGCGGTGCAGGCCCGGTTCCCGACCGTCGACATCGGCAGCTATCCGTTCCACCGGCACGGCCGCCACGGCACCAGCCTGGTCGCGCGGGCCGCCGACCCGGAGCGCCTGGAGCAGGCGGCCCAGGCGATCCGCGAACTGGTGCTGCGCCATGGCGGCACCCCGGTCGAGGAGCCGACGCCGTAGTTGCCCACGCCATAGTTGCCTCGGGCCCGCGCCGCTGGCACATCTCGGACCCGTGAGGGCGTGACGGAATCGGTAGACGTACCGAGCTTAAAACTCGGAGACTTCGGTCGTGCGGGTTCGAGTCCCGCCGCCCTCACCAAGTTGCCCGGACCACCGCGATAGGACCACCGCTTCGTGATCGAAAGCATCATCGCTCTGCTCGCCGGTTGGATCGTCGCGGTGATCGCGGCCGGCGGCTATCTCGGCATCGTCCTGCTGATGGCTGTCGAGAGCGCCTGCATCCCGCTGCCGTCCGAGATCATCATGCCGTTCTCGGGCTACCTGGTGTCGACCGGCCAGCTCGACCTGTGGCTGGTGGCGACTGCCGGCGCGGTCGGCTGCAATGTCGGCTCGACCGTCGCCTACTATGTCGGCCGCTATGGCGGGCGGCCGCTGATCGAGCGCTGGGGCGCCTACATCCTGATGAGCCGTGCCGACCTGGCGCGGGCCGACCGGTTCTTCGCCCGCTACGGTGCCGGCGCAGTGTTCATCGCGCGGCTGCTGCCGGTGGTGCGCACCTTCATTAGCCTGCCCGCCGGCATCAGCGGCGTGCCGCAGCTGAAGTTCCAGATCTATTCCTTCCTCGGCTCATGGCCGTGGTGTCTGTTGCTCGCCTATGTCGGCGCCATGCTGGGCGAGCGCTGGCAGTCCGATCCGACGCTGAAGACGCTGCTCCACCGGTTCGACATCGTCATCGTGGCCGGGGTCCTGGCACTGGTGGCGCTGCATGTGCGCCGGCACTGGCGGGAAAGCCGGCAGCCGGCGCCCGGCGAATAGCTAGCGCGGGCCGAACTCGGCGACGGTGCGGCGGCCGGCCGGCGACATCCGGCTGGCCGCGTCGACCGCGATGGCCCGGACCACGCGGTCGAAGGCGGCGCGGCGCTCCTCGCCGTCGCGCAAGGCGGCGTCCAGGGCCGCCGGGTCGAACGGATCGGCGGTCAAGGCGGCGCGGATCCGGCCCATCAAAACCCGCAGCTGGTCCCGGTCCTGTGTCGGCAGCTCGGCGTGCCGGGCCGCGTAGCTGGCCCGCAGGATCGCGGCATCGGCGGGATCCAGGCGGGCGGCCAGCCGATCGACCAGCCCCTGGATCATCTCGGACGGCCCGGGCGGCGGGCCGCGGTGGAACAGATGCGACGCCTCCCAGCCCACCATGAACAGGTTGAGCAGGACGGAGACGGCCAGCGCCGGGGTGCGCCAGTCCCGGCCCGCGAACAGACGCGTCAAGACGGGAACACGAAGATCGGCTGAATGAAGGCGCTGACCCCGGCTTGGCCGAGGCCGCTGCGGTCGCGCCAGTCGAGCACGGCCGAGCCGACCACGAAGCCGACGACGGCCGCCGCCGCCAGCGCCGTCGCCCGCGGCGCCCAGAATGCCAGCGCCGCAGCGAAGGTCCGCCGCGGCGCCGGGCGGCCGATCCGGGCCAGCGCGCCGGCCAGGCTGCGTTCGATCTGGTCCGGCCGGACCGGATCGTCGACGAGATCGAGCAGGCGGTCGAACTCTCCGGCCTCGTCGAGCGCGCGGCGGGCTTCCGCCGAGCGGCTGACCAGGTCGGCGGCGGCGGCGCGTTTGGCCGCCGGCCACCGGGTGAGATCGGCGCCGTACAGATCCAGCATTTTGAGGAACTGATCGAGCGTCATGGGGTATCCCCGTCACGGTCCGGTCTAAGCGCATCGAGCGCGATGCGCAACCGCCGCCGACCGCGGACCAGGAGCGATTCGACGGCGGAAACCCTGAGCGCCAGGACCTGGGCGGCTTCGGCGCAGCTCAGGCCTTCATAGTAGCAGAGCGTGAGCGCCGCGCGCTGCCGCGGCGGCAGCCGGCGCAGCGCGTCGGCGACTTTGGCGCGGCGCTGGGCGGCTTCGACCATGGCATCGGCCCCGGGCGCCGGGTCGGGCGGCTCCTCGACCTGGTCGAGGGCCGCGAATGTCGGCCGCCTGATGCGGTCGATGCACAGGTTGAGCGTGATCCGGTAGAGCCAGGTGGTGAAACGGGCGCCGCCGGCCTGCCAGCGGCCCGCGACCTGCCAGGCCCGGACCATGGCTTCCTGGCCGACCTCCTCGGCATCGGTCGGATTGGCCAGCATGCGCTGGGCCATGCGGACGACCCGGGGCAGGTGGCGGCGCGCCAGCATCCGGAACGCAGCCTGGTCGCCGGATCCGATCGCCGCCATCAGGCTGTCGTCGCTGGGGCCGCCATCGTCCGCAGGCGGGAAGGAACTCGGACCCACGGCGGCGCGGCCTCTTCGAGACACCCTGGCCGGATGCCGCGGGCCCGTATCCGGGGCCGGCACGAACCCTGCCGTCAATCCCAGCGTCGTCATGGTGGCGGGCCTGTCGCGAGCCGTCGATCCGGTCGACGTGACACGGCCGAGCCTCGGCGCGCCGGCGCGGCATCCCGTCGCATGCGGCAATAGCCTTGACGATCGGGCCCGTCGGCCGCATCCTCGCGCGCATCATGACCCGCCGGCTTGGCACCGACACTCAGCGACTTACGACCACGGCGCTGTAACCAGCGCCGCCGCGCTTGTGTTTATCGGGCAAGATCCACGGTCTTCGGTGTCATGTCTTCTGTTTTTGCAGCCTGCAGCCCAGCGTCCGCACCGGCGGGCCTGACCGCGCGCCGTCCGCAAGCCGGATTCGGCCGGCGACTTAGCACCGACCGCAGCGCCTGAGCGCGCCGCGGTCTGCCGTCGCCCCACCCACCGCTGTCAATCCGTCCGAGTCCCGGTCGCCGGCCCCTGGCCGCGACCGGCGCGGGAGCTGCTGCCATGTCCATCATGCCGATCCACAAGTACCGTCCGTTCCAGCCCATCGCCCTGGCCGACCGCCGCTGGCCGTCGCAGGTCATCGCCCACGCGCCGACCTGGTGCAGCGTCGACCTGCGCGACGGCAACCAGGCGCTGATCGAACCGATGGGCGCCGACCGCAAGCGGCGCCTGTTCGACCTGCTGGTGCGGCTGGGGTTCAAGGAGATCGAGGTCGGGTTCCCAGCGGCCTCGCAGACCGACTTCGATTTCATCCGCGAGCTGATCGAGACCGACCGGATCCCCGACGACGTGACCATCCAGGTCCTGACCCAGTCGCGCCCCGAACTCATCCGGCGGACCTACGAGAGCATCCGGGGCGCCCGCCGCGCCATCGTGCATCTCTACAACTCGACCTCGACGGTGCAGCGGCGCGTGGTGTTCGGCCTGGACCGCGACGGCATCGTCGAGATCGCGCGCAGCGGCGCGCGCCTGATCGCCGAGCTGTCGGCCGGCATGTCCGGAACCGACATCGTCCATGAATACACGCCCGAAAGCTTCACCGGCACTGAGCTCGACTTCGCGGTCGAGATCTGCGAGGCGGTCATGGACGTCTGGCGGCCGACCGCGGCGCGCCGGGTGATCCTGAACTTGCCCTCGACCGTCGAGATGGCCACGCCGAATGTCTATGCCGACCAGATCGAGTGGTTCTGCAGCCATATCCGCGATCGCGACCGGGTCATTGTCAGCATCCATCCGCACAACGACCGCGGCACCGGGGTTGCGGCGGCGGAGCTGGCGCTGATGGCCGGCGCCGACCGCGTCGAGGGCACGCTGTTCGGCAATGGCGAGCGCACCGGCAATGTCGACCTGGTGACCATGGGCCTCAACCTGTTCACCCAGGGCATCGACCCCGGGCTGGACCTCGGCGACGTGCCCGAGATCGTCCGCACCGTGGAGTACTGCAACCAGATCCCGGTCCATCCACGCCATCCCTATGGCGGCGAGTTGGTGTTCACCGCGTTCTCGGGTTCGCACCAGGACGCGATCAAGAAGGGCTTCGATGCCTTGGCCCGGCGCAATGACGAGCTGTGGGAGGTGCCGTACCTGCCGATCGACCCCAAGGATCTGGGCCGATCCTACGAGGCGGTGATCCGGGTCAACAGCCAGTCGGGCAAGGGCGGCATCGCCTATCTGCTGAAAGCCGACTACGGCTTGGACCTGCCGCGCTCGCTGCAGGTCGAGTTCAGCCGGGTGGTCCAGGAGCGGACCGACGCGACCGGCAAGGAGGCGACGGCGGCCGACATCTGGGCGCTGTTCCAGGCGACCTATCTGGGCGACGGGCCGGGCTTCGCGCTCGCCGATTACAACCTCATGCCTGATCGGGAGCAGCCGGCACGCCGGCGCCTCGCGGCCACCGTCCGGATCCGCGGCCAGGCGGTCGAGATCGAGGGCGTCGGCAACGGCCCGATCGACGCCTTCATCGATGCCGTGCGATCGCGCTGCGGGATCGATGTGGGCGTGGTCGACTATCGTGAGCACGCGGTCGGCGCGGGTGCCGGGGCCACCGCCGCATGCTATGTTCAGGTGCGGACCGCGGACGGGCGGGTGCTCCACGGCGTCGGGCTCGACGCCAACATCATGACCGCCTCGCTCAAGGCCGTGGCCAGCGCCGTCGACCGCGTCCTCGCCGGTTCATAGCGAGGGCGACCCGCCGCATCGAATCCGGGAGCTGCCACGGTCTAGCGTGGCAGCCTCGGATCGCGGCAGAAAGGACGCTCATGAGCGCGACGATCGGCGTTTTCGGCCTCGACGACCGCACGCCGGTGGCCAATTCAGGCGCCCGCCCGAATGACGGGATCGCGTACATCCAGGGCGTGTTCCCCGACGGCCAAGCCTATTCGGCGACCGGCTTCTTCATCGATCCCATCCACTTGGTGACCGCCGGCCATGTCGTCTACGACCAGGCCGACGGCGGCTGGACCGCCGGCCTGACCGTCACGCCCGGCAAGAACGGCGCGACCCAGGCCGGTCCGACGCTGGCGGTGACCCGGTTCGCCATCGACCCGGCCTGGGCGAGCGTGCAGGACGAAGGCTACGATTATGCCGTCCTGACGGTGGCCAACCCGGCCGGGTTCACGCCCACGACCTTCAGCCTCTATGCGACCGGTGCAGCGTCGAGCTACGCCGGCATGGCCGCCACGACCGCCGGCTATCCGGGCGAGAAGGGCGATGGGCAGGAGCAGTACACGGTTTCGGGCCAGATCGACTCGGCCGACTCGACCGAGCTCTACAGCACCCATCTCGATATCTCGCCCGGCGACAGCGGCAGCCCGGTCTACCGCACCGACCCGGTGACCGGTCGCCCCGAGGCGCTTGGTGTGGTCGCCTGGGCCAGCACCGAGACCGACGGCTATACCCGGCTCACCCCCGATGCGGTCGGCCAGATCGCCCAATATGTCGCGGCCCAGGACCGGGCGTCCGGGCAAACCAGCGGCGTCGCCATCGCCACCACCGAGATCGGCCCCTATGTCGGCGGCGTCGACACCGGCTACTACGCCATGGTCTATGCCGACAGCGATCGCGCCGGCACCGGCACCGGCGCCGCCACCGATTACGACCGGTTCGGCTGGCGCGAGGGGCGCAACCCCAACAGCCTCTTCGACACCCAGTACTACCTGGCCCATAACCCGGACGTCGCCGCGGCCGGCATCGACCCGTTGCTGCATTACGAGCTGTTCGGCTGGCGGGAGGGGCGCGATCCGTCGGCCAGCTTCAGCGGCAGCGACTACCTGGCCCGGAACGCGGATGCGCGGCGGTCGGGGCAGAGCCCGATGGATTACTACCTGACGGTCGGCCTGGCCCGGAACGAGGTGGTGTAGCCGCTGTCGTCTGGTCGTTGACTTGGGCCCGGGCGGCGGCCGAAATGGCCGGATCGTCGTCGAGCCCGAGTTCTTCCATGAATGGCGCGGAAAGCCTGGTGCGCACGCTGGTTGCGGGCGGCATCGATACCTGCTTCACCAATCCCGGCACCTCCGAGATGCATTTCGTGGCGGCGCTGGACCGGGTCGACGGCATGCGTTGCGTGCTCGGCCTGTTCGAAGGCGTGGTCACCGGTGCGGCCGACGGCTATGCCCGCATGGCCGGCAAGCCGGCGGCGACCCTGCTGCATCTGG
>CAZEFK010000127.1:0-21467 GCA_964511405.1 uncultured Comamonadaceae bacterium | reverse complement strand
CCCGTGCCGCCGGTCCCCGAACCACCGTCGGCGCCACCGCCGCAGGCGGCCGCCGCGGCGAGCGCGCCAACGCCGCCCGTCGTTGCGCCGCCGCCGCCACTGGCGCCGGCCCCGCCGGTCGAGCTGCCGGAGCCCAAGCCCGCGGCCGAGGCGCCACCCAAGCCGGCGCCGCAGCCCCAACCGGCGGCCCAACCGGCGGCCGAGAAGCCGAAGCCGCCGGCGGCTGCCAAGCGCTCGCTGCCCCGGAATGCGCCGCCGATGCCCGACAGCCCGCCGGCCCGGGTGCCGAACAGGTCCGAGATCGCGGGCCTGGCCGTACCGGACTCGCCGGCAGGCGGCGGGAGCGGGCACGATCCCGTGACCGCTGTTTTGGATGAATATCTCGCCGCAGTCTCGGACGCGGTGATGGCACATCACGGCCCGCTCAAACCATTCTTCGAGCCTGGACCCGATACCACTTTGTCCGTGGACCTGGAGCTCAACCGGAACGGCGGCTTGGTCGATCTCCAGTTTCCGCGCGGGACGTCCCCGACCCTTCGATATGCGGTCGAGCAGATGTTCGCCCAGGCTCGCCCTTTGCCCCGCGTGCCGGACCGCCTTCCTGGGCCGGTATTGGATCTCACCCTCCACATTCCAATGCCGGGCACCAAGGCGGTATGGGACAAGATGTATCCCTAGCTGTTGCCCAAATGCCGCAGTGTGGCAAATTTCTTCCGCAGGTAACATCGTCTGCGCAATTGTTGGTAGCCTGTAAGCGCGTGTCGCTCTGTGGTCGTCGCCGGATGCCGTTTCCCGATACCGTTTCGTCCCTGATGCCGTGGCGTCCGGTCGTGGCTGCGCTGGCGCTGGCGCTGGCGGTGGCCGCGCCGGCTGCCGCCCGCGCCCAGGACGTGCTGAGCCTGCAGTTCAACCAGCAGGTCACCAGCGCCGAGAGTGCCGAGGGCAGCCTGACCCTCAGCAATCTCAATCAGCGGGTGAACCGCTGGTATCTCCTCACCCGCGTCGACCGCGACGGCGGCCGCCATGCCGTGCATCTGGAGAACCCGGATCCGCACGATCAGCTGTTCGCCCTGGCTCAAGGCGGCTTCCTGGTGCTGGCGCATGGCCGCGCCGAGCGCTGCCCGATCGACGGGCCGGACGGGCTGCTGACGCCGCATCCGGGGCCGCGCTTCCCGATCTGCAACGGCCGGATCTGGGCGCGGGCGGTCACGCATGGTGGCCAGAGCACCCAGGAAGCCCTGATCGACGGCATCCGCGAGTCGCTGCCCGGCAGCGAGATGCTGATCAATTTCTACAAGAACACCATCGCCGTCGGCGCCGAGGCCGAGCAGGCCGACTATGCCGGCGCCGCCCGGGCCGAGCGCGCGCCGCCGGCCGCACCCCCGGCCGCGTCCATGGCGCCGCCCTATGCCGGGCGCGGCATCGCGCCGCGCGGGCTGGGCATCGCCCTGGCCGACGGTACGGCCGGGCCGCTGGCGCTCGGCGCCTGGTATGCCGCTGCCGCCCAGCCCGGCGTGTTCGTGTCGATGATGACGCCGGAGGCGGTCCCCGGGCCGCGCGACACCTCGCCCTGGGCCAACTCGGCCGCCTATCTGCTGGCCTTCGACCTGGCCGAGTACGAGGTCGAGTACCATGTCGGCGCGGTTCATCCCGGCACCGGCTGGTCGTCGCGGCCGCACGTGGTCCATACCGGCGGCGGGCCCGACGGCTTCGCCACGGTATCGCCGCTGGTCCGGGTCGGCGCGGTGGCACCCTGGGACCGGTCGCGCGTGGCCGCGGTGTTCACCGGCGGTTACAAGCGCGAGCACGGGGCCTTCCGCGGCGGCGGCATGGCCGTCCAGAACAACGGCACCCATTACGGCTTCGTCGAAGCCGGGGTCCAGCTGAGTTCCTTGAAGGACGGGCTGGCGACCATGTGGACGACCACCGACGGCACCTTCGGCATGGTCACCTGGCGTCAGGTCGACCCGGTAGCGCTGGCGTCCGTGGTCTCGGCGCGGCAGAACGGGGTGCCGATCCTGGAGCGCTCGCCGACCGGCGGACCGGGCGTGCCAGGGCCCCTGGTTCATGACGAGGTGCGCGGCAACTGGTCGGGCAACAATGACGGCAACCTGCGCTCGCTGCGCGCCGGCGCCTGCCTGCTCGAACGGCCGCAGGGCCGATGGCTGGTCTATGGCTATTTCACCGACGCGGTGCCCGACACCTTGGCGCGGATCTTCGCCGCCTATGGCTGCACCTATGCCATGCACCTGGACATGAACCTGCCGGTCCTGACCTATGCCGCGGTGATCGAGGCCAAGCCGGACGGGCATCTGGCCGCCCAGCCGCTCAACCGCAGCATGGGCGACAGCCAGCCGCGCTTCGTCACTGGCAACGACGCCCGCGACTTCTTCGCCATCCTGAAGAAGCCCCACGCCTAGACCATATGGCGGTGGCGTTACGGAAGCTTAATTAGCTTTTGCTAGCCTGAACCGGTTAACGCTGTCCCGCCATTCCCGACAGGTCCCGATCCGCCGTCATGTCTCAGTCCGAAGTCGCGCGCCCGGCGTTCCCGCGGCGGCCGCTGTCCTTTATCGCCTACTATCTGTGGCGGCATCGCGTCCTGAACGCCGGCGTGCTGGCCGCGGTGGTCGCGGCGACGCTCCTGGGGATCGGCACCCAGTACGGCATGAAGCTGCTGGTCGACGCCCTGATGGGCCACGGGGCCCAGCCGGTGTGGGTGGCGCTGGGCTGCTTCCTGGCCGCCACGGGTGTCGAGAACCTGTGCTGGCGCGCCAGCGGCATGACCGGTTCGTTCGCGTTCACGCGCCTGACCGCCGACCTGCGCCTGGACCTGTTCCATCACCTGACCGGCCACGCCGCCAGCTATTTCGCCGACCGGTTCGCGGGGGCCCTGGCCAACAAGATCAATGCCGCGGCCAATGCCGTGCACACGATCCTGTGCAGCCTGGCCTGGAGCATCATCCCCAAGCTGGCGCAGTTCGTCGGCGCCGGCCTGATCCTGGCCTCGATCGATTCCCGCATCGCCGGCGCCATGGCGCTGGCGGTGCTGGCGATCTCGGCGGCGGCGGGCTGGGTCGGCCTGCGCAGCGCGCCCCTGCACGAGGCCCATGGCAACGAGGTGTCGGCGGTCGGCGGCGAGCTCGTCGACGTGGTGTCGAACGCCTGGTCGGTGCGCGCCTTCGCGGCGCGGGGCCGCGAGCGGACGCGGCTGGCGGCGCGCCTCGGCAGCGAGGCCAAGGCCCATCGCCTGGCCTGGCTGTACATGGAGCGGCTGCGCATGGGCCACGACCTGACCCTGTGGGCGGTCACGGCCGGGATCATGCTGTGGTCGGTTCTGCTGTGGCAGGCCCAGCGCATGACCCCGGGCGACGTGGTCATGACCACCACCCTGTGCCTGACCGTGCTGCACGGCAGCCGCGATCTGGCCTTGGTGCTGGTGGACCTGACCCAGCACGTGGCGCGCATCTCCGAGGCGCTTGACGCCATTGGCCTGCCCCATGACGTGGTCGACGCGCCCGATCCCCGGCCGTTCCGCGCGGCACGGGGCGCGATCCGCTTCGAGGGCGCCGCCTTTGCCTATCCTGGCGCCGCCCCCGGGGCGCTGCCGGTGCTGGCGCCGCTCGACCTGGAGATCCCGGCCGGCCAGCGGGTCGGCATCGTCGGCGCCTCGGGCGCCGGCAAGTCGACCCTGCTGGCCGTGCTGCAGCGCCACTACGACCTGACCCAAGGCACGGTCCGCATCGACGGCACCGACATCCGCGACATCGCGCAGGACTGCCTGCACCGGGCCATCGCCGTGGTGCCCCAGGACATCGCCCTGTTCCATCGCAGCATCGCCGAGAACATCCGCTATGGCCGGCCCGACGCCACCGACGCCGAGGTCGCGGCGGCGGCGCGGGCGGCGGCGGCCGACGGCTTCATCGACGCCTTGCCGCTCGGCTACGGCACCTTGGTGGGCGAGCGCGGCATCAAGCTGTCGGGCGGCCAGCGCCAGCGCCTGGGCATTGCCCGCGCCTTCCTGACCGAGGCGCCGATCCTGATCCTGGACGAGGCGACCTCGGCGCTCGACACCGAGGCCGAGATCGAGATCCAGCAGGCGCTGGACCGGCTGATGGCCGGCCGCACCGTGGTCGCGGTGGCGCATCGGCTGTCGACCCTGCGCGGCTTCGACCGCATTCTGGTCATGCGCGACGGGCGCATCGTCGAGGACGGACCGCCGGCGGCGCTGCGCCGCCAGGGCGGCCTGTTCGCGCGGATGTGGGCGCTGCAGGCGGATCAGCTGGACGATCAGGTGCAGCGTCCGGCAGCATAGCAGGTCGGGCAGGGTGGCCTGCAACCGGGGCCGCCCTCGCCGGTTCTCTCTGTCGGGGTGAGCGAGAGGGGGACGGTGCCATGAGCATCCAGGTGGGCGATGGCTTCCAGCCGGCCGGCGATCCGCCGGCGATCGGGACGCGCAACACCGTGTGGGTGGTGAGCGACGTCTGGAGCGGCGCCGACGGGCTGCCCTATGCCAGGCTGGTGCGCGGCGACGACCGCTGGAGCTGGAAGACGGTGGCGGTCGGCGCCCTGCTCGACCGGCGCTACTACCGACGGGTGGCGCCGGCCCAGCCCTGAGCCGGCCCCGATCGCCGCCGCCATGAAAGTCGTGCTGGTCCAGACCAACCCGGGCGAGGACAAGGCCGCCAACCTGGCCGAAGTCGAGCATCTGATCGACACTGCGGTCGCCGTGGAGCGGCCCGACCTGCTGGCGCTGCCCGAGCTGTTCGCCTGCATGAGCGACAGCCTGGAGGTCCGGCAGGCGGCGGCCGAGGTCCTGCCTGGTGGCGCCGCCTACAGCCTGCTGTCGCGCGCAGCCGCCCGCCACGGCGTCGCGATCCATGGCGGCAGCCTGCTGGAGCGCGACGGCGAGACCTATTTCAACACCACCGTCGTGTTCGGGCGCGACGGCCGGGAGCTGGCGCGCTACCGCAAGATCCACCTGTTCGACATGGTCCTGCCCGACGGCCGGCCGCTGCGCGAGTCGGCCACGGTCGGGCGGGGCACCGAGGTCGTGTGCTATCCGTTCGAGGGCCGCCGGATCGGCTGCACGATCTGCTACGACCTGCGCTTCCCCGAGCTGTTCCAGCGCCTCGCCCGTCTCGGCGCCGACGTGATCCTGGTGCCGTCGGTGTTCACCGCCGACACCGGCAAGGACCATTGGTCGGTACTGCTGCGCGCCCGCGCGATCGAAACCCAGGCCTATGTGCTGGCGCCCGCCCAGTGCGGCAGCTATGCCGGCGGCCGCCGCCGCAACCATGGCCGCAGCCTGGCCGTGGACCCGTGGGGCACAGTCATCGCCCAGGCCTCGGACGGTGCCGGCTTCATCGCGGCGCGGCTGGATTTCGACGTCCTGGCCAAGGTGCGTCAGCGGCTGCCGATGCTGCCCAACAAGGTGCTGGAGTAGCCGGCCTTACGCCGATCCCTCACGGCGGCCCAGCGCGGCAGCCATGCCATTGGCCGAAGAACTCATGCCAATTTCGATATGGATACCGCAAATTCCTGGCGGAAATGTGTAAGTATTGCTAAGCCTCGGGTAACACTTGCGCCGGCAAGGTAGCAGGGCTCGGGCCGCCAAGCACGATCGGGCGAGCAGGATTGGGAGGGAGCCATGACACCCCTGAGGCTGTTGACCCGGCTGCGGGTCGGCCATCGTATCGCGGCCGGCAATGTCGGCATCCTGCTGTTCCTGCTGGTGGTGGCGGGCATCGGGATTGCGGCCTTGACCCGCATCGAGACGGTGGTCGACACCTATGGCCGGCTGGCGGCGGAGACCGGGCAGCTCGGGCGAATCCAGAGCCTGATGCTCGACATGCGGTTGAGCGCCACCGCCTTCCTGCTCAACGGCCGGGACGAGGACGGGGCCGCGGTCCAGGACCTGGCGGGCCGGGCGGCGCAAGCCATCGAAGAGACCGGCGCCCTGATTCCGGATGCGGACAAGCGGTCGACGATCGGCCATATGGGCCAGGAGATCGCCCAATACCGCACATCCTTCGCTTCGGTTCTGACCGCCCAGTCGGATCGCGCCCAGGCGATCGACGGCACCGCCCGACTGGCGTCCAAGCTGCAAACCGCCCTGCAGACGATCATCACCGGCGCCAAGACCAGCAGCGACCTCGAGACCCTGAGCCAGGCGAGCAGCGCGCTCGCCCACTTCCAGTCGGCCCGCATCGTCGGCGCCCGGTTCCTGGCCGAGGGCTCGGAAGGCCTGGCCGCGGCGACGCGGGCCGAGCTCAAGACGGCGGCGCAGGGCGGCGACGCCATGGTCGCCGGCATCCAGGACATGGGGCGGCGCACGCTGGCGACGGTCTTCGTAAACCAGCTCAAGACCTATACGCAAACCTTTGAGGCGCTGGTCGCCGCAACTCTGAAGCGTGACGGCCTGATCCGCGATTCGCTGGTGCCGCTGGGCATGGCGATCGCCGCCGAGGCGCAGACGCTGACCGACGCCGGGCAGGTGACGGAGCGCACCCTGGCGGATTCGACGCTGGGCAGCATCGCCCGGTCCCGCCGGATCATGATCGGGGCGTCGGCCGTCGCGCTGGTGCTGGGGCTGCTGACCGCGGTCCTGATCGGGCGCAGCCTGTCGCGGCCGGTGACGGCGATGACGTCGGCCATGACTCGCCTCGCGGGCGGCGAGCGGGACGTGGCGGTTCCGGGCCTGGGCCGCGCCGACGAGATCGGCGGCATGGCCAAGGCGGTCGAGATCTTCAAGGCCGGGCTGATCGAGGCCGACCGGCTGGCGGCCGAGCAGGCGGGGGCGCAGGCGGCACGGGAGCGCCGGGCCGCGCATATCGATGCGCTGACCCGAGAGTTCGACCGCGTGGCGGTGTCGGCGCTGGGCCGGGTGACCGAGGCGGCGAGCGAGCTGCAGTCGACCGCGGGCGGCATGCTGGCGACGACCGAGCGCACCAGCGGCCAGGCCGATGCCGTGGCCGGCGCCTCGCAGGCGGCCTCGGCCAATGTCGCGACGGTGGCGGCGGCGGGCGAGGAACTGGCCGCGACCATCGCCGGGATCAACCGGCGGGCCGCCGAAAGCAGCCGGGTGGTGGACCAGGCGGTGGCGCGGGTGCGGGTGACCGACGGCACCATCCGCAGCCTGGTCGACAGCGCCGAGAAGATCGGCGAAGTGGTCAGGCTGATCAACGCCATCGCCGGCCAGACCAACCTGTTGGCGCTCAACGCCACGATCGAGGCGGCGCGCGCCGGCGACGCCGGCAAGGGCTTCGCGGTGGTTGCGGCCGAGGTCAAGGCCCTGGCCACCCAGACCGCCCAGGCGACCGACGAGATCGCCACCCAAGTGGCGGCGATCCAGAAGGCCAGCCGCGAGTCCGCCGAGGCCATCGGCGAGATCGGCGCGGTGATCGAGACGGTCAACACCATCTCGGGCGAGATTGCCTCGGCGATGGACGAGCAGGGAGCGGCCGCCCACGAGATCAGCGGCAACATCCAGCGCGCGTCCAGCGGCATCCGAGACGTCACCGTCAACATCGGAGGCGTGACGGCGTCGTTCGCCGAGACCCGCGGCGCCTCGCAGCAGGTGCTGGACGCGGCCGAGCGCATGTCCCACGAGGCCGATGACCTGCGCGGCTTCGTCTCGCGTTTCCTGGACGACATGCGGGCGGCCTGACGGGCGATCTGACGGGCGATCTGACGGGCGATCTGACCCGGGGCGCCGGCCGGCCGTCAGGCCGGTGGCGGCACCGCCGTGGCCAATCGGCGGAACAGCGCGTGGACGCGGCCGACCAGGCTCAGTGCGTACCAGCTGAAGAGAAGGCTGAACGCGGCCTGTGTGCCGCTCAGCACCATCGTCGCGGATTGCACGACCACCATGTAATCGCTGGCGTAGGGATTGGCCTGGCTGGTGAAGCCGATCGCCGTGCCCCCAGCCGCGAGGCAGGCATAGCCGCCCAGGCCGAGGGCCAGGGTCGCGCCGCTGAACGACCATCTGGCCCCGGTGCCGCCAGCATCGCCGGCGGCACCGCGATAGGCGGCCCGGCGGATTTCGGCCAAGCCCGCCCAGGGCCGGTAGAAGCACAGGAGCGGGATGAACACGGATGCCATCGTCCAGCCCGGCGACCAGCGGAACTCGGCGACGCGCATGGCCCGAAGGGCGGTGCGGCTGGTGCCGGCGGTGATGGCGAAGGCAAGCATGGCGAGGGCGAACTGGCCGCGCTGGATCCAGTCCAGCGTCGACGCCGGCGTATGCAGGAAGCGGAGCGTGAGATCGAGGGGCACCCAACCGGGCGGCACGGCCAACAGGGCCGGCTGACCTGGGCTGATCCCCGCGATCACGCCGGTGGCGACCAGCAACAGCACCGGCACGACCGGCCAGAGCGCCAGGAACAGCACGGTCACCAGCGCTGCGGCGCGGGCTCGTCCCACGACCTCCGCGGCATCGGCGGCCTCGACCACGGTGAACGGCGGCGCACCGGCCGCCTCGCTATCGGCGGCCTCGAGCGCGGGCCAGGCTGGCGACGGGCTGCTCACCAAGGGTCTCCTGTGGCTGCTCGAAAAGAACAAACCAGGAATACGCCGCGGCGATGCCGCTGTCGATCGGATTCTGCGCGCTCCGGTCGTCCAGCGGCACTACAAAGGCCGCGATTACGGGCGGCGCGTGCCCTGAATGCAGCTGCCGCTACTGCGCGGCCGCGGCCGTCTCGGCCCCCATCCCGGCGATCAGCCGCGCCAGCTCGGCTCGTTCGGCCAGGGTGAGGTCGGTCAGCGGCGGCCGCACCGGGCCGGCGGGGCGGCCGACCAGATCGAGCCCGGCCTTGACGATGCTGACGGCATAGCCGCGGCGGCGGTTGCGGATGTCGAGATAGGGCAGGAAGAAGCGCTTGAGGCCGTCCTCGACCACGGCGTGCCGCCCCGAGCGGATCGCGTCGTAGAAGCGCTGGGCGAAGTCCGGGATGAAGTTGAACACCGCCGACGAATAGGTGGTGATGCCGATCGCGTGGTTGGCGCTGGCGAAGACCTCGGCCGTCGGCATGCCGCCGACATAGGTCAGGCGGTCGCCGAGCAGCGTGCGGATGCGGGTCAGCTGCTCGACATCGCCATGGCCGTCCTTGAAGCCCACCAGGTTCGGGCAGTCCTCGGCCAGCCGCGCCAGGGTGTCGGCGGCGATCAGGCAGTTGTCGCGGTGGTAGACGATGACGCCGATGCCGACCGACCGGCACACCGCCTTCAGGTGCTCGTAGAGGCCGGCCTGCTCGACCTGCACCAGATAGTGCGGCAGCACCAGCAGCCCGTCGGCGCCGGCGCGCTCGGCGGCCTGGGCGAACGCCACCGCCAGCTCGGTGCCGTAGCCGACGCCGGCCAGCACCGGTACCCGGGCGGCAGCGCTGTCGACGGCTGCCGCCACGATCGCGGGATATTCCGCCAGCCCCAGCGAGAAGAACTCGCCGGTGCCGCCGGCGGCGAACAGCGCCGCCGGCCGGTGCCCGACCATCCAGTCGATATGACGGCGATAGGGTTCGGCGGCAAAGCGGCGCCCGGCGTCGAAATGGGTGACCGGGAACGACAGCAGTCCGGCGCCGACGGCGTGCTTCAACTGTTCGGGCGATACAGGCATGGGGCCTCCGTTTTATTTGCGATGTCCGAAGTCGTCGGCGTTGACGATGCCGCTGCTGCTGCCTATTCTCATCGGGTCATGTGATGAGCCGATGTCATGAGCGCACCGCCCCTGTTCCAGCCCTTGTCGCCGTCCAAGAGCCTCACGGCCGAGCTGGTCAAGCGGCTGACCGCCGAGATCACCAGCGGCGCGCTCGCGCCGGGCGCCCGCCTGCCGACCGAGCAGCAGCTGGTCGAAGCCCTGGGCGTCAGCCGCACCGTGGTGCGCGAGGCGGTCTCGGCGCTCAAGGCCGACGGGCTGGTGATCACCCGCCAGGGGGTCGGCGCCTTCGTGGCCCAGGACACCCAGCGCCGGCCGTTCCGCATCGACCCCGACGACCTGACCTTGGCCAAGGTGCTGGACGTCATGGAGCTGCGCACCGGCGTCGAGGTCGAAGCGGCGGGCCTGGCCGCCGAGCGGCGCACCGGCCGCCACGTCAAGCAGATGGAGCAGGCCCTGGATGCCATCGACGTGGCGCTGGCCCGCGGCGAGGCCGCGGTCGGCGCCGACTTCGACTTCCACTGCGCCATCGCCGACGCCACGCGCAACGGCTTCTTCCGCGACTTCCTGCAATATCTCGGGCGCTTCATCATCCCGCGCCAGAGCCTGCGCAGCACCGTGGGCGACGCCGCCGCCCAGGCCGCCTACCTGCAGCAGGTCCAGGCCGAGCACCGCGTGATCTTCCAGGCCATCGCCGGCAGCGACGTCGAGGCGGCGCGGGCCGCGGTGCGCAGCCACCTGACCCGCAGCCGCGAACGCTATCGCGGCCTGGTCGAGCCGGCGGGGCGCAAGCGGAAGAAATAGCGGGCGCCTGAAATGGGCGCTCACGCCAAATCCTCGAGGGCGTCCATCAGGCCGCGGATATAGCCGTAGCAGAAGGCGAACGCCGTGCCCGACGGGTCGCGGCCGGCGACCGCCGGCACATGGTCCGGCATCAGCATGTACTGGTAGCCGACTTCGCGATAGACCTTGAGCGCCTGCGCCATGCTCATGTCGCCCTCGTCGGGGAAGACTTCCATGAAGTCGAGCTTCCGGCCGCGGATGTTGCGGAAGTGGACGTTGAACAGCTTGCCGCGCTGGCCGAACCAGCGGATCACGTCGGCGATCTCGCGCCGCGGGTCGTCCAGCATTTCGGCGACCGTGCCCTGGCAGAAATTCAGGCCGTGATAGGGGCTCTCGCGCATCAGGACGAAGCGCTTCAGGCCCTCGACCGTGCCCAGCACCCGCGTCACGCCGCGATAGCCGGGCGGCGTGTAGGGGTCGTGGGGATGGCAGGCGAGGCGGACCTTGGCGCCGGTCGCCACCGGCACCACCCGTTTCAGGAAATAGTCGATGCGCGCCCAGTTCTCCTCGGCCTCGACGACCCCGGCCGCGGTCGGCGGCGCGTCGGGGTCGGCCTTGGCCCAGCGGAAACTGGCATTGAGCGAGCCGCCGCGGCCGCGCTCGGGCTCGGTGCGGGGAATCCCGATGAGGTTGAGGTTGTATTTGGCCGCGGGAATGCCGGCGGCGGCAATGCGCTCGATCAGCCGGCAGATCGACTCGATCTCGCGGTCGCGCTTGGCGCCGGTGTCGGTCAGGACATGCGGGCTTTGCTGCTGCTCGATAGGGCGCGAGGTCAGCGGCAGCTGCACCATGTCCAGGGTCAGACCGAAGGATTCGACGCGGTCGCGCAGGCGCTTCAGGTCGTCGACCGTCCAGTCGTGCGGATTGCCGGGCGGGTTGGCGCAGACATGGCCGACGCCGAGCTGCGCCCACAGCTGATAGTCGGCGTCGTCGCGCGCGTCGACCTGGGTTCCGAGATACATGGCCGCCCCTCCTTCGCCCCTCGGCGCATCGCCTTGACAGGGTTTGGCTTAGCACCAACCATGTCATACGACAACAGATCAGCGCACAAGGTAACGAGGCCGCGGGTGAAGATCGTCGATATCTCGGTGCGCGTGTTCGTGCACAGCTCCCGCCAGGTCAAGGACAGCGATGGCCACACCCATCCCGGCCCCGAGCACGAGGTGCGCCGGGCGCTCCTGACCATCACCGCCGACGACGGCAGCACCGGCCATGGCTTCGCCGCGCCCGAGCTGGTGCGCCCCCACCTCGTCGACGGCTTTCTCAAGATCGTGCTGCTGGGCCAGGATCCCTTCGCCCGCGAGCGGCTGTGGCAGGGCCTGGCCCATTGGCAGCGCGGCAGCGGCGGCCAGCTGACCGACCGCACCCTGTCGGTGGTCGACCAGGCGCTGTGGGACCTGGCCGGGCGCGCGCTCGGCCAGCCGGTCTATCGGCTGATCGGCGGCTATCGCGATGCGGTGCCGGCCTATGGCAGCACCATGTGTGGCGACGAGCTGGCCGGCGGCCTCGCCACGCCCGACGATTACGGCCGCTTTGCCGAGTGGCTGGTCCGGCGCGGCTACCGGGCGATCAAGCTGCACACCTGGATGAAGCCGGTGCGCTGGGCGCCCGACCCCAGGATGGACGTGCGCGCCTGCGCCGCCGTGCGCGAGGCGGTCGGGCCCGAACTGCCGCTGATGCTGGACGCCTATCACGGCTACAGCCGGACCGAGGCGCTGTGGCTTGGCCGCGAGATCCAGAAGCTCGGCTATTACTGGTACGAGGAGCCGATGGAGGAGGCCTCGAGGAGCTCCTACCAATGGCTGGCGGCCAATCTCGACATCCCGGTGATCGGGCCCGAAAGCGCGGCTGGGAAGTTCCACACCCGGGCCGAATGGGCCAAGGCCGGCGCGTGCGACATCCTGCGCACCGGGATCGACGATGTCGGCGGCATCGGCCCGGCGCTCAAGGTCGCGCACTTGGCCGAGGGGTTCAACATGGACTGCGAGGTCCACGGCAACGGTCCCGGCAACCTGGCGGTGTGCGCGGCGATCAGGAACGGCCGCTGGTACGAGCGCGGCCTGCTGCACCCGTTCCTCGACTATGACGCGGTGCCGGCCTATCTCAACAGCCTGCCCGATCCCATGGACCAGGACGGGCTGGTGCACCTGTCGCAAGCCCCGGGATTGGGGTACGACATCAACTTCGACTACATCGACAGCCATCTGGTTCGCGAATGACCAACCCGGTGTCCCGGATCCTGATCACCGGCGCCGCCGGCCGCATCGGCAGCGGCCTGCGCCGGCTGCTGCCGCGCCATTACCAGCTGGTGCGGCTCATGGACATCCGGCCGATGACCGAGCTCGCCGCCCATGAGGAGGCCGTGGTCGGCGACTTCACCGACCCCGCGCTGGCGGCTCGCGCCCTCGACGGCATCGAGGGGCTGGTGCATCTGGCGGCCGAGCCCAGCGAGCGCGACCTCGCCGCGATCGACCGGCTGAACCTGACCGGCGTGCGCCGGCTGTTCGGCCTTGCCCATCAGGCCGGCGTGCGGCGCCTGGTGTTCGGCAGCAGCCATCACGCCGTCGGCGGCTATCCCATCGCCGAACCGGTTCCGGTCGAGCTGCCGCCCCGGCCCGACAGCATTTACGGCGCCAGCAAGGCCTTCGGCGAGGCGCTGGCACGGTTCTACGTGGACCTGCATGGGCTGGAGGCGGTGTGCCTCCGCATCGGCTCCTACCAGCCCGAGCCGCAGAACGCCCGCCAGCTGATCACGTGGATCAGCCCGCGCGACATGGCGCACCTGACCGACCGGGCGCTGCGCGTGCCGGGCATCGGCTTCTGCATTACCTATGGCTATTCCGGCAACCGCGCCAATCCGACGCACGACCCGGCCTGGGCGCGCCTCGGCTACACGCCGGCCGACGACGCCGAGCCCCACCGCGCCCGCGTCGCCGCCATCGAGCCCGAGGGCCTGACCGGCATCCTGGGCGGCGGCCGGATCCATCTGGCGCGCTAGCCGCGCCGCCGGGTTAACGGACTGTTCAGCCCCGGACGGGCGTTGTTGCACTGCGGGTGGCTTCTGCCCGGCAGCTTCGGCTACCATCATATATAGGTATGACCGCAGTCACGGCCGGCTGGAGGAATGCGGTTGGCTGACCAGGCGAAACGGGCGATGCGGGTGCTGCGGGCGGTCGAGCCGGCCGCCGAGGCGCCGCTTGTCCCGGAGCCGCGCGGCGAAGTCCATTCGGTCCGCCTGGGCACCCGCTGGACCACGGTGCGCCTGGAGCCCGAGTTCAAGTCGGTCCTGGACGAGATCTGCCTTGCCGAGGGGGTGAGCTGGAACGCCCTGTGCACCGAGGTGGACCGCAGCCGCGGGCCAGGGGGTAATCTGACCGCGGCGCTGCGCAGCTACGCGCTCAATTATCTGCGGACGCGGGTTCCCGGGTTTTCCGCTGGGCACACCGATAGCGTCGTTCGTGTCAGCGATCTATTGGGCGATATGCGTAACGTCGCTATCCGCAGTGACAACCGCACGGTTATCGGGCGTCGGGAGGATAACCTCGATACCGTGTTACGCCACCCCGGCTTCAATCTGATCTTCGCATTGTGGCGCGCCTTGGCGCGAGCAGACGATATTCCGGCCGTCGAGAAGTTTCCGTTCGAGACGTTACGCGCAGTCGGCTCCGTGGCGGACATGATCAATATCACTGAAGTTCGCTCCGGTGATCCGAGGGAGTATCGCCTTGAGCGGCCGGCACCGGTGGCTACTTTGACGCCGCTGCCGCCCGGAAAATTGCTGCGGGATCTTGGCAATGGGGCGGTCGGGCGCAGCGCGCGTGAGGACTACATGCATGCGAAAGAGCGCGCTGGCCCGGTCCTTCAGACTGTCGTCATGGCTCCCATCGAGGGGGCAAGCAACAGTCGGGCATATAACCGCCTGTTCCTGCCGCTACGCGAACCTGGGGTTGGTGTTACGCGGCTTGTGGTAGCGTTTGATTGGGCAGGTCCCGAAGCTCCCCCGCGGAAGCCCAAGTAAGCGCGAGCCGAATTTTCCGGTCTTCGCCGGGCTGATCGCATTCGCACGCCTCGACCATATGAGGGTAGGCGTAAAGATCATGGATCAACCGCGGCTTTGCAATCTTCATATCGACAAGTGATGCCGACCAGTCCAGCCGGTAGAAGTCAAGTGTAAAGGCGTGTGTGAAGCGCCCGAAGGCGGAGACGAGTCGGTCTCCGGTCCGTGTCCGTTTCCGCCGCCAGTCGGGCGCAATCCAAAGGCCGGTCGTGTGCACGATCGTCCCGGCGATACGGGGCATTGTTGCTTCGACGTCCTTGGGCACCAGCCACCGGTATCCTGGCATCGCGTCGCCGAACAACCGACCGGCGCGAAGCAAGCCGATATAGTCGGTGCTCTCCACCCGTCGGACGCATTGCGTTCCGACGATCCGTCCCTCGGGGGTGATGAGGCTCAGCCAAAGTGCTTCGTCCCCAGAGAAGTTGTGACGATTGGGGTCGATGACCGGGCTGACCACCGGCCAGTCAGTTGCGGTGATAAAGTCGGCATACCGCCGGAAGTCCGTATCCACGGCTACCTTAAGGCCGAGAGCCTCCAAAGCGGCGAGCCGTTCGGCCCGTGTGCGCCAGGTGGTCAGGACATGGCCGGGGTCGGAATACAGAGCATGATCGAGGGGCATTGGTTCACTCCTGTTACGGTGTGATGAATGTCTCACCGTAGGAGTGCGCGAGGTGCCGGTAGCTGCGGCCAATACAGGGGCAACGCAGCTCTTGCACCGATAAAGGCGGCCGGGTCCCTCGCTTATCCCTGTAATGATCCCTTGTTCGCTGCTGGCAACGGTTGTCTCTTAACCGGCAAGAGGGCCGGCTAGTCCGAAAAATCGGTCGAATCGGCGGGGTATTAGGAAGTCAAGAGCCGCGGAGGGAGGGGGCAGGTTGTTCGCGCAGCGGCTCGCTGCCAGGAACAAACCAGGACTGGAAGCCCAGAAACGGGCTCGTGATCTCGGGTCTTAGGAGAGGGCGCAAGATGTACGCTGCAGAGTCGATGAAGAACGCGAACGCCACCTGCCTGAACATGTGGCGAACCCTGGTCGGCAGCGGCGGGATGCCGATCGACCGGGTGGCGAAGGTGATCCTGTCCTGTGCCGACGCGGAACGGCATGGACGCGCCTGCAGCTGCCAGCGGGTATTCTTCCCGCAGCTGGTCGAGACCGCCGCGCGGCCCTGCTGACGGCGCCGGCGTTCCTCGGACGTTCACCCTGGGGCCGCGGGCGGCCCCAGGGCGTCGGATTTATCCCCGGCTGCCCCAACCCGGCATCGGGAACACCGGCGCTGCCTCGGCCACGGCCTTCGGCAGCACCACGGTCGGGCGCTCGTTCAGGTTCTGGACCACGGCGGCCGTGATGTTGTGGTTCTGGCCCTTGGCATCGAACTGGATCGGGCCGCCGGTCATGACATGGTCGGCGATGTTGGTCTCGCGCAGCGCGGCCAGCAGCTTGGCCGGCTCGGCCGAGCCGGCGCGGCGGTAGGCGTCGGCGGCGACCAGCATGGCCTCGAAGGTGACGCCGACATTGAACCCGTGGCCCTCGAAGCGGTCGCCGGAATAGCGCTTGGCGAAGCCGGCCTGCAGCTTCTTGGTCAGATCCTTGTGCGGGTCGTACCAAGGCACGTTGGTAACCGCGAAGTTCGAATACTTGCCCAGCGCCTTGTAGAACTGCTCGTCATACATGCCGGGGCTGCCCGGGCTCATGATGCCCTGGGGCTCCCAGCGCTGCTTGACCATCTCGCGCACCAGCAGGATGGCGTCGGTGGCCCGGGTCGTCACCAGCGCCAGCTCGGCGCCGCTGCCCTTGGCCTTGGTCACCTCGATCGCCAGGTCCTTGGCGCGCGGATCGTAGCTGATCTTGTCGACCAGCTGGAACGGCATGCCGAGGGTCGGCCACAGCGCATCAAGCGCGGCGCGGTTGGCCTCGCCGAAGGTGTCGTTGGCGTGCAGGAACACGGCCGTCTTGGGCGTGGTGCCGGTGGCCGCGAACACGTCCTTCATCAGGGCCATGCCGCCGCGGATCAGGTCGACCGAGGTCACGAAGTTGCGGAACACGGTCTTGTAGCCCTGCTCGGTGATCTGCGGCGCGGCGCCGACATTGACCACCAGCGGAATGCCGTGCTGCTCGCAGACCTGGGCGGCGGCCAGGGTGCCGCCGCTGTCGAAGGCGCCGATGATGACCTGGGCGCCGCCGCCGATCAGCTGCTCGGTGCGGGCGCGCGCGGTGTCGACATTGGACTCGAAATCGCCCGAGGCGATCTCCACCGGCATGCCCATCTCCGCCAGGATCGGGGCGCCGACCTCGACGCCGCGCCAGCAGGATTGCCCGGCCGCCGCCAGATAGCCGGACCGCGGCAGCAGGATGCCCAGCTTCAGGGGCTTGGCCTGGGCCAGCGCCGGCCGTGGCAGCCCGGCGGCCGCGGCCCCGGCCAGCGCGCCGGCCGCGAAGGCACGGCGGGTGAGGCGGGTCGAAGACGTCATCGATGGTCCCTCCCTAACGAGGGCCACACTCTCCGGCGACCCGGCCCGCCCGCACAAGAGCCATCAGCGCCTGACGCCGTCGGCGAACACCTGCACCCATTCCTGGATCCGGACCGCGCGGCGCAATCCGGCCGGCCAGAACGGGTCGGCGCGGACCAGCGCGGCCACGGCCTCGGCATCCGGCGCCTCGACCAGCCACAGCCCGCCCGCCGGGGCGCCGTCGCCGGGCTTGAGCGGCCCCGCCGCCCGGATGGCGGCGGCATGGGCGTCCAGGAACGCCAGATGGTCGGGCATGATCGCCGGCCGCACGGCCTCGGCGCGGGCGGGGTCGTCTTCCAACAGCACGGCATAGAGCGGCATCGCATCCTCGCAAGATCGTGGACCCGCTCAGCCTGGCACGACATCATCGCCGGACCAGGTGGTATCGATGCAGCCAAAGCCGGCAAGAATGCAGGAACTGAACTGGCAGGACCTCCGCTATCTGCTGGCCGTTGCCCGGGCCGGTACGCTGGCCGCGGCGGCGCGCCTGATGCGGGTGGACGAGACCACGGTCGGCCGCCGGCTGGCGGCCGCGGAGCGCGCCCTGGGCGCCACGCTGTTCGCGCGCGGCCCGGGCGGCGGCCTGCAGCCGACGCCGGCCGGGGAGTCGGCGCTGCGCGGCGCCGACGCGGCCGAACGTGCCATCGAGGATCTGGCGGTGGCGGTATCCGGCAGCGATGCGGCGGTGGCCGGCACGGTCCGGCTGACGGCGGTGCCGGTGGTCGCCAACCGCCTCCTGACACCGGCGCTGCCGGCCCTGTTCGCCGCCCATCCCCGGCTGCGGCTGGAGCTGATCGCCGAGCCGCGCGACCTGAGCCTGACCCGCCGCGACGCCGACCTGGCGCTGCGCCTGGCCCGGCCGGCGGCCGAGGCCGGGGCCGGGATGCTGAGCCGCCGGGTCGGCCGGCTGCGCTATGCGGTCTACGGCCCGGCCGGGCTGACGCCGGCTGAAGCCTGTGCGCTGCCCTGGATCACCTATGACGACCGCATGGCCGGTTTGCCCCAGGCCCGCTGGATCGCCGCGGTCGCCGGCGAGCGCCTGGCGCCGGTCGCAGTCAACGATGCCGAGGGCGTGCTACAGGCCGTGCGCGCCGGCCTCGGCCGCTCGCTGCTGCCGCGCGCCGTGGCCGACCGCGAGCCGGGCCTGCAGCACCTGGCCCCGCCGGCTGGCCCGCCGTTACCCGAGCGCGAGCTGTGGCTGTTGGCCCACCCCGACCAGCGCCGGCTGGCGCGGGTGGCGGCGGTGGTCGGCTGGATCGGGCGCTGGGCCGGCGCGCTCGACGGCGACACCGATCATCGTGGTCATGACGCGATCCCCGAATGCGACCTACGGTAAAAAGGTCTTGCCGACCAGCGCGATGACGCCGGCGACGATGACGCTGGTCATCCATTGCAGCACGGCCGTCGCGATCTCGACCTTACGCACGCGGTCATCGAGACCGCCGACACGCGCGCCGAGCTTGTCCTCCAGACTGCCGACACGCGCGCCGAGCTTGTCCTCGAGACCGCCGATACGCGCGCCAAGCTTGTCTTCGAGACCGCCGATACGTGCGCCGAGCTTGTCTTCGATGCCAGTCGCCTTGACTTTCAACTCGCCGACATCGCGCTCGACCGTCGAGAGTCGCGTCTCCATGACGGACAGCCGTTCCTCGATCTTCATCAGCGTCGGCTCGATCCGGCGCAGGATCTCGAGGGCTTCGTCCGGCGGTGTGCGGGGCGCGGCGTTGCTCATGAGGGCGATCCTACTCCTTCTCAGCAGGAATGGCGGAGGCGAGTTTGCGCCCGCGCCGATCGGCTTCCTAGCGGAGCGCCCCCGGGTCATCCGCGGCCAGGTGGAACAGGCAGTCGCCGCGCTGGCACAGGCTCGGCACCCGCTTGCACAGGACCAGGCCGGGGGCGTCGAAGGCGACCGGGACGGGCTCGCGCCAGGGCGTGTCGGGGAAGTGGACCAGGGCCGCGGGCTGGCCGGCCGCGACGGTGTCGCCCAGATCGACCAGCGGCTCGAACACGCCGCTGTCCGGGGCATAGACATAGTGGTCGGGCCGCAGCGTCATGAGCCGCGGCGCCGCCGGGGCCGCCTTGGGCGGCGGGCCGGCCCAGACGCCGGTCGCGGCCAAGTAGCGCGCCACGGCCGCTTCGGTCAGCGCCACGCTGGCCGGGGTCAGCATGCCGGCGCCGCCGAGCTCGACGGTCATCGAGATGCCGCGCGGCTCGACGGCGCCCGCCAGCATCCGGCTGTCGGCGGCCTGCAGCATCAGGCTGTGGGGGATCGCCAGGGCCTCGACCAGGCGCCGGACCTCGGCCCGGCGCTCGGGCTCGTCCGGCCGCCGGGTCAGCAGCGACGGCAGGTAGAGCAGCGAGCTGCCGCCGGCATGCAGGTCCAGGACGTAGCGGGCGCGGGGCGCCAGCTCGGTCGCGATGTAATGGGCGATCATCGGCGTCGGGCCGCCGTCGGCGTCGCCCGGGAACGAGCGATTGAGATTGCCGCCGTCGATCGGCGAGGTCCGCAGCCCGGCCATCACCGCCGGGAAGTTGGCGGCCGGCAGCAGGATCACCCGGCCCTGAACCTGCTCCGGCCGCAGCGACCGGGCCAGCTTCATCAGCGCGACCTGGCCCTCATACTCGTCGCCGTGGTTGCCGGCGATCAGCAGCACGGTCGGGCCGTCGCCCCGGGCCACGGTCACGATCGGGATCGGCAGCCAGCCATAGGCCGACCGGTGCACCGAATGGGGCAGGCGCAGGAACCCGGTCTGCCGTCCCGGCGCATCGATATCGACGGTGGCGGTGATTCGAGTAGGCTTGTCGGGCATCGACGACCTCGGGACGGGACGGGGCGTCCGACCCTAGGGCGGCCCGCCGGCCGCGGCAACCCGGCCACAAAGGCCCTTGGCCGCGTGGCGCCGCTCGGGTAACGCTTCCAGGTAGCGGGGGAGGGGGGACAATGAAGACGGCAATTTGCGTCGCCATGCTGTCGGTCGCGGCACTGGCCGCGCCGGTGCAGGCCCAGGACATCAAGATCGCGTTGATCGCCGGCAAGACCGGCGCGCTCGAGGCCTATGCCAAGCAGACCGAGACCGGCTTCATGATGGGGCTGGAGTACGCGACCAAGGGCACCAACCAGGTGCTGGGCCGCAAGGTCGTGGTCAAGGTGATGGACGACCAGCTCAAGCCCGACGTCGCCAAGTCGCTGCTGGAACAGGCCTATGGCGACGACAATGCCGATCTGGCGGTCGGCACCACGGCGTCGCCGGCGGCGCTGGCCATGCTGCCGGTCGCCGAGGAATACAAGAAGGTGCTGATCGTCGAGCCGGCGGTTGCCGACCAGATCACCGGCGACAAGTGGAACCGCTACGTCTTCCGCACCGCCCGCAACTCGTCGCAGGACGCCATCGCCAACGCCGCCGCGCTGGCCGGCCCCAACACCGCGATCGCCATGCTGGCCCAGGACACCGCCTTCGGCCGCGACGGCGTCGCGGCGTTCCGCGAGGCGCTGGCCGCCACCAAGAGCGGCGCCCAGCTGGTGCATGAGGAATATGCGCCGTTCGCCGCCACCGACTTCACCGCGGCCGCCCAGCACCTGTTCGACGCGCTCAAGGACAAGCCGGGCCGCAAGGTCATCGCCTTCATCTGGGCCGGCCTACCGCCGGTGACCAAGATCGCCGACCTCAAGCCCGAGCGCTTCGGCATCGAGCTGGCCCCCGGCGGCAACCTGCTGCCGGTCATGGCCGGCTGGAAGACCCTCGCCGGGGCCACGGGCGCGACCTACTATTATTGGGGCTTCCCCAAGAACCCGGTGAACGACTGGCTGGTGTCCGAGCACCAGAAGCGCTTCCATGCGCCGCCCGACTTCTTCACGGCGGGCGGCATGGCTGCCGCCATGGCCGCGGTGGCGGCGATCGAGAAGGCCGGCGGCACCGACACCGAGGCGCTGATCAAGGCCATGGAGGGCCTGGCCTTCCAGACGCCCAAGGGCGAAATGCGGTTCCGGCCCGAGGACCACCAGGCCATGCAGGTCATGTACCAGTTCAAGATCAAGGCCAACCCGCCGAGCGACACCGACCTCCTGGACCTGGTCCGCGAGATCCCGGTCGCCGACATGCCGGTGCCGATCCGCAACAAGCGCTGACGGCGCAGGCGTTGACGGGGGGCACGGTGATGGCCGGGGTCCTGGAAACCCGCGACCTCACCATCCGCTTCGGCGGGCATGTGGCGGTCAATGCGGTCAGCTGCCGGTTCGAGCCCGGCAGCCTGACCGCCATCGTCGGCCCCAACGGCGCCGGCAAGACCACCTATTTCAACCTGATCTCGGGCCAGCTGCCGGCCAGCGCCGGCCAGGTCCTGCTCGACGGCCGCGACATCACCGGCCTCGGACCCGCCCGGCGCTGCCGCCTGGGCCTCGGCCGCGCCTTC
>CAZEFK010000126.1:0-21485 GCA_964511405.1 uncultured Comamonadaceae bacterium | reverse complement strand
GCACAAGATCATCCGGATCCCGACCTCGGACAATTTCTGGTCGATGGGCGACACCGGCCCGTGCGGCCCGTGCTCCGAGATCTTCTACGACCATGGCGACCACATCCCGGGCGGGCCGCCGGGCAGTCCCGACCAGGACGGCGACCGCTTCATCGAGATCTGGAACCTGGTGTTCATGCAGTTCGAGCAGCGGGCACCGGGCGACCGGGTGCCGCTGCCGCGGCCGTCGATCGACACCGGCATGGGGCTGGAGCGCATCGCGGCCGTGCTCCAGGGCGTCCACGACAACTACGACATCGACCTGATGCGCGCCCTGATCGAGGCGTCGGCCCAAGCCTCCGGCGTCGATCCCGACGGGCCGCACAAGGTCTCGCACCGGGTCATCGCCGACCATCTGCGCGCCACGTCGTTCCTGGTCGCCGATGGCGTGCTGCCCAGCAACGAAGGCCGCGGCTATGTGGTGCGCCGGATCATGCGCCGTGCCATGCGCCACGCCCACCTGCTGGGCTGCCGCGAGCCGCTGATGCACCGCCTGGTGCCGGCGCTGGTCGGCCAGATGGGCAAGGCCTTCCCGGAGCTCGCCCGCGCCGAGCCGCTGATCGTCGACACCCTGTTGGGCGAGGAGACCCGGTTCAAGCAGATGCTCGACCGCGGCCTGAAACTGCTGGAAGAGGAGACCGGGCGGCTCGGCGAGGGCATGCCGCTGCCCGGGCGGGTCGCCTTCAGCCTGTACGATACCTACGGCTTCCCGCTCGACCTGACGCAGGACGTGCTGCGCGGCCAGGGCCGCACCGTCGATCAGGCCGGCTTCGACGCCGCCATGGCCGAGCAGCGCGAGAAGGCGCGCGCCGCCTGGGCGGGCTCCGGCGAGGCCGCGAACGAGGCGGTGTGGTTCGCCCTGCGCGACCAGGTCGGCGCCAGCGAGTTCCTGGGCTACAGCACGGCCGCTGCCGATGCCACGATCGTCGGCCTGGTGGTCGACGGCCAGCCCGCCGAAGCCGCGGCGGCGGGCCAGGCGGTGGCCGTGGTCGCCAACCAGACGCCGTTCTATGGCGAGAGCGGCGGCCAGATGGGCGATGCCGGCACCATCGCGGTCGGCTCGGCCCTGGTCCGAATCGAGGACACCCAGCGCAAGCTGGGCGACCTGATCGTCCATATCGGCCGCGTCGAGTCCGGCCGCGTCACGGTCGGCGACGCCGGCCGGTTCGCCATCGACCTCGAGCGGCGGGCGCGGCTGCGCGCCAACCATTCGGCCACCCATCTGCTGCATGAGGCGCTGCGCCGTCGGCTGGGCGACCATGTCACCCAAAAGGGCTCGCTGGTGGCGTCGGACCGCCTGCGCTTCGATTTCAGCCACGGCAAGCCCTTGAGTGCCGACGACGTCCGCTGGATCGAGGACGAGGTCAACCGCCGGATCCGCCTCAACGGCCCGGTCACCACCCGGGTCATGGCGCCCGAGGACGCGGTCCGGGCCGGCGCCCTGGCGCTGTTCGGCGAGAAGTACGGCGAGGTGGTGCGCGTGGTCGCCATGGGCGTGCCCGATCAGGACGAGGCCCCCGCGGAGCCGCGCTTCTCGATCGAGCTGTGCGGCGGCACCCATGTCCGGCGCACCGGCGACATCGGGCTGTTCAAGATCATCTCGGAAGGGGCGGTCGCGTCGGGCGTGCGCCGGATCGAGGCGATGACCGGCGAGGCCGCCGTCGCCCACCTGGCGCTGGAAGAGTCGCTGCTGATGGAGACGGCGGCGGTGCTGCGGACCGGGGTCGCCGAGCTGCCGGCGCGGGTCACAGCACTGCTGGAGGAGCGGCGCCGGCTGGAGCGCGAGCTGGTCGAGGCGCGCAAGGCCATGGCGGCGGGCGGCGGCGCCGAGGCCCCGCGTGAGATCGGCGGCGTGCGGCTGGCGGTGCGGCGTCTGGCCAACGTGCCGGCGCGCGAGCTCAAGGGCATGGCCGACCAGATCAAGCGCGACCTGGGCTCCGGCGTGGTCGTGCTGGCCACCACCGAGGAGGGCCGGGTCTCGCTGGTGGTCGGGGTCACCGACGACCTGACCGGCCGGGTCAGCGCCGTCGACCTGGTGCGGGTCGGCGCCGAGCAGCTGGGTGGCAAAGGCGGCGGCCGCCCCGACCTGGCCCAGGCCGGCGGCCCGGACGCCAGCCTGCTCGACGGCGCGCTCGCCGCCATCGAACACGCGCTCAGCGCACGGGAGGCCGCCGAATGAAGCCCGTTTTCGCCCTGACCGGCCTCCTGCTGCTGATCGCAGCGCCGGCGCTGGCCGACAGCAACTTCCGCGATGCCAAGGATGGCTTCGAGCTGGCCTATCCCAGCACGTGGGAGGTGCGGCACCCGACCGATCCCAAGATCGTGTTCGCCGCCGGCACCACGGCCGAGGGCAGCCAGATCACCTGCGATGCCCGGGTGGCGGCCTCGTCCCGCGAAACCCGCGAGCAGCTGGGCGAGCGCGAGTTCAAGGCCGCCTTCCCGCTGCCTCAGCTGGAAGCCCGCTTTCCCAAGGACACGCGCTTCGACTCCGAGACCTACACGACCTTCGACGGGTTGCCGGTGCTGAACGTGGAGGCGACGTCCGTCAACCGCAGCGGCATTCGTGTCCACATCGCGCAGCGCTGGCTCTACTGGAAGCGCAATTTCATCACCCTCAACTGCGCAACCCCGGCGACGACCTACGGCACCTTCCGGCCCGACATCGTTCGCTACTTCGACTCGTTCCGGCGCTTCTGATCAGGCGAACAGCGCGCGGTAGCCGTCGAGCATCCGGGGCAGGTCGAAGGCCGACACCGCCTGGGCGCGATTGGCGGCACCGACCCGCAGCCGGGCCTCGGGCGCATCGACCAGCGTCTGCAACGCCGCAGCCAGGGCCGCGGCGTCGCGCGGTACCACGTAGGGCTGGTTGGCCGGCGCCACCATCCGCTTGACATCGCCGACATCGACGGTGGCGATCGGCAGCCCGGCGGCCATCGCCTCCATCACCGACAGCGGCATCTGCTCGGTGTCCGACGACAGGGCAAAGATATCGAGGTCGGCCAGCGCCCGCTCCGGTGCCGCCGTCGGCCCGGTGAACTCGACCCGGTCGGCCAGGTCGAGGGCGCGGGCGCGGGCTTCCAGCCGCGGCCGCTCCGGTCCGTCCCCGACGATGCGCAGGCTGACCGGCTGGGTGGGCGCCAGCGCCGCGAAGGCATCGAGCAGCCGCAGCAGGTTCTTCTCGGGGCGCAGCATGGCGATGGTGCCGATGCGCACCGGCGGCCGATTGCGACCATCGCCGATCGGCCGGGCCGCCGCGAAGCGGTCGCAGTCGACGCCGTTGGGCAGGTACAGCAGCCGGTGGCCGAGGCGCCACTGGGTCTCGGCCACCGCGGCCAGGGTCAGCGACGGGACCACCAGCGTGACCTGGCCGCTGTCCAGGGCCAGCCGGCGCAGGCGGACCCGGCGGCCGATCTGCCGCGTCGCCTCCTCGGGGCCGAAGCCGTCCTCGATGTGCACGCCGCGCACGCCGCGGCCGATCAGGCCCAGCAGCCGGTTGGCCAGCGCGAACTCCATGGCACCCCAGTTGTAGGTCACCAGCAGGTCGGGACGGACGTCCTGCAGCATGCGCAAGGCGCGCGGCAGGTTGGGCAGGAAGCGGCCCTTGGCCATGGCCTGGTGCAGCCGCCGCCAGGTCACGGCGGTCCCCGGCGGGTCGAGCAGCGCCTCGGCGTCGTAGCGGCCGTCCATGGCCAGGATGTAGTGGGCGAAATCGGGCCCGAGCTGCCGCGCGACCGTGGCGAAGCGGCGCTGCGGCCCGCCGACCGCGAAGGTCGAGAACACATGCAGGAGCCGGCGCGGCAGGACGCCGGTCACGCTGCGGCCTCCGCCGTCGCGAGGGCCGCCGCATCAGGCGCGAAGGGCTGGATGGCCGCGGCGATGAAGGCGTCGCGGTCGGCGACCGGGCGCCAGCCGAGCGCCGCCTTGGCGTCGCTGCAGTCGAAGGTGGCGGTCATGCCCCGGCTCAGGAAGTCGCGTCGGCTGGGTGGTGCGCCGGGACGGCCGACCGCCCGCTTGATGGCCCATTTGCCGCCTTCGACCGCCAGCACCTTGAGCGGGCTCTGGGGATGGAAGCGCAGTGGCCGGCCGGTTGCCGCCGCCAGCGCGGCGATGTAGTCGCGGGCGCCGATCCGAACATCGCCGACCAGGTTGAAGCAGCGGCCGGCGACGTCGGCGTCGAGGGCCGCGACGAAGGCGTCGGCGACGTCGCCGACCAGCACGAAGGGCAGGGGATTGGTGCCGGCGTTCCAGCCCAGGCAATGGCGCTCGGCGTTGTAGTAGCCGACGCCGCTGTGGAACGGCGAGGCGCCGGGCCCGACCACCACGCCCGGCCGCAGCACCACCAGCGCCAGGCCGCGCGCCTGCAGATCGCGCACCGCCAGCTCGGCGCGCGCCTTGCCGCGGGCGTAGACGGCGCGCCGGCCGAGCTCGGGATCGAGCGGGCTCGACCCGGTAACCACGGCCCGGCCGCCGAGATACAGGGCCGCGATGGTCCCGGCGTGGACCAGCCGGATGCTGGCCGTCAGGCACGCCTCGCCGACAGTGCGGGCGCTGCGCGCCATGGCGTCCTCGATCTCGGCGTCGCTGCTGCCGGCAACCCCCTGGGCCAGGTTGATCACCGCCGCCGCACCCTCGAGGCTGCGGGCGAGGGCGGCGGGATCGGCGATGTCGCCTGCGACCAGGCGGGTGCGCTCGAACGCCGGCGGCAGGCCGCGAACCTGGCGGGCCAGCACGGTCACGGCGCGGCCCTCGGCCAGGAGCCGCTCGACCACGGCCTGGCCGATGAACCCGGTGCCGCCCAGCACGGCGACCCGCCCGCGTCCGGGACGCTCGTCGGCCTGGTTCGGTCGCGCGGGCCGGAGCGCCGCGGGTGCCGGCCCCGCGACCTGGCGGGCGGCCTCATCGCACACGGCCACCAGCTCGCGCCCGAACGGGCCGTCGAGCGGGATCGCCGTCGGACCGGTGCCGTGGAAGGCGGCGATGCCGGCGGCCATGCTGCGGAAGAACAGGTCGGCGCGGCCCGTCAGCCGGAGCGTGGCCCCGGCATAGCCCGCGAGCCCGCGGATTGCCTGCACGCCCAAGGCGGCCGCGTCGGCCAGCCCCTGGACGGCGGTGTCCAGGAAATCCGGCAGGGCCGTGCGGCTCTCGACCGTCACGCGGCCGCTCAGCATGTCCGCCACGACCACGCCGTCGGCGGCGATCGCCGTCAGGCGCCAGCAGGGATGGCTGGCGCCGAACGACAGGGCGACCTGGGCCGGGGCGGCGGCGCCGTCCAGGGCAAGCTGCCAGCGGTCGTGGAACGGCAGGGCGGGCGCCAGCAGGCGAGCGGCGCCCGCCCTGGCGCGAACAGCGTGGATCGGGCCGACCAGGGCACGGATCTGGCTCAACGGGTGGACGGCCTGCTCCAGCAAGATGTTGACCGGCGCCTGGAACATCCAGTGGCCGAACTGGCGAGCCGCAAGCTGGCGCAGCGGCATGTGGAAGTCGACCGTCACGGCATGCAGGGGCCCCAGCGCGGAAAGAGCTTGCCGAAGCCGCGCGAACGCCGGGTGGTGCACGAAGTTCTGGTTTACGCCCAACCGGCCGCCGCCGCGGGCTGCGGCGGCGATCATCCGGTCGGCGTCGGCCGGGGCGGTCGCCACCGGCTTTTCAACCAGGACGTCCAGGCCGGCATCCAGCAAGGGGGTCGCGACGGGCGCGTGCAGGGCCGGCGGCACCAGCACATGCGCCGCGTCGGCGACACGGGCGGCGAGCAGCTCGCCGGTGTCGGCGAACACGGCACCGATGCCGTGCTTTCGGGCAAATCGCCGGGCGCGATCCAGGGCCGGATCGACCACGGCGACCACCGCCACGCCCGGCAACCGCCGCAGCGCCTCGGCATGGGTGTCGGCGATCACGCCGGCGCCGACCAGGGCGACTCGCCGGGGCGGGGGCGCCGCCGATCGGGCGCGGACTTGATTAAGTTTTGGTCGATCTGAGGCGATCTCGGTCATGATGCGTTAACCGTCTCGTGGACCCGGTGGGCGACGGCGGAACAACGCACGGCCCGACCGATCGGACGCGACGGGGGGCAATGACCGCACCGATGCCATCTCCGCTGTTCTGGCTGCCGGCCGGCCTGTTGGCCCTGGCCGGATTGGCGCTGCTGGCCGGCCGCCGCTGGCGGCGGCCGCTGCTCGGCGCCGTCGGCGCCCTGACCTATGCCCTGGCGACGCCCGCCGGCGCCTATGCCGTGATCGAGCCGCTGCAGCGCGCGCCGGCGCCGACGCCGGCGGCGCTGCGCCATGCCCAGGCGATCGTGGTGCTGAGCGCCGGCCGGCGGGATTCCAGCCAGGAGATCGCGGGCGGCAGCACCGTCGACGCGCTGGGCCTGGAGCGCGCCCGCTACGCGGCGATCCTGGCGCGGGCCACCGGCCTGCCGGTCCTGGCGGCGGGCGGCAACGGGCTGGGCGAGGCGCTGGCCTGCAGCCTGCGCCAGGATTTCGGCGTATCCGTGACCTGGGTCGAACCAAACTCGGCCGACACCCGCGGCAATGCGGTGGGCAGCGCCCGGCTGCTGCTGCCGGCGATCGCCACCATCCTGCTGGTCACCCATGCCTGGCATATGCCGCGCGCGGTCCAGACCTTCCAGGCCAACGGCTTTACGGTGATCCCGGCACCGACCGCACGCCGCACCTTCGCGCGCTTCGATGCCGCCCAGCTCGTTCCGAACCTGCGGGCGCTGGTCGAATCGGCCCTGGCCGTCCACGAATATCTGGGCATTGCCTGGTACCGGCTCGCCTACGGCTATCCGGTGACGCTGTGACCCATCTCTCGATCCTGACCCTGAGCACGCTGTTCCCCAATCCGGCGCAGCCGAACCATGGCGTGTTCGTGGAGAACCGGCTGCGGCACCTGCTGGCATCGGGTCTGGTCGACGCCGAGGTGGTGGCGCCGGTGCCCTGGATGCCGCGCCTGGCCGCCCGCCATCACCCCTTGGGCGGCCTGGCCGAGGTGCCGCGGCTGGAGCGGCGCGACGGCCTGACCATCCATCACCCGCGCTATCCGGTCATTCCCAAGGTCGGCATGACGCTGGCGCCGTGGCTGCTGGCCCGGGCGCTGCGGCCGGTCCTGGCCCGCGTCCTGGCGGCGCGGCCGATCGACCTGATCGACGCGCACTACTTCTACCCGGACGGTGTCGCCGCGGTGTGGCTGGGGCAGCATTTCGGGCTGCCTGTGGTCGTGACCGCGCGCGGCACCGACCTCAACCTGATCCCCGACTATCCGGTCCCGCGCCGGCTGATCGTGGCGGCCGCCCGCCGCGCCGCCGGCTTGGTCGCGGTGTGCCAGGCGCTCAAGGACCGCCTGGTCGAGCTCGGCATCCCGACCGACCGCGTGCGGGTGCTGCGCAATGGCGTCGACCTGGCGCGGTTCCGGCCGGTCGACCGGGCCGAGGCCCGGGCCGCGTTGGGCCTGCCGCCCGAGCCGCACCTGCTCGTCTCCGTGGGCCAGCTGATCGAGCGCAAGGGGCACGACCTGGTGATCGGCGCGCTGGCCGAGCTTCCCGGGGTCCATCTGGCGATCGCCGGCAACGGGCCGCTGCGCCCGGCCCTGGAGGCGCAGGCGGCGGCCCTGGGCGTCGCCGGCCGGGTGCGCTTCCTGGGCGCCGTGCCGCATGACCGGCTGCGGCTGGTGTACGGCGCCGCCGATGTCTCGGTGCTGGCGTCCAGCCGCGAGGGCTGGGCCAATGTGCTGCTGGAGTCCATGGCGTGCGGCACGCCGGTGGTGGCCTCGGCCGTGTGGGGCACGCCCGAGGTGGTGGCCGAGCCGGCGGCCGGGATGCTCATGCCCGAACGCTCGGCAGCGGGGGCGGCGGCGGCGATCCGGCGGCTGCTGGACGATCCGCCGCCCAGCGCTGCAACCCGAACCTATGCCGAGCAGTTTGATTGGGGCGCCACCACCGACGGCCAGCTGCAGCTGTTCCGGTCGATCGTCCGGCGGCCGGCCGCGATGGCCGCCGGATATTGTCGGGGCCGCACGGTGATGGATGGTTGAGTCTCATAGGTTGTGGCTGGGCAACCGATGTCCGTAACCACCGCCACCCATATCTGCGCCGCCGCAGCCTATCTGGGGCTGGCGGCCTGGATCCTGGTCAGCCCGGGACTGCATCGGCGCGGCCTGGTCCTTGCGGGGGCCGCGGCGGCCAGCAGCCTGTGGGCGGGGCTGGTGGCGACCGCCAGCCTCGGCTGGATCCCAGCGACCTGGGCGCTGCCGGCGGAGACCATACGCGCGGCGGCCTGGTGCGGCGTGCTGCTGATGTTGGTCGGGTCCGATTGGGTCGAGCAGCGGCGGGCCTGGGCGGTCCTCGTCCTCCTTGCGGTCGCCGACCTGGTCGTGACCGCCGATATCGGGCCGCAGATCTGGGCCGCCAAGCTCGGCCTAGCGATCCTGGGGCTGGTGCTGGTCGAGAACGCTTGGCGCAATGCCCGGCCCGACGCCGCCTGGTCGCTCAAATATGCCGGGCTCGGCCTCGGCATCCAGTTCGCCTTCGACGTCATGCTCGACGCCGACGCCCTGCTGTACCGCCAGATCCACGCGCCGCTCGCCGCGGCCCGCGGCGCCGTCGCCGTGCTGGCGATCCCGCTGATCGTGCTCACCGCGGCGCGCAATCCCGGCCTTTCGGTCGCGCTGCACTCGTCGCGCCGCGCGGTGTTCCACACCGGCGCCATCCTGTGCGCCGGCCTGTTCCTGCTGGCCGCCGCCGCGGCCGGCTACTATGTGCGCACCTTCGGCGGCGAGATTGGCCCGGTGCTGGCGGTCATCATCGGCGCCGGGGCGGTGACGGCCCTGCTGGTCGCGCTCGCCTCGCACACCGTGCGCTCCCGCTTCAAGCAGCTCATCGCCGAGAACTTCTTCACCCATCGCTATGACTACCGGATCGAATGGCAGCGGGTGATCCGCACGCTGTCGGCCCATGGCGACGAGCCCCTGCACCGCCGGGCGCTGCGGGCGATTGCCGACGTGATGGACTGTCCCGGGGCGGCCTTGTGGCTCCGGCGCGACAGTGACGACCGGTTCCTGCCGGCCGCGCGCTGGTGCCTGCCGGGCGCCGTCGAGCCGCTGGCCGCCGACGATCCGGTCCTGGCGCGGCTGAGCGCCGCCGACCCGGTGGTCGACCTGTCCGAGCATCCCGACTGGTTGCGGCGTCTGCCGGGCGCCTGGATTGCGGTGGCGCTGGTCCATCGCGACCGGCTGATCGGCTGCATCGCCCTGCACCGGCCGCGCATCGCCCGCAGCCTGGGCTGGGAGGACCGTGGCCTCTTGGAGGTCGTGGCGCGCCAGCTGGCGAGCTACATCGCCGAGGACGCCGCGACGCGCGCCCTGGTCGACGCCCGGCGGTTCGACGAGTTCGGCAAGCGCTTCGCCTTCGCCCTGCACGATGTGAAAAGCCTGGTCGGACAGCTGTCGTTGCTGCTGCGCAATGCCGAACGGCATGAGGGGAACCCGCAGTTCCAGCGCGACCTGATCGAGACCGTGCGGCACACGGTGGCCAAGATGACGGCGCTGATGGAGCAGATGGGCGCCCAGCGTGCGCCGGCGCCGCCGCATGTGGTCGACCTGGCCGAGCTGGTCGCCCGCTTCGTCGCCGAGCAGCGCTCGGTCCATCCCCATGTCCGGCTGGTTGCCGAGGTGGCATCGATGCCGGTGCGGCTGCGCGATCCCACCGCCCTGGCCGGGGTGCTGCAGCATCTGGTCGAGAACGCGATCGAGGCATCGGGGGCGGCCCCGGTCGATCTGCGCCTGTGGGTCGACCGCAACGGCCGCGCCGGGATTGATGTCCGCGACCGCGGCGGCGGCATGGACGAAGGCTTTGTCCAGGACATGCTGTTCCGGCCCTTCGCCAGCACCAAGGGGGCGGGGTTCGGCATCGGCGCCTTCCAGGCCCGCGACCGGATCGAGGCCCAGGGCGGCACCCTCGACGTCATCACCGAGCCGGGGCGCGGCACCACCATGCGCATCGTCTTTCCCCTCATCGAAGAGGCCGCGGCATGACCATCGACATTCCCCGCCGGCTCCTGCTGGTCGAGGACGATCCCGGCCTGCGTGCCCAGATGCGCTGGGCGTTGGCCGACTTCGAAGTTGCCATTGCCGGCGACCGCGTTCAGGCGCTCACCGCCTTCCGCAGCGTCCCGGGCGGCTACCCGGTAGTGGTGCTGGACCTCGGCCTGCCGCCGGACGATTCAGGCGCCAGCGAGGGTTTGGCCTGCCTGGCCGAGATCCTGGCCGAGCGCCCCGGCACCAAGGTCATCGTGGCCAGCGGCAACGCCGAGCGCGCCAACGCCGTGCGCGCCGTGGCGGCCGGCGCCTACGACTTCTACTGCAAGCCGGTCGACGTCGAAGTGCTGTCGCTGATGCTGGACCGCGCCTGGCGGCTCAGCGAGTTGGAAGCCGAGAACCGGGCGCTCGCCGCGCACCGGGTCGGCGCGATGGGCGGCCTGGTCACCGGCGCGCCGTCGATGCAGAAGGTTTGCCAGAAGCTGGAGCGGGTCGCCGCCACCGATGTCGGCATCCTGATCCTGGGCGAGAGCGGCACCGGCAAGGAGCTGCTGGCCCGCGCCGCCCACGACTACAGTCCGCGCGCCTCGGGACCGTTCATCGCCATCAACTGCGCCTCGATTCCCGAGTCGCTCCTGGAATCCGAACTGTTCGGCCATGAGAAGGGCGCCTTCACCGGCGCCATCAAGCGCACGCTCGGCAAGGTCGAGCTCGCCCACCACGGCACCCTGTTCCTGGACGAGATCGGCGATCTGCCGATGTCGCTGCAGGCCAAGCTGCTGCGCTTCCTGCAGGAGCGCTGCTTCGAGCGGGTCGGCGGACGCGAGCGCATTACCGTCGACGTGCGCCTGGTCTCGGCCACCCATCAGCGGCTCGACGAGATGATCGGCAGCGGCCGGTTCCGCGAGGACCTCTATTACCGCCTCAACGAAGTGCGCCTGGACGTGCCGCCGCTGCGGGAGCGCCCCGGCGACGCCCTGCTGCTCGCGACCCATTTCCTGCACCGCTTCAACGCCGAATACCGGCGCAACCTGAAGGGCTTCGGCAGCGACGCCGTCGACGCCATCGGCCGCCATCCCTGGCCGGGCAACGTGCGCGAGCTGGCCAACCGGGTGAAGCGCGCCGTGATCATGGCCGATGGCCGGGTCATCACCGCATCGGACCTCGATCTGGCCGACCTCCGCGACACCGAGGTCGGCGACGGCGACACGACGCTGCGCAATGCCCGCGAGCGCCTGGAGCGCCAGCTGGTCCAGGAGGCGATCGCGCGCGCCCAGGGCAACATGTCCCGGGCCGCGCGGGCGCTCGGGGTCAGCCGGCCCACGCTCTACCACCTGATCAAGTCCCTGGACGTGCCGCTCGATCGCGAGATCGGGCGCGACGTCGGTTCCGTTTCGTGAGGTTGCCGATGACCCGCTTCCAAACGCTGCTGCTCGCGTCCCTGCTGGCCGGCACCGCCCCGGGGGCGCTGCGCGCCGACGAGGCGCTGCCGCCTGCCGATCCGCGCGCCGCCAAGCTGGTGGCCGAAGCGCTGCAGATGGAAGCCAAGGGCGATTATGCCGGCGCCGTGATCCAGCTGAAGAATGCCGTGCGCCAGGATCCGCAGAACGTCCGGGCGCGGCGTGAACTGGGGCTGGCTGATGTGCGCGTCGGCGACCTGCCGGGCGCCGAGGCGGCCCTGTCCAAGGTGCTGGACGACGCCGGGCCGGACGACACGGTCCTGCAGGCCCTGGGCGAGACGCTGCTGCGCGAAGGCAAGGGCGAGGACGTGCTGAAACGCCTGCCCGACAGTGGCCGGCCCGAGGCGGTGCAGGCCGACATCGATGTGCTGCGCGCCTACGCCCTGTTGATGCTGAACCGCGCGCCCGAGGCCCAGGCGCTGATGCAGCGCACGCTGGCCGCGCATCCGACGGCCGCGGCGCGGGTCGCGCTGGCCCGCGCCCTGACGGCGGGCGGCGACCGCGCCGGCGCCGAACAGCAGGTCGACGCCGCGCTCGCCCAGGCGCCCGACATGGTCGAGGCGCAGCTGGTCAAGGCCGACCTGCGCCATCTGGCCGGCGATCCGGCCGCGGCGCGCACGCTGCTGGACAAGATCGTGGCGGACCACCCGCAGGACATCCGCGCCCGGCTGGGCCGCGCGACGCTGGCCATCGAGCAGAACCAGCCCGACGCTGCCGACGGCGACATCCAGGCGGTGCTGAAGCTCGCGCCGAAGCAGCTCGACGCGGTCTATCTCAGCGCCGTGCTGGCCGCCCGGCGCAACGATCTGGCGACGGCGCGCGCCGACCTGGCCGCGCTGCCCTCGGGCTTCGTCGACCGCGATCCGCAGATGCTGCGCTTTGCCGGCCTGGTCGCCTATGCCAGCGACCAGATCGAATCGGCCGACGCCATGCTCCGGCGCGTCCTGGCCCAGCGCCCGAGCGACACCGGTGCCGCCAAGGTGCTGGCGGCGATCCGGCTCAAGCAATCCGACCCCCAGGCCGCCTATGCGCTGCTGAAGCCCTTCGCCGAGAGCGCGACCGGCGACGCCCAGCTCATGGAGATGCTGGGCCAGGCCAGCCTGGCGCTGCAGAAGTTCGATGATGCGACCACCTATCTGCAGCGGGCGGCCAAGGCCGCGCCGGACCGTGCCGACCTGGTCGACCAGCTGGCCTTCAGCGAGCTGCGCGCCGGCCAGCCCAGCGACATGGTCGACCGGCTGGAGCAGATCCTTCTGGCCAAGCCCGACGATCAGCGCACGGCGCTGCTGCTGATTTCCAGCTACATTGCCAACAAGGATTTCGACCGCGCCCGCCAGACCTTGGTCAAGCTGCGGGCGGCGCGTCCGGACAGCGCGCTGTGGGACTATTACCAAGGCGTGCTGGACACCGCGCAGGGCGGCCGCGCGGCCGCCCGCGCGGCCTTCGAGGCCGCGGTCGCCCGGGCGCCCGATCTGGTGCCGGCGCGGATGGCCCTGGGCCGGATGCAGCTGGCCGCCGGCGAATTCGACCCGGCTGCCGCGGCGTTCCAGGCGGTGCTCAAGGCCCAGCCCAAGAACATCGATGCCATGATCAGCCTGGCCGAGGTCGCCCGCCGCCATGGCGACCGCGACGAGGCCGACCGGTGGCTGGAGCGCGCCGCCCAGGCGCAGCCCGACGCCCTGGCGCCGGCCCTGGCCCAGATCGAGCTGGCCCTGCAGGCCCGCGACCTGGCCCGCGCCCAGGACGTGGCGGCGGCGGCGCGGGCGCAGCATCCCGACAACCCCGACATCCTGGACGCCGCGGCGCGGGTCGACCTGGCGGCGGGCAATTCCGACCAGGCGATCGCGATCTATCGCGATCTCGCCGACCGGCTGCCCAAATCCGGCATCGTCCGGGTGCGCCTGGCCGGCGCCTACCAGGCCGCGAACCAGCCCGACCAGGCGCTGGAGGCCCTGCGCCGCGGCGTTGCCCTCGATCCGACCAACCTCGCGATCCGCGACGCCCTGGTCCAGGCCGAACTGCGCGCCGGGCACCCCGACCAGGCCGAGGCCGCGGCGGCCGAAGGGCAGCGGCTGGCGCCCGACTCGGTCGCCGCCATCGCCCTCCTGGGGGAAGCCAAGCTTGCGCGCAACCAGGCGGGCGAGGCCGCGCAGCTGTTCGCCGACGCCATGGCCAAGGCGCCGAGTGCCGCCCTGGCGGCGCGCCGGATCGAGGCCGAGCAGCGCAGCGGCAGCATCACCGCGGCCCGTCAGGTTGCCCAGGACTGGCTGGCCACCCATCCCGGCGACCTTGTGGTGACGCGGGCACTGGCCACGGCCGAGCTGGCCAGCGGCAACGTCGCCCAGGCCCGGCCGATGTTCGAGGACCTGGTCAACCGCCTGCCGCAGGACCCGGCGGTCCTGAACAACCTGGCCTGGCTGGTCCAGGACCAGGATCGGCCGCGGGCCCTGGCGTTGGCGGGCAAGGCGCACGGCCTGGCGCCGGCGGCCGCTGATGTCACCGACACCTATGGCTGGCTGCTGGTCCGTGACGGCCAGGCGGCCAAGGGCGTGCCGCTGCTGCGCGAGGCCGCCGGCAAGGCGCCCGACTCGGCGATCATCCGGTATCACCTGGCGGCGGCCCTGGCCGCCTCGGGCGCCACCGCCGAGGCCCGGCAAGTGCTCGAGCGCCTGCTGGCCTCGCCGGCGCGCTTCGAGGACCGCGCCGACGCCGAGAAGCTGCTGGGCCGCCTGAAGCGAAGCTGACCGCCAAGGCGCAGCGCAGCTGACCGCCTGCCGCCGGGCCGCTATGGTCCGGCGTGGTCGGGAGGGACGCATGCGGGCCAAGCGGGTGATATCGGTCGTCGGCTGCCATGCCGAGGGCGAGGTCGGCGACGTGATCGTGGGCGGCGTCCTGCCGCCCGCCGGCGCCAGCATGTTCGAGCGCATGGTCGCCATGCAGCGCGACCATGACGGCATCAGGCGGCTGCTGCTGTGCGAGCCGCGCGGCAGCGTGGCCCGGCACCTGAACCTGGTGACGCCGGCGATCCGGCCCGACTGCGATGCCGGCGTGATCATCATGGAACCGACCGAGTACGTGCCGATGTCGGGCTCCAACCTGATCTGCACCGTCACGGTCCTGCTCGAGACCGGGATGCTGCCGATGCAGGAGCCGGTGTCAGTGGTGCGCATGGACACCCCGGCCGGGCCGGTCGCGGCCCGGGCCGCCTGCCGCGACGGCAAGTGCCTGTCGGTCGAGTTCGCCAACGTCCCGTGCTTCGTCGACCGGCTGGACGCGATGCTGGAGGTCGAGGGCGTCGGCACGGTCGCCGCCGACATCGCCTATGGCGGCATGATCTATGCCATCGTCGACGCCACCCGCCTGGGCTTCGCGGTCGAGCCGTCGGAAGCCCGCGATCTCGCGGCCGTGGGCGAGAAGATCCGGCTGGCCGCGCGCACCCAGCTGGACGTGGGCCATCCCGAGAACCCGGGCATCCGCGGTGTCTCGATCGTGCAGCTCAATCGTCCCTTCGCCGGCCCCGGCCAGGTGACCCGGAACACCTGCATCGTGGCGCCCGGCCGCTCCGACCGCAGCCCGACCGGCACCGGCACCTGCGCGCGCATGGCGGTGCTCCACGCCCGCGGCCAGCTCAAGGTCGGCGAGGGCATGGTCCACGAGTCGCTGATCGGTTCGCGGTTTTCCGGCCGCATCGTGGGCACCACCACCGTCGCGGGCCGCCCGGCGATCCTGCCCACGATCGCGGGTCGCGCCTGGATCACCGGCTTCCACAGCTACCTGCTGGATCCCGACGACCCGTTCCCAGAGGGCTATGTGCTCAACGACACCTGGGGCGTGACCGGGACGGTCGAGCAGGAGTGAGCCGCTGCCGCTCGATCCTTTGCTTTCCTGCTGGAAATTTGTGCAGTGTCACCGTAGCTCGGTATGCGCCATGAAGACCCGCCGCGTCCGCGGTTCGAACGCGCCGTGGTCGTAGGATCTGCCGGAATCGGGAATGTCGATGGTGCCCAGGGCCTCGAACGGCATGGCGACCTCCCAACACTGTCGCCATCTTCCAGCCGCCGCAGCCATGTCGGCAAAGCATCGTTTTTGGGGCGCCCCCCAATTTTCCTGGGGCACCAACCGCGCGGTCGGCCCCGGCGCGGACTATCCCGATGCCGGGCGGAACACCCAGACGGCCGCCGGTTCGCCATGCCCGGCGCGCACGCCCACGAACAGCCGGTCGAATTCGGGCACGAACAGGGACGTGCGCGCTCCGCTCGCGGTCGGGACGCGCGCAAGGCGCTCATACCCGCCGGGGCGCCGGGCGAAGATGTCGATGACGCCCTCGCCGCAGGTGACGTACACCTGCGCCCGCTTGGGATCGACGAAGACATCGTCGGCATCGGCACAGGTGCCCACGCTCGCGCCGACCTTTCCATCCTGCGCCCCGAGGACCATCAATGTCGGCGGCTCTCGGAACACGGCCAGCACGCGTTGCGCGTCGGCGTCGATGGCCATCGGGAAGTTCGACCGCAACGGCCCCGTCGACGCGGCGCCGGTTTGCTTGACCGACCCGATGTCGACGGTCGCAATTTGCCGAGCGCCCGGCAGATCGACGAAGGCCCTGGCTGCCGCCCCATCGAGCTGGAAGCCTTCCGGGTGCGCCGGCAGCGGGATGGTGGCGATCCGGGTGCGGCTCGTCGGATCGATGACGGCGATGGCCCCTGTTCCGTAGCCGATGAAAACCCGATCGGATGGCCCGCTGACACGGATGTTGTCGGCATCGTTCCCCAGCTCGATGCGTCCGTCCGGCATCAGTCCGGGGCCACGGAACAGATGGACCGCACCGTCGCCCGCATCCGCGACATAGAGCGTGTCGGTCGAGGGCACATAGCCGACGCCTTGCGGCTCGCTCAGGCCGGCCAGGGTCTGGACGACCTTGCGCGCGGTGATGTCGACGACGCCCACGCTGTTGTTTCCGAGCTCGGCTACGAACAGCCGCCGCCGATGGACGTCGATTGCCAGGTGATCAATGCGGCCTTTGACGCTGCCCAATGGAATTTTGGCTTCGAGCACCAGTGGCGCGGAGCCGGCGGCCCAGGCGGTGGAGCCCAGCGCGGCGATGAGGCCCGCGAGCAGTGTTGCGCAATGCTTCATGGGGTGGTGCCTCCGTCGTCAGCCGTTCCCCAACGGGCGAACGATGGCTTGCCGTCCGGACATGGTCCCGATCGGCTCGGGTATTCCGTGCAGCGTTATCAGTTTTTCCTGACGGCGGTCTTGTCGAGTGCGGCGCGCAGCCCCCGCGCCAGCTTCTGCGCATCGTCGTTCGCCCAGAAATGCATGAAGAACACGCGCGGCTCCTCGTCGAGCATGTGGCTGTGGAGCGCGGTCATCTCGATGCCGCCGTCCTGCATCGCCCTGCGGACGGGGCCCACCTCGCTTGCGGTCAGCACGAAATCGCCGGTGATCGCCGCCTTGCCGGCCCCGGTCGGCTGGAAGTTGATCGCGATCGCTGTGCCCATGGCGTCCGGAACCTCCATGCCGCCGTCGGTGATCGGCTTGGCCCGGGGAATGCTGAACTGGTAGACGCCGCCATTGGCTCGCCCCTTGTACCCCATCGCGGCGTCGACGGCGGCCGTGTCGAACGCGATCGGCTGAGCCGCGGCCGGCGGTGCCGATCCGGCGGGTCCCGCCCCGTCCAGCGGCGTCTTGCTCGCGACCAGGCCGGCATGGAGCGCTGCGGCTAGGACGGCCGGATCGCCGTGCCCGAAGACGTGCATGTAGAGCGTCATCGGCTCGGCCCGCAGCAGGTGGTTGTGGAGGGCCGTGATCTCGATCCCGCCGGCGGTGAGCGCCTTCATCACCGGCCCAGCCTCGTCCTGGGTCAGCACGAGGTCGCCCATGACCATCGCCTGATCGCCCATCGGGGCGAACGCGACCCAGCCGCCGAGCGCGAAGCCCGGCTTCAGCTCCACCCCGTCGAGCGAGACCTTGAGATCGGTCCGGGGCAAGCCGACGCGGTAGACACCGCCGGATTGCACGGTACCCGCCTTGCCCAGGGCCGTGCCGACCGGTTTCCAATCGCGGTCGGCGGCCAGGATCGGCCCCGCCAGGGCGGCGGTGGCCACAAGAGCGGCAAGGGCGATCCGTCGCGACATTGCTGAATTCCTTCCCTTCGACATGGCACGGGTCAGGGCTTGCCGATCGGCCCGACGGGAGCCGCAGGACGCTCCGGCTGCGGGCAGACCGGCGGTCGCGATGCTGGCCGGCAGACGCCGCGGCAGCGGCCGTTCGAACCTGGCGACCATGGGCCTCACGATCAGAACATCGACGCCCCCGGGTCGGTTCGCACCGACATCTCCCAGCACGACGATGGTCCTGTCGGCCGCTCCGCGTCTCCTCCAGGCACAGGCGCGCCGCCGGTCGGGCACTTACGACCTGATGCAGTACTCTTTGCATCAGGAGAATGCTTCATGAATCGCCGGGGCTTCCTTGATCGCGGCGGCAACTGGCGTCGTGGCCGCGACATCGGCAGACACCAAGGGCGCGGTCTTCATCGCCGGCGACAAGCCGGTGACCGAGGGCCAGCTTCGGCAGAAGCTGCAGGCTGACGGCTATACGGACCGCCTCTGCCACCGACGACTGAAGGCGATAGGATCACCGGGTTCCACAGCTATCTGCTGGATCCGGACGATCCGTTCCCGGAGAGTTATGTGCTCAACGACACCTGGGGCGTGACCGGGACGGCCGAGCAGGCGTGAGCCGCTGCCAATCCTTTGCTTTCCTGCTGGAAATTATGTGCAGTGTCACCGTAACTCCGGAAATTATGTGCAGTGTCACCGTAACTCAGTGTCACCGTAACTCGGAAGCCCTGGGTTCCGGTGGGTTCCGCTGACAGTCCATTGAACTGCGCAGCCGAGCGGCGCTGCTTGTCTGCCGAGGTCCGAGACCACGCGGATTGCAGGCCGCCGGCGGCACCATTGGCGTCAGCGCGCTGGGCTTGCGGAGGCCACTGTAACGCGTTACGTTTGTAACGCGTTACGAGGGATGATCGAGATGGCCGAGCCGGCCGAGAGGATGAAGGCGATGCGGCAGCGGCGGCGGTCCCTTGGCCTCCGGGAAATCCGTCTCGTGGTGCCGGATGCCCGCTCCGACATGGTGCGCCGACGCGTTGCCGAGCAGGTCGCGCGTCTCGATCCGGCCCATGAAAGCGAGGCGATCCGGTGGATCGAGGACGTCGGCGAATTCGATGAGGCGCGGTGACGTCGTCACCGTCGCGGCCTCCGGCGACTATGGCAAGCCACGGCCGGCTGTCGTCGTGCAGACCGACGCCTTGCCCGAGGCCCACGCGTCGGTGGTGGTGTGCCAGATGACATCGGATCTGGCTGATGCGCCCGACTTCCGGGTGACGATCGAGCCTGGACCCGAGAACGGGCTGCGTCTGCGGTCGCAGGTGATGGCCGACAAGCCCGTGACGGTGCGGCGTGAGCGGATCGGCGGGCGCGTCGGCAGCTTGAGTGCGCAGGACTTGGCACGGCTCGACGTCGCCCTCGCCTTCGTGATGGGGCTGGCCGGCTAGCGGCTCAGCCCCATCCGCAGCGCCCTACGCCGGCTGCGCGTGCCGCAGGAACTCGTCGAACATCCACAGCAGCCACAGCGGGGCCGAATGGTCCTGGCGGCCGGACTGGTGGTCGTCGAGCAGGCGGGTCACCGTCTCGCGCCGGAACAGGCCGGTGGCGGCCAGCCGGGGGCCGGTGAGGGCGGCGCGCAGGACATCGCGCAGGGGTCCGCGGAACCAGCGCGCCAGCGGGATCGAGAAGCCCTGCTTGGGCCGGTACAGGATCTCGTTGGGCACCAGCGGCTCCAGCGCGCGCTTGAGCAGGACCTTCGACTGGCTGCCCTTGAGCTTGAGGGCGGCGGGCAGGGTCCAGGCCCATTCGATCAGCGGCGGGTCGAGCAGCGGCACCCGGACTTCCAGGCTGCGCGCCATGCTGGTGCGGTCGACCTTGACCAGGATGTCGCCGGACAGCCAGGTCTTGAGGTCGACATATTGCGCAACCGCCAGCGGATCGTCCGAGGGGGCGGCGGCCATGGCCTCGCGCACCACGTCGATGGCGCGGTAGCCTTGCAGCGCGCGGTCCAGTTCCGGGCTGCGCAGGTCCCGGCGCAGCTCGTCGCCGATGCGCGCGACGGATTCGAAATAGCCGCCGGCGGCATCCAGGCTCAGCTCGTGGAAGGTGTGGCGGGCGCGCAGCCAGCGCGGCGCCCAGCCGAGCGGCGGGTAGCCGCGCGCCAAGGCGGCGAACAGGGGCTGGCGCAGGCCGGCCGGCAGCCGCCCGCGCAGCCGCTCCTCGCGGCAATGCCAGGCATAGCGCCGGTAGCCGGCGAAGATCTCGTCGCCGCCGTCCCCCGACAGGGCGACCGTCACATGCTCGCGGGCCAGTGCCGCCACCGCATAGGTCGGCAGCGCCGAGCTGTCGCCGAAGGGCTCGTCGAACATGCCGGCGAGGCGCTGGATCGGGTCGAGGTCGTCGGGATCGACGCGGCGGGCATGGTGCCGGGTGGCGTAGCGGTCGGCGATGGTGCGGGCATAGGCCGACTCGTCGAACTCGCGCGCGGCGAAGCCGATGCTGAAGGTGCGCACCGGATCAGGCACTTGGCCGGCCATGACCGCGACCACGCCGGAGCTGTCGACGCCGCCCGACAGGAAGGCGCCGAGCGGCACGTCGGCCATCAGCCGCATCTCGACGGCTTCGCGCAGCCGGTGGATCAGCTCGGCCTCGGCGTCCATGGGCGTGATCGACTGCGGCGTCACGGCCCCTAGGTCCCAGTACGGCCTGGGGTCGGGTAGCGGCCGCCCGCGCCGCACCACCAGGCCATGGCCGGCCGGCAGCTTGGCGACCCGGCGATAGATCGACTTGGGATCGGGGATGTAGCCGAAGGCCAGGAAGTCCTCGACGGCGCGGGGATCGAGCGCGCGGTCGAGGTCCGGGTGCCGGGTCAGCGCCTTGAGCTCCGAGCCGAACAGCAGCACGCCGTCGGGCAACAGGGCGTAGTACATCGGCTTCTCGCCGACCGGATCGCGCGCCAGGAACAGGGTCTCGTCGCGCGCGTCGTACAGCGCCAGCGCGAACTGGCCGCGCAGGCGGGCGGCGCAGGCCGGTCCCCACTGCTCCCAGGCGTGGACGATCACCTCGGTGTCCGACCGGGTGCGGAACACATGGCCGAGCGCGGCCAGCTCCCGGGTCAGGGCGCGATAGTTGAAGATCTCGCCGTTGAACACCAGGGCGACCCGGCCGTCTTCGTTGTACATGGGCTGATCGCCGGTGCTGAGGTCGATGATCGCCAGGCGCCGGTGGCCCAGGATCACCCCCGGCTCCTCATGGAAGCCGTCGCCGTCGGGACCGCGATGGGCGAGCGCCGAGGTCATGCGCCGCGCCAGCGCGCCGTCCAGCGGGCGCCGGTCGGTGGTGTCGAACAGTCCGGCCAGGCCACACATGGGTCAGTCCTTTGCACTCGGGGTGGACAGGGCCGCAAGCAGACCGGCCAGGCGGGACGTCGCCGCCTCGGTCGTGGGCTCCAGCGGCGTGGCCAGCAACAGGTCGGCACGGGCCGGGGTGCCGCCGGTCAGCTCGGCCGCGAGCAGGCGCAGCTTGGCCGTCCAGCGGTTGGCGGTGACTTGCCCGGCCGCCCAGTACAGTTGCCAGACCAGCCGGCCGCCGCCGGTCTCACGGTCGACGGTCGCCACCGCCTCGACCGGTTGGCCGCCCAGGCGCGCCGCCACGCGCGACTGCGGGGCGTCGGCCGGCGGCAGCGGCAGCGGGGCCAGGCTCGTCGCCGCCGCGCGATGGGCGCCGTCATCGATTGCGATGTCCACCGGCTGGCCATCGGCGGCGACATAGCGCGCACGGGTGGCGGCCGCGCCGCCGGCCAGCCGCCAGCCGGCCGGCGCGGCGACGGTGAACCGGGCGCCCG
>CAZEFK010000125.1:0-21583 GCA_964511405.1 uncultured Comamonadaceae bacterium | reverse complement strand
GCACCGAATCACAACATATTGATCCGATTCAAGACCTTTTGGGATCGGCTCTAAGCCGGCTGAGCATCGAGCAGGGGGAGCATGAGAACAGCCATGCCGACCGCAGCGAGGGAGAGCTTCATCACAGGCCCCGAGCAAGTTGTGCTTAATCTGAACTTGATACGTGCTAAGTCTGATAATACACAACCGTTCGTCCGGTCAATCGCCCAGCAGCGTCACCCCCAGCCGCCCGGCGTCGGCCGCCAGCGCATCCCGCACCAGCGCCAGAAATGCCGCGGCCGCTGGCGACAGGCTTTCCCCGGCGCGGCTCACGACCCCGACCGTGCGCCGCGCGTCGGGCTCGTCCACGGGCACGAAGGCCAGGTCCGGGGCGTCGGCCAGGGACAGGCGGGGCAGCAGGGTGATGCCGATCCCGGCGCGCACGAGCGCCAGCAGCGACAGCACGTTGCGGACGACGATCGGCGCTGCGTCCGGTGGGCTGGTGCCGGTGATGCCGTTGGCCAGCATGGTCCGGCCGTCAAGGGCCGCGCGCGGCAGCGTGTCGGCCTGGGCTAGCGGGTCGTCGCGGCGGCACACCACGCCCAAGCGGTCCTCGAACAGGGGCGCGAAGGCCAGGCCCGGGCGGTTCTGGGCCGGGCTGGCGAGGCCCAGCTCGACCTGGGCGGTCACGACCAGCCCGGCGACGCTGTCGGAATCGCCGTCGCGGACGTCGATCACCACGTCGGGCCATTGGGCGCGGAACTGGGCGATCACGGCCGGCAGCACGCTGACGGCGACCGAGGGCACCGAGGCCACGTCGACCCGTCCGACCGCGTGGCGGGCATAGGCGCCGACCGTCTCGGCCATGCGCTCGTAATGGCTCAAGAGATCGCGCACCTGGCCATGGACGAAGCGCCCGGCCGCGGTCAGCCGCGCCTTGCGGCTGGTCTCGAACAGCGCGGCGCCGACCTCGGCCTCGAACAAGGCCAGCTGCTCGGACACCGACGACGGCGTCCGGCCCAGGCGGTCGGCGGCGCGGCGGATGTTGCCGGTCTCGGCCACGGCGGCGAACACGCGCAGGCCGGCAAGGGTGGGACGCATGGCAGGTCTCGTGCGGTTTCTCCGGAATCCGGTAACAGATTTCCGCATTGACCGAAATCCCGGCCGGCCGTTCGATCAGGCATGGCGCGGCTGATCATCGACGGACTGCAGTACTGCAACTGGTCGGAGGCGATCTTCGACGAGCTGGCCGCAGGCGGCGTCACCGCGATCCACGTGACCATCGCCTATCACGAGACCTTCCGCGAGACGGTCGCCAACCTCGAGCAATGGAACCGCCGGTTCCAGCGCTTCCCGGAGCGGATCTTTCCCGGCCGCACCGCCGACGACGTCAGGCGGGCGCAGCGCGAGGGCCGGACCGCCGTCTATTTCGGCTTCCAGAATCCGTCGCCGATCGAGGACGATATCGGGCTGGTCGAGATCTGCCACGCGCTCGGCGTGCGGTTCATGCAGCTGTCCTACAACAACCAGAGCCTGCTTGCGGCCGGCTGCGCCGAGGCCGAGGATTCCGGGATCACGCGCATGGGGCGCGAAGTCATCGCCGAGATGAACCGCTTGGGCATGGCCATCGACATGTCGCATTCGGCCGAGCGCTCGACCCTGCAGGCGATCGAGCTCTCGGCGCGGCCGATCGCGATCACCCACGCCAATCCCGCGTCCTGGCATCCGGTGCCGCGCAACAAATCGGACGCCGTGCTGCGCGCGCTGGCCGAGTCGGGCGGCATGCTGGGCTTCAGCCTCTACCCCCACCATCTGGCCGGCGGCTCCGGCTGCACGCTGGAGGCCTTCTGCACCATGGTCGCGCGCACCGCCGAGATGACCGGCGTCGGCGCCCTGGGCCTCGGCTCCGATCTGTGCCAGGGCCAGCCCGACAGCGTCGTCGACTGGATGCGGGTCGGGCGCTGGACCAAGGAGTCGAGCGGCGCCGTGTTTCCGCCAGCGCAAAGCTGGTTCGCCAGCAACCGCGATTTCGGCCGCATCGCCGAGGGCCTCGCGGCGGCCGGTTTCGCGGCGGCCGAGGTCGACCGCATCATGGGCCTGAACTGGCTCGATTATTTCGAGCGCGTCTTCGCGCCGGGGCCGTGACATGACCCTGCGCCCGCCGGAGCAGGTGATGCGGCTGGCGCGGCTGGGCAGCTTCCATGCCACGCGGCTCAGCTTCCTGCGCGTGCTGCTGCGCCGCCTGGCCCGCGAGGGCTGGCGCATCGACCGGCCGCTGTGGGCGATCGACGCGCGCGGCGCCGGCCGGGCGGTCTATCGCGTCCGCGGACCCGCCCGCACCTACAGCCTGGTCTGCTTCGGCCACGAGCTGGATCCGGCGCGGCGCACCGACCGGGTCATCGCCGAGGCCTGGGACGCGACCTTCGCGCTCCATGACGGCGAGCCCAGCGCCGCCGACCTCGACCGCCTGGCCGCCAACGTGCCGCTGCAGGAAGCCGGGCGCTGCACCGGGGCCGAGCTGGTGATGGCGCGGGCCAACCGCAGCGTCCGCCTGTTCGACCAGGTGGTGGCGGCCTTGGCCGCGGGCCGCCAGCCCGACCCGGCCGCGCTGGCCGAGGTCGGGTATCTGATGCGCACGACCGCGGTCTATGGCAGCGGCAAGTTCGGGCTGGCCGACCGCGACCGCATCCGCGACCGGCCGGAGCTGGCCGCGCCCTTCCAGGCCGAGATGCTGGCCGTCTATTTGATCCGCAGCTTCACCCTGGACCTGGTCGAGCATCTGGCCCTCACGCAGGCGCCGGACCGGGCGGTGGCGCTCGATCCGGCGCTGCGCCGGACGCTCGGCATCGGCAACGCCACCGGACTCGGCATGGCGCCGTTCCTGGTCAACCACCCGGCCCTGATCGACCGCTGGATCACGGCGCGCGAGACGGCGCTGGCGCGGGTGCGGGCCTTGCCGCGGGCTGACCGTCTGGCCGATGTCCGGGCCGCCCTGGCGCGGGCGCAGGCCGAGCTGCCGGACTGGCGCACCGCCGATCCCGTGCAGGCGCGGCGGATCGCCGAGCTGGGTCGCGACCTGGAGCGGCTGGCGGCCGAGCTCGACCGCCTGCCGGCCGACGCGCCGCGGCCCTGGGATCGGCTGATGCGCTGGGCGGCCGGCGCGCTCGGGCTGGAAGCCCAGGAACAGCTCGTCGCGCTGCTGATCGAGCCCCACGGCGATGTGGTCGACGACTTGGCCGAGACGATGGCGGTGGACGAGGACGCCGAATTCCCGATCGATGGCGCCATGCCGGTCGGCCGGCTGCGGTCGCTGATCGAAGCGCAGTACGGCTTCGCGCTGGCGCTCGACTTCTCGCGGCCCGAGGCCCAGGCCCGGTTCTGGTACGTCTCGGCCGAGAAGCTGGAGCCGCGGCTCGGCGAGCGCGCCGAGGAGCCCGAGGCCGACTTGGAGCAGCCGCTGGGGGTGGCGCGCGACGTGGCGGCGCTCCACCGGGCGCTCGCGGCCTGGCCGGCGCCGGCGCCGGTCGCTCGGCTGCTGATGGCGGAGCCCGACTGGCGGCATGTCGTGCGCCGCGTGCAGATCGCCGAGCGCCATCCCTATGGCGAAGTCCGGGATAACCTGCTCGACGCCGCGATGCGGCCGATCGACCTGCTGCGCGCCAAGCTCGCCTGCTTCGGCGCGACCCGCTTCGATCCGCGCTCCGACCGCTGGGTCCGCATCACCCTGTTCCAGCACGCGCCGCTGCCCGAGGAGCTCAGCCCGTGAGGCCGTCCTTGGGCGAGATCGAGGCCACGGTGCGCAAGGCGGCGCGCGGCGCCGGCCTGCCCTGGGGCCTGGCCGAGGAGGCCGGCAAGGCGCTGCGCTGGCTGGCGGCGCATGGCATCGACGGGCGGCCGGCATTCGCCGACCTGCTCGACCGCCACGCCGCCGGGCTGGTGTCGGTGCGCATCGCCGAGGCGGACGGACGCTGGTCCGGCGCCGACGGGCCGCTGTGTCCGGTGGCGCTGGGGGCGGCGCTCATGGACCACGCGCTGCTGCCGGCGCCGGCGATCGCTGCGGGTCCCGTGCTGCATCCCGAGCTGCTGACGCCGTTCGTCGTGCGGGCCGCGTTCGAGGTGGCGGCAGAGGGCGGGATGGTCGTGTGCCATCGGGGCGCGGTGGCGGACGCCGCCGCGCTGTGGACACGGCTGGGCGGCGCGCTCGACGCCGGTGGCGGCGAGGCCTGGGCGCGGCTCGAAGCCTATGCCGCCCGGACCTATGTGCCGGCCTCCGACCAGTCGCGCCGCCGCGGCGCCGGCGCCGGGGTCGTCGACGATGATTGAGAGGATCCGGTAGGAGCGATCGATGGCCGAAACCGAAACTCTGTCCGTCGCCGACATCGAAGCCCTGGCCCGGGCGGTGCTGGTCGCCGCCGGCGCGACATCGGCACAGGCCGGGCCGCTGGCGGCGGCGATCGCGGCGGCCGAGGCCGACGGCGTCGCCAGCCACGGCGTGGCCTATCTGCCGACCTATTGCGAGCATCTGCGCTGCGGCAAGGTCGACGGCATGGCAGTGCCCGTTGTGTCGCGGCCGAAGCCGGGGCTGGTGGTGGTCGATGCCGGCAGCGGCTTCGCCCACCCCGCCATCGATGCCGGCCTGGCGGCGCTGCTGCCGGCGGCGCGCGAGCTGGGGATCGCGGCGCTGGCGGTTCGCAATTCCTACAATTGCGGCGTGCTCGGCTACCACACCGAGCGGATCGCGGCCGCTGGGCTGGTCGGCCTGGGCTTCACCCACGCCCCGGCCTCGATCGCGCCGTCCGGCGGCGCCAAGCCGGTGGTCGGCACCAACCCGATCGCCCTCGCCGTGCCCGACGGCCGGGGCGGGCTGGCGCTGTCGATCGACCAGAGCGCCAGCGTCGTCGCCAAGAGCGAGATCCTGCGTCGCCGGCGCGCCGGCCAGGCGATCCCCGAGGGCTGGGCGTTCGGGCCCGATGGCCGCCCGACCACCGATCCCGACGTGGCGCTCCAGGGCAGCATGGCGCCGTCGGGCGGCTACAAGGGCGTCGGCATCGCCCTGCTGGTCGAGGTGCTGGCGGCGGCCGTCAGCGGCGCCGTGCTGGGCCTGGATGCCAGCCCGTTCTCCGGCCCGGCGGGCGGGCCGCCGCGCACCGGCCAGACCTTCATCGCCATCGACGCCGGGACGAGCTCGGGCGGCGCCTTCGGGGCGCGCATCGCGCGCCTGGTCGGGGCGATCGCGGCCCAGGACGGCGCCCGGATCCCGGGCCATGGCCGCGCCGCCGCCCGCCGCCGCGCCGTCCATGGCGTCGCCGTCCCGACCGACCTGCTGGCCCAGATCCGGGGAGTGATCCGATGACCCACGCCGACTCGCCTGTCATCGCCATGCGCGGCGCCGGCTACTACAGCGCCAACACCGTCGGGGCCAAGGCCGTGATCGACGCCGCCGCGGCGCTGGTGCTCGACGCGCTCGGGCGCATGGACCTGGCGGGCGACGGGCCGTTCGCCATCGCCGACTACGGCGCGGCCGACGGCGGCACATCCCTGGGCATGATGCGCCAGGCCGTGGCGGCGGTGCGGGCGGCGGCGCCGGGGCGGCCGGTGACGGTCACCTACACCGACCTGCCGCACAACGACTTCTCGGCGCTGTTCCAGCTGGTCCAGGGCGGCGACGATCCGCTGGGCCGGCAGCCCGATGTCCATGTGTTCGCCAGCGGCACCAGCTTCTACCGCCAGATCTTCCCGGCCGGGACCGTGGCGCTGGGGTTCTCGGCGACCGCCATGCACTGGCTGAGCCGGCTGCCCACGGTCATCGCCGACCATGTTCACGCCGTCGGCGCGGCGCCGGGCGAGCGGGCGCTGTTCCGGGCCGCGGCCCTGGCAGACTGGGAGGCCATCCTGCTCAACCGCGCCCGCGAGCTGGCGCCGGGCGGCCGCCTGGTGCTGGCCAATTTCTGCCAGGACGCCGAAGGCCGCTATCTGGGCAACACCGGTGGCGTCAACATGCATGACCGCTTCGCGCATCATTGGCGGGCGTTGCGCGACCTGGGCGCCATCACCGATGCCGAGTTCCGGCGGGCGACCTTCCCGCAGTTCTACAAGACGCTCGAAGAGTTCACCGCCCCCTTCGCCGATCCCGAGTCGCCGGTGCGGCGGGCCGGCCTGGTGCTGGAATCGGCGTTCACGCAGGTGACCGGCTGCCCCTACGCCGCCGAGTTCCGCACCACCGGCGATGCCGAGGCCTTCGCGCGGCGCTACTTGCCGACGCTGCGGTCCTGGAGCGAGAGCACCTTCCTGGGCGCGCTCGACCCGACGCGGCCGACCGCCGAGCGGCGCGCCCTGGTCGACCGCTTCTATGCCGCCTACGAGGCCGAGGTGGCGGCGGCGCCGGCCGGCCACGCCATGGACTATGTCCACTGCTTCATGGTGGTGGCGAAGGGGTGACCGGCTGCCGGCGGGCCAGCCACAGCGGCAGGCCGAACCACAGCGCCATCAGCAGCGCGAAGACGATCGCGGCCAGGGCCGCGGCGATCCACGCCGGCCGGATCACGAGTGCGGCCACGACATAGATGTCGCCGGCCAGGCCGAGCCCGAGCGGCACCAGCGCCGCCAGGACGGTGCGCACGCCGAACCGGTCGACGTCGGGGCGGGCATCGCCGCCGGCCACGACCCGGTGATAGGGCGCCGGCGCCATCAGCAGGATGATGGCCAGCGCCAGCGCGATCAGGGCCGCCAGGTGGACGTCGCGGGACAGCGCCGGCAGGCGGGCGTAGCGCTCGGTCAAGGTGGCCGTGAACTGGAAGCCCAGCAGCGCCTGGGCGCCGGGCAGGATCACGCGGGCCTCGGTCAAGAGCTGGGTGATCTTCTGCTGCAGGCTGGTCGGTTCGGCGGCGCCGGGATCGAGCCACGCCTTGGCCATCGTTTCAGCTCCTTCGACATGGGCGCGGGCCAAGGCCCGCCAGGACTGCCAGCACCACAGGGCACCCGCCACCGCCACGGCGGCCAGGGGCAGGGCCGCCCAGGCCGGCAGCGCCTGCTGCGCGGCCAGGAACAGATCGAGGCCGAGCGCCGCCGCGAACGGCCACAGTGCCGCCTCCATGGCTAGGGTCGCCACGCGCAGCTGGCGGGCGGTGCTGCCGCCGCGCTCCAGCAGCTGGTGGACCGGCGCCGGCGCCGCGAGCAGGGCGAAGGTGGTCAGGATCAGCATCAGCCCGGCCAGCGCCAGCCCTTGCAGCGGCGGCGCCAGGTCGGCAAACCGTGGCTGCAAGGCGGCATGGAAATGGAAGCCCAGCAGGATCTGGCTGCCCAGCATCAGGGTGCGCAGCTCGTTGAAGGCATCGCTGATCCGGCCGATGAGGCCGCGGGCGGTCGGGCGTGTCACCATGCTGTAACGAGCGACCGGCCTTGTCAGCGGCAGGGACCGGGCATCAGACTCCCGGGATGCGCAGCATCCTGACCGGCGAACTCTGGAGTAGCTCGATCAGGAGACGGCGATGGGCGAGGTAGCGCATAGCGGCTTGAGCGTGGCCGAGTTCTATGACTGGGTCGTTGGCCAGGAATTCAAGTATGAACTGGTCAAGGGCGCGCCTGTCCTGATGGCAGATGCGAACCGCAGGCACGACAGAATTTCCGTGAACGGCCAGCGAGCGATCGCCAATCAACTTCAAGGCCGCAAGTGTCAGCCATTCACCAGTGACACTTACATCCGCATTCCGGCAACCAACACGCGTCGTATGGCCGATTTCGGTGTCGATTGCGGTGCTCCCGACGACGAATCGCTGGAAGCCGAGGCGCCCGCATTGGTCGTGGAAATCCTGTCATCGACGACGCGTACTTTCGATCGCAACGACAAACTGGAAGAATACAAGACCATTCATTCTCTGGAGTACATCTTGCTCATCGATCCGGATCAGCTTCAGGTCCGTTTATATCAGCGGACGTCTGGCCGAGAGTGGGTCAGCGAGAGGATTTCCGGGCTGGATGTTGCGGTTGAAGTGCCAAGGCTGGAGTTGACACTTGCTTTGGCTGATTTGTATTCGGGGGTGACCTTCCGGCCACGACCGATGTTGGTCGAGCCAGAAGAGCAAACGCCGGGCAAGACGGTGTGAGACGGCTGTCAGGGCGGCCGCATCATCGCCTGTCCGCCGCGGTTCGGTCACCGACCGCCGCCCGGCGGGTCGCAGGTTGTGCGGACAGCGGTCGTATTGCCCGCTGGGTCGATCCCATAGACGACCAACTCGTCATTGAAGGTCGGCACGAACACCTTGCCGTTGGCGACGGTCGGGCTGGCAAACTTTGCATAGGTCCAGTCCGAGCCGGGCTCGCCCGAACGGCGGCTGTTCCAAAGCTCGCACAGGGACATCGCGTCGAAGGCCCGGAGCACGCCCGGACGGGTCGCGTGCAGGGAGTCGCCCCGCCACGGGTGGGTCGACCATACGATCCCCTCAGCCGCGCCGCTGGCGGAGAGCGTCAGACTGCCGCCGGGCATGCCCCTGGAGCCCCCGTCGACGCCTTCCGGATCGTGGACATCGGTCGACCCGATCCGGGCCAATGTCCGGCCCTGGACCGAAATCGCCGTCATCTGCGCATTTTCCGGCCAGACATACAGGCGCACCTCACCCCCCGGTCGCTCCCACACGACGGGTGCGCCGTGAACATGGTGCGTGATCGCCGTGGGACCGAACAGCGCCGCTACGCTCGGCGCCGGAACCGGCCGGCTGTCGACGAACTCCGTGCTGCGGGGTCCGCAGATCCGGGGCTCGATGGGTAGCGCCGCGTCGGGGTCGCGCTGGCGGCTGCCCAAACGGCCGGCATCGAGCAGGTACAGCAGCGCCTCCTTGCCGGCCGACACGATGTCCCCGCTCGACAGCAAGACCGGCCCCGACGAGCCCAGGTCACAGTCATACTTGTCGAGATCTTCCTGATTCGTTGGCGCGAACCAGTCCTTCAGGACCAGGTTCGGTGTCAGCGCGACAACGGCGTCGCCCAGAGCAGGAAGTGCCCCGCCTTTCCGGCCGTTGCCGGTCGAGAAATAGATCGTGCCGTCGGTTTCGTCCGTACCGTCGTCATTGGACACCAGCCCGCCGCCGGCTTGCCAAATGCCGCCGTGACCGCTGGCCGGCGAGGTGTTGAACATGCCTTCCAGCGCCAGGGTGCGGGCGTCGTAAGCCATCACCCAACCGTGATAGTTCACGTCCCACGGGCCGCCCGGAATATGCAGGAGGTCCAGGATCGCCGCCGGCGAAAAGAGATCGGCATCGCCGTAGGCGCCGAACGCCACATAGATCCGGCCTTTCGACAGCAGGAGCCCTGGTCGCTGAATCTGCAGGTAACTCGAGAACCAGACATGCGGTCGCCGAACGGGGTCGGCAGCGCCGCCGAAGGCTTGGGGTCGCCCGCTCGCGTCCAGGGGCGCCGGGGGCACGCGGGCCCCGGCCCGATCGACGTTGCCCTCGATTTTGACTGGCGGCATGACATCGGCACCAGTCGTAAGGTCGAGGGCATGAAGCCAATGCTCAAAGGTGAAGTCGGCCGGGCGGGTCGCCGTGACCAGATAGATCCGGTTGAGGTCGCGTGAAATCACCGGCGTTCCAAGGATGCCTACGGACCCGACAATGTCACGGTAGTTGACGCCGCCGATGCGCGGTGTGGGCGCGTCGGGCGCCAGGGAGACCGGCGGCTCCAGCTGCCTTGGCGGCCAGAGATCGGGCGCGTCCTTGTTGTCGGCGTCGAGCGCATAGACCCGGTTCTTCATGGTCGCCACAATGACCACGTCGCGCCTGCGGCCGTCCGGGCCTGCGATATCCGTGACGACCAAGGGCTGGGCGTAGATCTGCCCCTCGACATGTCGGCTGAACAACCGGTGGAACCGCCCCGACCCGACAACAGCGGGGGTCAGCTGCGTCTCCTTGAGATTGGCGCCGCGCCGCGTCGCGTCGTAGCGCTGGGTCAGGACATCCACTTTCATGACATCTGCCGCCGGCGGCTGGGACGGCGGGGAGCTTGGCGCCGGAGTCTTGGCGATGGCGGAGGATGCAGCGGCCACTAGGACTAGGGCCACGGCTGAGGCGGCGGCACAGAGCGCGGTCATCGGGTCGGCCTTGGCGCGGAATCCGCGGCCGAACCAGCGCATCGGCCCGCTGCAGCTGGCCCTCGGAAACGCTGTGGTCATCATCGTCTCCAATGCCGCGAAGTTGTATCAAATTATCTATATCAATGCCACAGCAATTGGCTAGGATGATTCGCAAGCGCTAATGACGACTAACCGGCGCCGCGGTGCGTAGATGATCGCGAATCTAGGTCTCTGAACGCCTATTATACATGTTTCTGGCGACATCTATAACTTGTCTACACGCGATATCCGATCGCGTGATCGCCGCCCATGACCGCGCGCCAGCGCGCGCTGGATAGGCCGTCCGATCGAGGAGGAGAGCAGGGATGTCGCTGGAAGCTCAGGCGATCGCTTGTCTGCGCAGACTCGCACCTCCCTGGATTGATCTCTTCAAGCGCGTCGCGACGCTCGATCTCGCGGCGTCGGACCTGCCGACCGCCCTGCGGGCTGCTCGCGACATCGACCGCACCGTCCCGGGCTTTGCCGACTTCGACCCAGCCAGTCGCCACGCCGTCGTCCCGGGCGATCCGGCATCAAGCCTGCTCTTCCATGCCCTCGCGTCGCCGCTGGTGAAGCCAGCGGGCCTGGCCATGCAGGACTATCCGGCCCCCCAGGACCTAGACCTGATCGAGACCTATATCTTGTCGCTGGAGCCCCTGGCGCCGGCCGCAATCCCCAGCAACGCGGTCGTTGCCGTCTTCGCCTACGAATACCGTCCGGCGCCGGCGACGACGCATCGCCGCCAAGCCGACTACGCTTATTCGCGCACGGGCATCGGCCGCATCGGCGAACTGCCGGCCGTGTGGGACGGCTCCAACCGCTGCTGGCTCAACATCGGCACAGCCGGTCGCTTTGCGGTCATGCCGGCGCGCTACGGTGCCTTTCTCGCCGTTCCGCGACGGCGGTCGCCCGATGGACTCTCGGTGCTCGGCGACGAGCAGCCGGGCGACGACGAGCGCACCTTCCTGATGCCAATTCGCAAGCTCTTCGACGGTCCGGACTGCATCGCGGGGTGCACGCTGAGGCTGTCGTTTGCCGAGTTCCATCGCCGGGAAAAGCTGCGCCGCCTGTTCATCGAGGCCGATCTCGACAAGCCGGCCGGCCTCGACGGGCCTCCCTACCTGCGGGACAGCACGCAGGGCCTGGCTCTGGCTAAGCTGGATCGCGCGGGCAGCTCCCTGCTGGTCTCGGCGCTGCCCGAGCCGCTCGTTCGGCTCGCCCGGCTCGATGATGGCCGGATCGCGTCCTTCCGCGTCCCGCCACTCAGCAAGATCCCGATCGCCGGGTTCAAGCTGAACCGCGACAACGGCTCGCCGAGTACGTTCATGATCATCACCGGCGGCCTCCTGACCGCTGGCGTCGAAGTCTTCCTGCAGTCCTTCGCCGATGTTAGCCTCCGGCCGCGCAATGCGCCGGAATTCGTCAACATGCGCCATCGGCTCACCGGCGATCCGGCGGCGCCGCTAATCGACCTCGGTGCCACTCTCGGCAATGACTATGAAGACGTCCTCGATCGAGGCAACTACGACGCCGCACTCTTCGAGGACAGCATTGCAGACGGCTGCATCGTCGCGACCGTCGACGGCTTGCCGCGCCCCTTGCCCCGGCATCCGGCGTTCTCGGTGCTGGCCGCGCCCAAGTTTTTCCCTTACGCCGATCAGGTCGACATTGCCGACTGGGTTGATCAATTCCCCTCGCACAATCGTAAGGACCAGTTCAAGCAAGGAGGCCCCAAGCCGCTGCATCTCGGCAGGTTCCCGCCGAACCTCACGCTGCTCAAGCCGGGCTCCGATGAGCCCGCGTTCTCGTCCGACGACGAGACGGCTGTTGCGATCGTCGGGCAGCCTTATTCCGCTGGACGCGGCGTTACCCAGACCGTCCTCGCGGCGCGCGACCGGCGGCCGGAACATCGCACGACCACCTTCCTGACCGACGGAGCCTCCGATGTCTTTGCGCCAGGTTGGGACGTCACGTTCGCCGAATCGGAGAACGGGACCCGGTTCTACGCCACGTTCGGGCTCGGATCGCCTTTCCCCGAGGACGTGAAGCTCTGCGCCGCCGCCAATGCCTTCTGGCCTGCCGCCTCGCCCGATGCGGCGCGGACCTTCCAGCGCGGACCGACGGCAATCCCAATGCTCGATTCCGAGCTCGGATATCACCCCGGCAACCCGCGACGCACCGGTGACCCGTCCGTCGGCTGGGATGGCGAGCAAGGCCCGTTCATCGTCGGCACGGTTGTCAACTACGCCGACATCGTCCGCTCCGACTACGTTTCGCATGCGCTGCGGCCGGACTTGTTCTGCGGCGCTACCTTCGAGTTGGTCGACAGTACGGAGCTGATCGCGCGCATCGACGCGCTCCGCCTCTGCATCCAATCCCTGCCCGAAAGCTCCGCCGAGGTCGACCACACAGCCCTTTGGCTCGTCCATGCCGAGATTGCCGACGCGCCGCCGCCGGCGGCCCCGATCCGGGGGCCGTGCTATCGCTACGAGTTCGTCATCCCGACAGGCAAGCCGAGGCCAACGGCCGACCCGCGCCGCCTGGAGCAGCCCTTCGAGCGCCGCTATGTCTGCTACGTCGCGGCCCATGGCGTGAGCTGGGCAACCTCGGAGCAGGGACCTTACAGCTTTGCCGTCAACCCGGAGCTCTCGTGATCGACGTGGCGATAATCGGGGGTGGGCCCGCCGGTGCCGGCGCAGCGATCGCCTGCGCGCGCGCAGGCCTTGCCGCAATGCTCCTCGAGCGGCGCGGCGGTGACCTCGTGGCGCCGGTCGGCGCTGCGGAAGAGAGCCTGATGCCGGACGCGATCGGGTTGCTCCAGGACATGGGGGTCGACGCCGCGGCGATCGGCACGCCGTTCGCGGGGGTCGCCGTCCAGTCGGCTATGGTGCTCTTCGGCGGACACGTCCCGGCTGCCGGCCTGCATGTCCGGCGGCCACCGCTTGATCAGGCGTTGCGTGACGCCGCTCGCCGCACTGGTGCTGTCGTTGCGACCGGCGTTCGGGTGGTGGGGGTTGAGCGCCGGCCCGCCGGGTTCCTCTTGCGCACCGACTCCCAGGAAATCGCCGCAGCCCGGCTGATCGATGCCAGCGGACGATCCCGTTGGCTGGCCCACCGCTTCCAGCTGCCCCGGCCGACGGCCTCGCCGCCGCTGATCGCGTGGCGGGACATCGTCGTCGATCCGATTTACCGCACCGGTGCCGTCGCGCGGTTCGAGCCGTCCCCGGACGGCTGGACATGGCTGGCCGAGGTCGAGGCCGGGCGTGTGGTCCGCACGCTGCTCACATCAGCCCGGCCGCGGTCGAGCCGACGTCGACCGTCATCGACCGCCACGGCGCATGCCGCGACATGGCATGTCGGATATCGAGTGGCGGGTCCCGGATGGCTGATCGCCGGAGATGCCGCCGCTGCACTCGACCCGGCGTCCGGCAACGGCATCGTCGCCGCCCTACGGTCCGGCCTGGCCGCCGGCCATGCAACCGTTCGCTGCTTGGCGGAACCCCGCGTGGCGTCCGCCGCCGAAGCCTACTACCACCAGGGCATCGTCGCGGCCTTCGCGGCCCGGGCAGCCGAGCTGAGGCATCGCTACCGCCAGGCCGGGATCGGTGTCCTCGATACCGACGGATCGACGGCAGTTCCCTCGCCTGCCGGCCGGGTCCAGGTGTCGGCCTTTGCGACGAGCCGAAGCGTGGAAAAGCGCAGAGATGTTCGCATCAAGGATAGGACGACATGACTGACGATCTCGATCCTGCCGCTCCGGGTCCAAGCGAGGTTGGACCCACGGCCGACCTTGGATCGGCCCGGATCTTAGCCAATATCGGCGCGATCGGCTGGGGAGCCGAGGGCGCCATGGTCGCCATGACGGGCGCGCCCATTCCGTTTGACCTAGCGCGTGCCCAGGCATTCCTGGCCGCGTGTCGCGCGGCCCATGTCGCCTATGGCCTGGGCGCCAAGGTGCCCTTCTTCGGCGCGGTTCCGGGCCGTGATTTTCAGAAGGTCGACTGCAGTGGCTTCGTCCGCGAGGCCGTCCGGTTGTCGACGACACCGTCGCTACCGTTCCCGGATGGCTCGGTCGTCCAGCACGACTGGATCCAGGGCCGAGGGTTCGCGTTGTCGAGCATCGCCGATGGCAAGCTGACCGATGGGTTGGTTCGGATCGCGTTCCTCTCGCCGCGCGACTCGGGCCACAACATCGGTCACGTGGTCTTGATCGCCAACGGCGCGACGCTCGAGTCCCGTGGCGGGATCGGGCCGGTATCGCTGCCCTGGGACGGAGCCGGCTGGCAAGCCAAGGCGGCCGTCTATCTGCTTGGCCGAGATGTCCGCCACGGAGTTGTGGAGCCGGCCATCGCGATGGCAGTTGCGCCCGCCGCAGCCAGCGGAACCATCACCCTTCGCTACGGCCATCGCTACCGCGCGACGGTCGTGCTCAGCCGGTGGGAGTCCGCTTTCGCGGACAACGCGATGATCGCCTCGCGCTTCCAAGGGTACGGGTTCGCCAATGTCACGGTAACGGGAAGCGGTGAACACCGGCAGGCCGAAGGGACGTGGATGGGCCCGGATCGACCGGTTCCGGCAGATCCGCACATCACCGACATCGTCGAACTGCCGGCAGCGCCGATCGCGGCGACGCCCGCGGTCGCCGCACCGGCAATGGTGACGCCTCGACCGGCAGAGCACCGGATGCCCAACATTTCCGCAAGAGTGTTCACGACGGAGGCACTCCCGGCCTATCACGAGGGCCTTCTGGTGGTGCGCATGCGCCACGCCGCCGTCCACCCGACGGTCGCGATGGCGACGAGCGCGGCCGAAGCCCCACCGACCTCGGGGCTGAGCGCCGTTTCCTTCTTCGAGCGGGCCGGTCTGCTCAAGGGTGTCGTGCCGCTGCGATCCCGCAAGTCGTCCGCGATCCCGCCAGGGATGCCAATACCGGCCGTGGCGACGATGACCGTTCGGGACGACAGCCTCCCGGATACCGACGTTTCGGGCCACGCAAGCTTCCTGCAAATGGAGCCGGGTCACGAACGGCAGCTGCACATGGCATTGGCCAGCGATCCATCGGTCGAGTCGGTTTCCCGCGTGCCCGTTCGGTACCTGCTTGCCGGCCGGGCGCGAACGGTACCCGGCGAACCGAGCATCGAGGCCGTTCCACCCGCCGCGGACGTCCTTTGGAACTTGCAGAAGATCCGATGGCGGGATGCCCGCGCTCGGCCGGGGTTTACCGACGCGACCAGCATCAATGTTGCCGTGCTGGACACGGGCGTGGACGATCAGCACCCCAGCCTACGCGTGGCCGGGTATCACTGGCAGAACCCGGACCTGACCGTGCCGGTCTCGAGCCAGGACCTGATCGGGCATGGCACGCATGTCTCGGGAACGATAGCGGCTCTGATAACTGCCGCCGACTCGGTCAAAGGCATCTGCCAATGCCGTCTGAGCGTCTGGAAGATATTCGACGACACGCCCACGTACATTCCGAGCCTGGGTGGCTACATTTACGTGGTCAATCCCATTCTGTATCGGCGTGCCTTGGCCGGCTGTCTCGATGCGCCGGTCGACGTCATCAATCTCAGCATCGGCGGTCCGGGTGTGCCCGATAAGGTCGAGCAATCGCTGTTCGACCAGCTGGTCGAGGCGGGTGTGACGATCTGCGCGGCCATGGGCAACGAGCGTCAGTCCGGCAGCCCGACATCCTATCCCGCCGCCTTGCCGGGAGTGATCGCGGTCGGCGCCACCGGGCTCGACGATGCCGTTACAATCTTCTCCAATTTCGGGAACCACATCTCGGTATGCGCGCCGGGCAAGGCGATCTGGTCAACCTTGCCGCGCTATCCCGGCCAGACGGGTTTCTATGCTGCCTTGGGCTCCGACGGGCAGCCGCGGCAGGGCCTTCCGATGGCGCGCGAGGTCGACTTTGATGCCTGGGATGGGACTTCAATGGCCACGCCGCACGTTTCCGGAGCAGCGGCGCTATGGATCGCCAAGCGTGTGGCCGCGGGTCAGAAGCCGTCGCCCGCCGATGTCCGCCAGGCCCTGGCGTCGTCGGCGGACAAGGTCGGTGGCATGAATGGGGCGGACTTCACCGTTGACTATGGCGCGGGACGGATCAACCTCATGACGCTCCTGTCCTAGACAGCAGGTCGCGATGTTCAGCGTGATGATCACTTTCGCCGAAGGCATTCCCGACCAGCGGCAGGCCAGAATAGGCCTCGAGATCCGGACGATGCCAGGCGTGCTCGGCGTCGGTCGCGTCAGCCCCGGTGCAAAGGCGCCGGGGCTGCGCCGATTGTGGTTTGCCGAGATGGCCGACGAGAGGGCGGCCGCCGCGCTGATCGAGCGGCTGCGCAGCAACGCTTCTGTGGAGGCCGCCGAAGTGCCGGCCGAGCGGCACCTGCGTTGAACACCTCCCGCAGCCCAACCTGGTAGGGTCGCCCCGTCAACCCCAGCGCGAGGTGCTTAGTGGCTATCCGCCACATATGGGTATTTTGATCAAAATCACGACATTATACTAGAAATAAGATCATATATATGCACGTATAAGCCTGCGAGGCCCGAGCCGGGCTACTGGCCAACGCCTCCGGAAATCACCAAACGGGGGAACGCGATGCGCATGCCGCTGATCATAACCGCGACTGCGGCGGTCGGATTCACGATGGTCCTTGCAGGACCGGTCCACGCCCAAAGAGCCAAGACGATATTCGTGGAGTCGCTATCCTTCGTCCAGAGCGGCGAGGCCTGGACCTACGGCACCGATCCGATCTCCGCGGCATTGAAAAAGCTCGATATCGCCTTTCCTACCGTCGGCACGACCTGCCAAGCACCAGCGTTGATCGAAAGCGCGTCTCACGAAGCAATTGCCAGCGTGCTTCCCGGAGCAACCATCGTGGCGGCCGTCGTCGATTGGCTCGCCCAGAAGGCAGTATCCGCCGCGGTCGACAAAATCGACGAAGTACTCCAGAATCAGCTCAAAAAATATAACAAAACGTGGTCGACGTCAGCTAACGGCGATCTTTACGGCCTGCTTGGATCGTCGAACGCCTCTTTCGATCCCGCAACGCGATCAGCGCTGTGCTTCAGATATACACGTATGGTAAAGACCACGTCGGGGAACAATACGATATCGAAGTTGGATGCCGACTTCATCGGGCAGATCCTGTATGAGCCGCGCGAGCGGTCGTTCGCCCCGAACCAAAAGCGGCCTGGCATGCCGGAGTACATCACGGTCCGGCCTCTGCGGATTTTTTATCCGAGTTTCGACTCGATTCGAGCGGAAACGACGATCGTCGATAGCCAGCATCCCGAAGTGAAGTACAAGAATATTCAAATCAACTTCAGCGCCGACGTTGCGCGCATCTTTGGCAACAAGGGCGAGTCCGACGCCGGTGTCGTCAGTGGCGGCATCCTGACGACCCGGATCAAGAACACCGATGTCGGTCCGGTTGCGCCGGTGGCCGACAAGGTGATTTATCAAGCGTTCGGGGAATTTGGCACGGGAGATAAGACCGGCGACAAGCCGGTCCTGCTCGGGGTCACCGCGCCGTTGCCGCCGTGGAGCGAGGGCGCCGAGCGACACAACAGCTTCGTGGCGAGCGTGACTGTGGTTGAGACCGGTACGCCGGACCCGTTGCTGAAGCTGGTCGCAGATACATTCCACAAGAACAAGGATTCTATTACTAAGGATCTGACCGGCGAAGTTCAGAAATACGCGAAGAGCCATCTCGGGGCATCGACGCCCAGCAGCACGAATTAGCGTCATCGCTCCTGGTCCAGGCGATGCCGCCTGGACCAGGAGCAACGCCAACTCGGCCTCGTCGCCGCTCCCGGCCGGCGGCAGCGCCGCCAGCTATGCATGAAGTAGTTTGAGCAAAAACCATCTTGCGGCCTCGCCCCGCTTGAGGCACCGTAATCGCTAGCGAAGAACCGCCGCGGCGCGATACCGGGCCGACGGCAGGGCGGGGAGGGGGCCATGAGCCAGGCTGCCGATCAGGCGCGGCCGGTGGCGGGTGCTGCGTCCGGGCTCAGCCTCGGCCCGCTGGCCGACATGATCGGCTTTCATTTGCGCCTGGCGCAGGACGCCTCGTTCCAGGCCTTCGCCCGGCGCGTCGGCTATGCCGACCTCAAGCCCGGCCGCTTCGCCCTGCTGGTGCTGATCGCCGAGAATCCCGGCGTCACGCCGACCGAGCTCAGCCGCATGAGCGCCCGCGACAAGTCGTCGATCACGCCGTCGCTGCGCGGGCTGGAGGCGCGCGGGCTGGTGCAGCGCCGCCAGGCGCCCGGCGACCGGCGCAGCTGGACCCTGGAGCTGACCGCACCAGGCCAGGCGGTGCTGCGCGAGCTGATGGTCCACGCCGCGGCCCACGACCGCGAGCTCGACCGCATCATCGGGGCCGCCAACAAGGCGCAATTCCTCAAGCACCTGCAGCGCATCGCCACCGAACTCAAGACCGACTAACTCAAGACCAACTGGGGAGGGTAGGGCCCATGCGACCTTGGACCATCGCGTTCGCGCTTGCCGCGGCCCTGGCCGCGCCCGCCACCGTCCCCGCCCAGGCGCAGGACAAGCCGGTGCAGCTCGAGCTGTCGCACTGGGTGCCGCCGTCGCACCCGCTGCAGGCCGCGATGCAGGACTGGGCGGACTCGATCAAGGCCGAGACCGGCGGCAGCGTGACCGCTGTGATCTTCCCGGCCGAGCAGCTGGGCAAGGCGTTCGACCATTACGACATGGCCCGGGACGGCATCGCCGACCTGGCCTATGTCAATCCGGGTTACCAGCCCGGCCGCTTCCCGGTGATCGCCGCCGGCGAACTGCCGTTCCTGTTCCACGACGGCAAGACCGGCACCGCCGCCCTCGACGCCTGGTACCGCGCCTATGCCGAGCGCGAGATGAAGGACGTCCATTACTGCTTCGCCTTCGTCCACGACCCCGGCACCCTGCACGCGCGCCGGAAGATCGTGCTGCCCGACGACATCCGCGGCCTCAAGATCCGGCCGTCCGACGCCACCATGGGCACCTTCGTCACCATGCTCGGCGGCAACAATGTCCAGGCCTCGGCGCCGGGCAGCCGCGACCTGCTGGAGCGCGGGGTCGCCGACGCGATCTTCTTCCCCTGGGGCTCGACGGTGCTGTTCGGGATCGACAAGGTGGTGAAGTACCACCTGGACGCGCCGCTCTACGTCTCGACCTTCGTGTGGGTCATGAACAAGGCGCGGTATGACGGCCTGGCGCCCGCCCAGAAGAAAGCCGTCGACAGCCATTGCACCACCGACTGGGCGGTGCGCTTCGCCGGGCCCTGGGCCGATTTCGAAGCCGCCGGGCGCGCCAAGATCCAGGCCGAGCCCGGTCATGAGCTTGTGCCGCTCAGCCCCGACCAGCTGGCCGCCTGGCGCAAGGCCGCCGAGCCCCTGCGCCGGAGCTGGGCCGACGGCGTGCGCAAGGCCGGCCTCGACCCCGAGGCGGCCTGGAAGCAGCTCGACGCCACCGTCGCCCAGTACCACGCCGGGTACTGAGCCCCGCCATGGCCGACCGCTTGATCGCCGGCGCCGAGCGCCTGGCCGGGGCCTTCCTGGCGTTCGTGACGGCGCTGACCTTCGTGTCGGTGGCGCTGCGCTATCTGTTCGCCTGGTCGATCCCCGACGCCTATGACCTCGGCCGCAACTTCCTGGGCATCCTGATCTTCTGGGGCATCGCCGTGACCAGCTATCGCGGCGACCACATCACCGTCGACCTGCTGTGGGGTGCCTTGCCGCGCCGCGGCCGCCACGCCCTGGACCTGCTGGGCACCGGGGTCTCGCTGGTCTGCCTGGCGGCGTTCGCCTGGGCGATGGCGGGCAAGGTGCTGGACACCCGCGCCAGCGCCGAGGCGACCTATGACCTGCGCCTGCCGGTGTGGCCGTTCTACGCCGTCGCCTGGATCGGGATCGCCGGCGCGGTCCTGCTGCTGCTGGTGCGCCTGGCCCGCCAGCTCCGCGACGGGCCGGCCGACGGCGGCCCGGTGGTCGCGGCGTCGCATTGATGAGCGCCGACGGCCCTCGCGGTCGGCCCTCTGCGGCGCGATAGGACGATCATGGACCCCAGCCTGGTCGCGATCGTCGGCTTCCTGGCCCTGTTCGGGCTGATGGTGCTGCGCGTGCCGATCGGGTTCGCCATGGGGGCCGTCGGCGTCGCCGGCTTCGCGGCCATGGTCGGCCTGGATCCGGCGCTGAAGCTCTTGGCGCAGTCGCCGATCCGCACCGCCACCGATGCCGGCTTCGCGGTCATCCCGATGTTCCTGCTGATGGGCACGATCGCCTCGGTTTCGGGCATGAGCGCCGAGCTGTTCCACGCCGCCAACAGCTTCCTCGGCCATCGCAAGGGCGGGCTGGGCATGGCGACCATTGCCGCCTGCTCGGGCTTCGCCGCGATCTCGGGCTCGTCGGTGGCGACCGCGGCCACCTTCTCGGCCGTGGCCTATCCCGAGATGCGGCGCTTCGGCTATCCCCAGAGCTTCGCGACCGGCGTCATCGCCGCCGGCGGCACGCTCGGCGCCATCCTGCCGCCGTCCCTGGTGCTGGCGGTCTACAGCCTGATCACCCAGCAGGACGTGGGCCGGCTGTACATGGCCGGGCTGGTGCCGGGCATCCTTGCGGCCGGCATGTACATCCTGACGATCACGGCCATCGGCGCCGCCCGCCCGCGCTACCTGCCGCGCGCGCCGCGCACGCCCTGGGCCCAGCGCTGGGCGGCGGTGCGCGGCGTGTGGGCGATCGGCCTCTTGTTCCTGTTCGTGATCGGCGGCCTGTATGGCGGCGTGTTCACGGCCACGGAGGCCGCCAGCATGGGCGCCGGCGGCGCCTTCCTGATCGCGGTGGTGCGCCGGCGGCTCAGCGGCCGGCAATGTCTGGAGTGCCTGCTGCGGGCGCTGCGGACCAGTGCCGCGATCTTCAGCATCCTGATCGGCGCCCTGCTGTTCGGCTATTTCCTGACCATCACCCAGACGCCGCAGCAGGTGACGGCGTTCCTGACCGGCCTCGGCCTCGGGCGCTACCAGGTGCTGGTCGTGATCATGCTGATGTACCTGGCCCTGGGCTGCGTGATGGACGCCATGGCCATGGTGATCCTGACCATCCCGATCATCTTTCCGGTGATCACGGCCCTGGGCTTCGACCCGATCTGGTTCGGCGTGATCATCGTCATGACCGTCGAGCTGGGCCTGATCCACCCGCCGGTCGGCATGAACGTGTTCGTGATCAAGAGCGTGGTCCGCGACGCCCGCATCGCGACCATCTTCACCGGCGTGATCCCGTTCGTCGTCACCGACATCCTGCGGTTGGCGATCCTGATCGCGGTGCCGGAGCTGTCGACCTGGCTGCCCGCGCATATGTAAGCGCCGATCCATTGCATCGGAGGCCCGTTGGCATAACAGGGGCAAAACTCCGGGCGAGCCGTCTCAGCCCCAGCCCCCCGCCGTCATCCCCGCGAAGGCGGGGATCGTGCGCGCGCAAGCGCAATTGGTCAGGCGG
>CAZEFK010000124.1:0-21746 GCA_964511405.1 uncultured Comamonadaceae bacterium | reverse complement strand
GCCATCGACCGGCCCTCGGCCAGGCGCAGCGAGATGCCCGCCAGCACCTGGGCGCCGCCATAGCCGGCGGCGATGCCGTCGAGCGTCAGCAGCTCAGGCATCCTCGGCCTCGCCCAGATAGACCTCGCGCACCCGCGGATCGGCCGCGACCGCGGCGGTCGGGCCCTCGACCAGCAGGCTGCCGGCGACCAGCACCGAGATGCGCGTGGCGAAGCGGAACACCAGGTCCATGTCGTGCTCGATCAGCAGCACCGCGACCTCGGCGGGCAGCGCCGCGACGCCGGCCAGGATCTCGTCGCGCTCGCCCTCGGGCACGCCGGCCGCCGGCTCGTCCAGCAGCAGCACGCGCGGGCCGCAGGCGACCGCCAGCGCGATCTCCAGCAGCCGCTGCTTGCCGTAGGGCAGGGTCGCGGTCGGCCGGTCCATGACCCCGACCAAGTCATAGCGTTCCAGGATGTCGACGCTCTCGTCGACGACGTCGGCCCGGCTGCCGATGCGGCGCCAGACCTGGGTGTCCAGGCCGCGCCGGCGCGACACCGCCAGGCCGACCGTCTGCAGCGGCGTAAACGCCGGGAACAGCTGGTTGATCTGGAAGGTGCGGACGACGCCGCGGCGCACTCGCTGGTCCGGGCGCAGCCCCGTGATGTCGGCGCCGTCCAGCCGGATCTGCCCGGCCGAGGGCGCCAGCGTGCCGCTCAAGAGGTTGACCAGCGTGGTCTTGCCGGCGCCGTTGGGGCCGATCAGGGCGTGGCGGGCGCCGCGCGCGATCGACAGGGACACGTCGTTGGTCGCCACGAACGCGCCGAAGCGGCGGCTGAGGCCGCGGGTCTCCAGCACCGCGGTCATCGATCGGCTCCGGTCAACCGGCCGAGCGCCAGCCGCGGCCAGCCGAACAGCCGCTCGCGCCCGACCAACACCATCAGCACCAGCAGCAGGCCGATCCAGAACTGCCAATATTGCGGGGTCAGGACCGACAGCCAGTCCTGCATCACCCGGAACACCAGGGCGCCGAGCAGGCCGCCATACAGGTAGCCGACGCCGCCGATCACCAGCATCAGCAGCACGTCCGCCGAGCGGTGGAAGGCCAGCACGTCCAGCGAGACGAACTGGGTGGTCTGGGCCAGCAGCGCCCCCGCCGCCCCGGCATAGGCGGCGCCGACCGCATAGATGCCGACCAGCCGCCCGGTCACCGGGATGCCGATCGCCGCCGTGCGCAGCCGGTTGCCCTGGACCGCCCGCACCGACCAGCCGAACGGCGATCGGACCAGCCGCCGCGCCGCCAGGAACAGCACGAACAGCACGGTCAGGCTGTAGGCGTGGGCGGTGCTGCCGAAGATGTCGAACTCGAACCGGCCCAGCACCGGGCCGATCTCGATGCCCTGCAGCCCGTCGGCACCGCCCGTCCAGGGCAGGCGGTTGGCGATCTCGAACATCACCATCGACAGGCTGAGCGTGACCATGATCCGGGTCAGGTCGCTGCCGCGCAGCACCAGCACGCTGGTGACGAGGCCCACCGCCAGCGACGCGGCGGTGACCAGCGCCAGGCCCAGCACCGGCTCGATCAGCCCGGACTTGGCGAGCAGGCCGGCGGCATAGGCGCCGAAGCCGAAATAGGCGGCGTGGCCCAGGCTGACGATGCCGCCATAGCCCAGGATCAGATCCAGCGACAGTGCGAACAGGCCGAAGATCGCAATCTCGTTGAGCAGCAGATGCTGCCCGGGCAGCCAGACCCAGCTCGCGGCGGCCGCCGCCCAGAACAGGATCTCAGCCGGACGCCAGGCCGCGACCCGCGCCAGCGACGCCTGCGCGATGAGGCGCGGGTCGGGCGCCGGCGCCGGCGCGGTCACGCCGTCCGCGCGAACAGGCCGTGCGGTCGCCACAGCAGCACCAGGATCATGACACAGTAGATGATGAAGGCCCCGGCCTGGGGCACGTAGTACTTGCCGGCGACGTCGGTGATGCCCAGCAGCATCGAGGCGAACAGCGGGCCGGTCAGACCGCTGGCGCCGCCGATGGTCACGACGATCAGGAAATAGACCATGTATTTCAGCGGGAACACCGGGTCGAGGCCGAGGATCTCGGCGCCCAGCGCGCCGCCGAGGCCGGCCAGGCCCGAGCCGACCGCGAAGGTGACCGCGAACACCAGGCCGACGTCGATGCCCAGCCCCAGGGCCGTGCGCGGGTCGTCGACCGCGGCGCGCAGCCGGCTGCCGAAGCGGGTGCGGGTCAGGACCAGCTGCAGCGCCGCCACCAGCACGCCGCACAAGGCCACGATCAGCAGCCGGTAGGCGCCGATGTCGGCGCCCAAGACATGCAGGCGCGCCTGCAGATAGTCGGGGATCTGGACGAACTGCGGCTCCGCGCCCTCGGCATAGTCGGCAGTCGCCATGGCCATGAACACCAATCCGATGGTGAACAGCACCTGGTCCAGGTGGCTCTTGCCGTAGACATGGACGTAAAGGCCGCGCTCGAACACGGCGCCCAGGGCGGCCGTGGCCAGGAACACCAGCGGCAGGGCCAGCAGGAACGGCACGCCCTGGCGGTTGACCAGCCAGACGGCCAGGTAGCCGCCGGCCATGGCGAAGGCGCCGTGGGCCAGGTTGATGAAGTTCATGACGCCCAGCGTCACGACCAGGCCGCAACCCAGCACGAACAGCAGCATGCCGTAGGCGACGCCGTCGAACAGATTGGTCAGCACGGCCGATCCGCCCGCATGCCTCGTTCCCTCCCGGTATGCTGGGACCGTAGCGGCCGCCGCCGGGCGCGTCGCATCGGTTCTTCCGCCCGCCTTATGCGGATCGGTTATAGGTCACGCGGCCTTTCCTGCGCCGCCGGCCGCGGCCATGATGGCCCATGCCGACCCGCGATCCCGTGCTCCAAGAGTTCCTGGCGAGCCTTGCTGATGCGTTCAGCGCCACGGTGCTGGACCGCGAGGCCCGGGCCGCGCTCGACCGCATCGACGGCGCGCTGCAAACGCCCGGCCCCGCCGGACCAGGCGCCGGCCGGCGCTTGCCGGTCTGCCGCCATCTCGACGCGGCGCTCACCAGGGCGCGCGCTGAAACACCCGCCCTGGCCCGCGTCGCCGATGCCATTGCGGTGCTGGAGCCGTCGCTGGCCTGGATGCCGCGCCAATCAGGCGGCCCCTTCGCCAGCGACAACTGGCCCGACGGGCATGCCAACGCGACGGTGGTCGGGCCGAACGGACTGGAGGCCCGGACCGACCTCGCCATCGGGATCTCGCTGCTGGCGCCGCAAGTGCGCTACCCCGACCACCGCCACAGCCCCGAGGAAGTGTACCTGGTCCTGTCGCCCGGCCGCTTCCACCACGACGGCTCGGGCTGGTTCGTACCGGGCCCGGGCGGCACGCTCTACAACCGCCCGAACGTCGTCCACGCCATGGCCTCGGACGACGCGCCGCTGTTGGCCCTGTGGTGCCTGTGGGGACCGTGGGCGGCGTGACGGCAGCCCGGCGGTCAGGCTGCAGCGTCGAGGAGGAAGTCGGTTAGCGACTCCCGGCTCGGGGCAAGACCCCGCAAGAGCAGCACGGCGCCGGCATTGCCCCGATGATAGGTCCCGTGCAGGCAGACATGCAGGATGATCTGGCCGCGCGTCAGGCGCGCCGGCTTGCCGCTGGTGAAGACGAACTCGACAGGCTGCGCGACATCGTCTTCGGTCAAGCCGCGGACATAAGACACGTACCAATCGTCGACAGATCTCATGCTGTCCGCGAGCGCCCCGAATTCCGGCATCGTTTCCGACCGCGCGGCCTGAAACCCGTGCGGTCGTCCCTGCAGGTGATGCTGAAAGATGCGGTCGACCGCATGCATGTGGTCGAGAACCCGGAGCATGGCCGAGGCATCGTCCTTGCCCAATCGGTCGAGAGCCTGGCCGACCGCGGCGTAGAGAGCGTGATCTGCCCATCGCTTCACGTCGATAAGCTGGGCATAGGGTTGGCAAACCATGGCGGTGTCCTTCCGTCGAGCATCGTTGTCTCACAATCCATTGCAGAATATGAGCGATCGCTCGTATTATCTACTCGCCTTTCGGAGCTTGGGGACATGGCGCGCGGACCGCTCACGAAGCCCAGAAAACAGCCGTCTCAACAGCGATCGCGCGCGACGGTCGACATCCTGATCGAAGCGACAGCTCGCGTTTTGGTGCGGGACGGGTTCGAACGCGCCAGCACCAACCGGATCGCCCAAGAGGCGGGCGTGAGCGTGGGCTCGCTCTATCAGTATTACCCCAGCAAGGACGCCCTGGTCGCCGCCGTCATCGACCGCCACGAGCGGCAACTGATGGCGGTGGTGCGCGGCGCGGTGGCGGAGGTTGCGGCGCTGCCGATCGCAACCGGCATCCGCCGACTTGTCGCCGCCGCGATCGAGGCCCATCGACTGGACCCAAAACTGCATCGCATCCTGGCCGAGCAGACGCCGCGCGCGGGCGCGGACGCGGGCGCGGTCAATCGCGAGGCCTATGGCCTTTTCCGGGACTATCTCGAGGGCCACCGGGCCGAGCTGCGCGCCGTCGACCTCGACCTTGCGGCCTTCGTCTGCGTCACCGCGATCGAGGCGCTGACGCACACGGCGGTCCTGCACCGATCGGACTTCCTCTCGGACGACGCGGTGGGACGGCTGATCGACGAAGCCGTGCGGCTCGTGCTCCGGTATTTGCAGTAAGTGGGAGACCGACGCGGCCCGCAGCGCCGGATGAGACCGCGCATTGCGACCAGCGTCGGGATTCACCCCTCCACTATGGCATTCACACATCTTTTATTGGCTATTCCGAACAAGTTCTTTGCCCGTCATTCCCGCGAAAGAGACTGTGAAGCAGTCGCCACTCAACACCCCTGTCGTCATCCCCGCGAACGCGGGGATCCAGCCGTTGTGGCAAACTCCAAGCCTCCGAACATGATATTGACGTCGAGCCAACTGGACCCCCGCCTTCGCGGGGATGACGAACCAAGAAAAGCCAGCGCGCCAATTCCTTCACCCGCTCGAAAGCGGGAATCCAATTGGCTCGACGCAGATATCAACAGGGACAATGTCGAGCTTGCCACGACGGCTGGATCCCTGCCTTCGCGGGGATGACGAGCAGGATGGCCAAGCGGCTGATAATGCTCGGTGATCCGGGTTGTGCGAATCCCATAGCCACAAGGGGAGGAGGAATTCTCGCCGGCCGGGACCTACCGCGCCGCCGGCACCCGCCGGGTCTTCATGAAGTCCTCGAAGCTCTCGCCGCGCATGATGGCGTAGACTTCCAGGTTGGTCATCTTGACCACCCGCGCGAATTTCTCCAGCACGAAGAAATTGGCGCCGTACTGGACCAGCCCCAGCCAGTCGCGGTCGCGGATCAGCCGCATCTCGGTCTCGGACAGGCCCGCTGCGGCCATGGCGGCCTCGGGGTCGGCCCGGTAGCGCGCCCGTGCCTCGGCGCCGATCATCGACCAGAAGAAGCGGTTGAGCGCGAGCGCCCGGTTGCTCACGCGCAGGTCGAAGACATAGGTGCCGGCCAGGTCTTCCAGGCCTTGGGTCTGCGGGTTCATCATGCCACCTGCGCCATGGACGCCGGCAGCGGCTCGTACAGCGCCACCGTCATCGCCGTGGTCGTCGCCAGATAGTAGTTGCGGTGCAGCTCGCGGATCGCGCCACCCAGGGCGCCGCGCATGGCCAGCCACATGATCTGCTCGACGCTTTCCGCACCGCCCAGCCGCACATAGTCGGCATGGGTCATGGCCGCCAGCCGCTCGGGGTCGTCGCGGACCAGTTCCAGGAACTCGAGGTCCCATTCGGGGTTGTTGAAGCCGGTGCGCTCGCCGTGGATCTGGTGCGACAGGCCGCCGGTGCCGACCACCACCACGTCGAGGTCCTGGGGGAAGGACTCGACCGCCCGGCGCACCGCCTGGCCGAGGCGATAGCAGCGCCGCGCCGTCGGCAACGGATATTGCAGCACGTTGATCGCGATCGGCACCACGGCCCCCGGCCAGTCGGGGTCGTGCGGCCACAGCAGCGGCAGCGGCGCGGCCAGGCCATGGTCGATCGGCTTGTTCTGGAACACCGCGATGTCGAACTCGTCGTTGACCAGCGATTCGGCCATGTGGATCTGCAGGTCCAGATGCCCCTTGATCGGCGGCAGCGGCCGCTTGCCCGCACCCTCGTCGGCGACCTCGAAGCGCTCGCCGACCCCAAGCGCGAAAGTCGGGTAGAGGTCGAAGAAGAAGGTCGTGGCGTGGTCGTTGTAGAAGAACACCAGCACGTCGGGCTTGCGGTCGGCCAGCCAGGCCGCGACCGGCTTGTAGCCGTCGAACAGCGGCGCCCAGGCCGGGTCCTGCTGGCGCCCCTTGTCATAGGCGACGCCGATGGTCGGCACGTGGCTGCTGGCGATGCCGCCGATGATCCGGGCCATGGTTCTTCTCCTCAAGCTTCGCGGGCGGCCATGCGCGCGATGGCGCGGCGCATCAGCAGGCCCGGCTTGTCGGGCGCGAAGTTCAAGTCGACCTGCGGCTCGGCATCGTTGTGCACCACCTCGGCGATCGCTTCCAGCGCCTCGACGTCCTCGGTGTAGGCCGCGGCCGACGCCGCCTCGAGGAAGCGGTCGGTCGCGGCGTCGCCGAGCTTGAAGTCGCGCGAGTTGAACCACCAGTAATGAATCGCCGAGCGGCTCTCGGGCGTGATCAGGTGCGTGATGGTGAAGCGCCAGATGCGGCCGTCGGCCGGGTCCTCCAGCCGCGCGAAGGCGGTGTGCAGCGCCGGCGAGGCAAAGCGCGCCTCGGACGTGCGGTGCACCGGCACGCCCTCGCGTGCCATCGGCACGGCGTAGATGCCGGGCGGCGGCGAGGCCTTCAGCGCCCGGCGGATCAGCACCGCGTCCCCCTGCTCGGCGACATCCAGCGACGAGCGGGCGTAGTCCGGCGTGCCCACGGTGCCGGGATGCAGGAAGGGAAAGTGGGTCTGGTCCAGCAGGTTCTCGTGCATCGCGATGTAATCGGAGGCGATGCGATAGCGGCCGCCGACCGTGGCCCAGGCCGGGTCGGCCAGCCAGCTGGTATCGGGGATCAGCGCCTCGTCGGCGCGGTCCGGGTCGCCCATCCAGATCCACAGCACCGGTCCGCGCTCGGCGACCGGGAAGCCCGCGAGATGCGCGTGGGCCGGGGCGATCGGCATCGACGGCATGGCGACGCAGCGGCCCGAGGGATCGAACTGCATGCCGTGATAGCCGCAGACCAGGATGTCGCCCTCCAGCCGTCCGCGCGCCAGCGGATAGGAACGGTGCGGGCACCGGTTGCGCACGGCCACCGGCGCGCCGGCCAGGGTCCGGTACAGCGCCACGTCGACGCCCAGCAGGCGGCGGGCCAGGATCGTGCGCCCGACCTCGTCGGCGCGTGCGGCCATGTACCAGCAGTTGCGCACCAAGGGCGTCGTGTGGTCGGCGACGGAGACCGGCGGCTCGGCAAGCAAGGTCATGAGGGTCCTCCCGATCAGGCGTCGAGCACCAGCAGGTCGCCCGATACGCGCGAGACGCAGGGGCATAGGATGCGGCCGGAGGCCTTCTCGGCCGCCGACAGATAGCGATCGCGGTGGCGGATCGGGCCATCGGCCGACAGCACCGGCAGCGGGCACAGGCCGCATTCGCCGCGCCGGCAGTCCGAGAGCGGCGCCAGCCCGGCGGCCTCCAGGGTGTCCAGGATGGTGGTCCCGGCCGCGACCCGCAGCCGCCGGCCGGAGCGGTTCAGCACGACCTCGAAGGCATGGTCGTCCGCGGCGGCGCCGGCGAAGGCCTCGCTGCGGACGCGCGCCTGGGGCCAGCCGAGGTCGGCGGCGGCGGCATGGGCGGCGGCGATCATGCCGGCGGGGCCGCAGACATAGGCGGTGGTGCCATTGGGCTGGCCCGCCAGCAGGCCGGCCAGATCCAGGCGGCCGTCGGCCGCGCTGTCGTGGATCCGGGCCCGCGCGCCGCCCAGCGCCAGGACCTCGGCCCGATAGGCGAGGGCGCCGCGGCCGGCATAGACCAACTCGAACGACCGCCGCCGGCGCGCCAGGCTCCGCAGCATCGCCAGGATCGGCGTGATGCCGATGCCGCCGGCGACCAGCAGGCTGTGCCGGTCGCGCCGGTCGAGCGTGAACCCCGTGCGCGGCCAGGACATCACGAGCCGCGTGCCGGGGCCGGCCTGGTCGTGGAGAAACGCCGATCCGCCGGGATGGTCCGAGCGCCGGATCGCGATCCGGTAAGCGGGATCGTCGCCGATCACCGAGTAGTGCCGGACCAGCAGCCCCTCGGCCGTGGGCAGGCGCAGCGCGACATGGGCGCCGGCCTCGGCCCGGGGCAGCCGCCGGCCATCTGAGGCGGTGAGCTGGACTTCGCGGATCCTGGGCGCCACGTCGCGCACGCCCGTGACGGTGATCTCGATCCAGCCGCTCTGCATGGCGCCCTCCCTGACGCAGCGATAGCACGCAGTTTGGGATCCCGTGTATGCAAATTCCGGCGCAAGCGATGCCATCTATGCTAGTACGGGATCCCATGAAGCAGCAAACCGTCGCCACCCTGCGCATCCGCGAGATGATCCTGCGCGGCGAGCTGGCGCCCGGCGCCCGGGTGCGCGAGGCCGAGCTGGCCGAGCGGCTGGGGCTGTCGCGCACGCCGGTGCGCCAGGCGCTGCCGGTGCTGGCGCAGGACGGGCTGCTGGTCGCATCGGGGCGGCGCGGCTATGCCGTGCGCGGCTTCACCCCGCAGGAAAGCCTGGAAGCGCTGGAGCTGCGCGCCGCCCTGGAAGGCCTGGCGGCGCGCGTCCTCGCCGAGCGCGGCGCGTCGCCGGCCCTGCTCGCCGAACTTCGGTCATGCCTGGCCGAGGGCGACCGGATCTTCGCCAACCGCGCGTTGGCCGAGGCCGACGAGCTGGCTTACGGCACCATGAATGACCGCTTCCACCGGCTGGTGCTGGACGGTGCCGAGCGCCGCCTGCTGAGTGACCTGGCTGCGCGCTGCAACCTGGTGCCGTTCACAGCACCGCTCACCATCGCCTTCGCCAACATGGCGGCGACCGCGATCTTCGACCTGCTGTTTCACGCCCACCGCCAGCACCACGCCATCGTCGACGCCATCGCCGCCGGCGACGGCTTCCGCGCCGAGTTCCTGTTCCGCGAGCACGCCCTGATCCAGAAGCAGAGCATGCAGCTGGACCGCATGCCGTCCGTCCTGCGGACATAGCGGGCAAAGGCCGTGTACTGTTCGGCGAGATCGCGGCCCTGATCAACCGCGATTTCGGTGGGCGGATCACCAAGACGTTCGTTGCGGTTCTGAGCCTGGCTGCGCGGCTTTAAGTCAACCGATGATCGGATAGGTCACATAGGCTAGGCGCTTGCTGTCCGGCGCCCACGAGTTGACGTTGATCGTGCCCTGCCCGCCCAGAAACCCGTCGAGGTCGCGGCGATTGCCGCCATCGGGGTCCATGATCCGGATGAAGCAGTGCTTGTCGGCCGGGTGGCCGATGGTGCCGGCGGGAAAGCTGAGATAGGCCACCATCGAACCGTCGGGCGAGAAGTGGGGGAACCAGTTGACCCGCTCGTCGAAGGTGATCTGCTGCATCCCCGAGCCGTCCGGACGCATGCGGAAGATCTGCGCATGCCCCGGCTGGGTGGCCGCCTCTTCGGAGTTGAAGTAGATCCAGGCGCCGTCCGGCGAGAACTCCGGCCCATCGACCAAGTACCGCTTGTCGGTCAATTCCCGGATCGGGCCGCCGGCGGCGGGCATGGTGCAGATCGTCGTGATCTGCTTGCCCTCGGCCGACTTCTCGTAGCCGACGAAGGCTAGCGTTTGGCCGTCCGGCGACACGCCATGCAGATAGTAGATGAACTGCCGCTCGCAGGCCTGGTCGGGCGACAGCCGCCGCGGCTGCCCGCCCTCCAGCGGCACGGCGTGCAGATGCCGGTCGCGCGAGCTGAGATAGAGGGTCCGGCCGTCGGGCGACAGGCAATGATCGTTGTTCAGGTCCTCGATCGGCGCGGTGTTGATGCGATGCGGACCGTCGGTGCCGTCGGGCGAGATCCGGTAGAGGCGACCGTCGGCGTTGAACACGAGCCACTTGCCGTCGGGCGTCCAATTCGGCGCCTCGAACAGCTCGCAAGCTTCGAAGATGACCCGGCGGCCACTGCCGTCGGCGTTGATGACCGTCAGTTCCGAGACCTGCCCGTCCCGGAGGCGCCGGCGCTTGTCCATGGGCGGACGCTGGGTGTTGAGCAATGACATCGTCCCGTCCTCAGCGCGCCACCGGGGCCGGCGGCATGCGGTCGGACCGCACGACCGCCGGGTCCGATGCGCCGGCTTTCAGCCGCTTGACCGCCTCGTACTGGATGCAGCCGGGGGCCATCTCCATCAGCTCGATCCGGTTGCCGTCGGGATCGGTGATCCAGGCGCCGCGATTGCCGTCCGGACCGCCGGCCGTGCGCGGGCGAGCGAGCGGGATGCCGCGATCCGCCAGCGCGGCGATAAAGGCGTCGAGATCGTCGACGGTCAGGCACAGGTGGTTGACACCGGTGGCCGACGGCGCGGGCACGGGGTTATCGTCGCCGTCCGGGAAGATCTCGATGAATTGGGTGTCGCTGACCCGCATGTAGACCAGCCACAGCGAGCCGTCCTGGTAGGTGAGGTGCAGGACCTCCTCCAGCCCCGCCGCCTTGTAGAACGCGACGCTGCGGGCGACGTCGCGCGTGCGCACGGCGATATGGCCGATGCTGGTGATGCCTGCCATGGAACGCACTCCTTCTGCGCCGTCCTGCTTGGACAGCCGATGGTCAACCTTGCTTGTCGAGTAGCGCCTGCATCTTGCGCTGCGCCTGGTCCATCGCCTCTTGCGGCGAGGCGCGCTTCAGCAGGATCTGCTGCATCTGGTCATAGAACACCTGGATGATCTGGACCCACGCCGGGATCGCCGGCGTCGCCCGGGTATCGGCCACGAGCTTGCGATAGCCCTGGAGCAGCGGCGCGTCGAACCGCGGCAGCGACATGGCGCTGATGCGCGCCGGGAAGGTGTCCGTATAGGCCCCCATCACCGTCGGCTGCGCCAGGAACGCCAGCAGCTTGAGCGACGCCTCGATGTGGCGCGATTGCTTGGGCACCATGAAGCACCAGGAGCCGAGCAGGCTGGTCGAAGCCTTGCCCGGCGGATGCGGCAGCGGCGCCACCCCGAACTCGATGCCGGGCGCCTCCTGCTGGATCACCGGCAGGTCGAACTGGCCGCCGAAATACTGGGCGATGGTGCCGTTGACGAACAGCCGGCGCAGGGCCAAGCCGTCGTTCTGCAACGTCGAGGGCGGCGTCACGCCCTCGGCGGTGTACAGCGACGTGTAGAACGCCGCCCCCTCGACCGCCGCCGGCTGGTTGGCGACCGCCGTGCGGCCGTCGGCCGAGACCAGGTCGCCGCCGTTCATCCAGATGAACGGCAGGGCGTTGCTCAACATGTTGAACACTTCGCCGCCGCCGACGATGCCCAGGCCATATTGCTGGGCGCCCTTGGCGTTGAGGCGGGTGAGCGCCTTGGCCGCGGACAGCAGCTCGGGCCAAGTCTGCGGCGGCTTGTCGGGATCCAGGCCGGCCTCGCGATACAGCCCCTTATTGTAGATCATCCCCAGGCCGTGGGCGCGGTACGGCAGGCCGTACAGCTTGCCCTTCCAGCTCGCGAGCTTGAGCGCCGCGGGCAGGAAATCGGCTCTGTCGAGCTTCACCCGCTGGGCCCAGTCGTCGAGGTCGATCAATGCGCCGGTCGCCGCGAACGCCACCGTCCAGGTGGAGTTGGCTTCGATCACGTCGGGCGGCGAGCCGCCGCGCAGGGTCGTCATCACGCGATTTTGAAGCCCGTCAGCCACCGTGATCTCGAGCTTGACGTCGATATCCGGGTTGGCCGCGTGGAAGTCCTTGACCACCGCTTCGGCGCGCGCCTGCTGCCAGTTCGGCGCCCACCAGACGATGGTTTCCGCGGCCTGCGCCCCAGGCCCGACGAGCAGCGCCGCGATCGCCGTCGTCCAGGCCGCCGTCCGAAAACTGGCCATGGCGTCCCCTCCCTTGGCTCTTGGGACTCGGCTTACCACCCGGAGCCCGCCTCGTCCAGGATTAACGCTCATCCACCATTTTCTGCCCCATGTGCCGCAGCCGTTGACCATCGGAGGGACCCTCGTCTACGTTGTCGGTTAAGCGCTAATCCGAGCGATGACACCGGTCGCCGAACGATTGGATCGAGGTGGTGGACATGCCCGGATGGCGGAAGGGGCCGGAATGAAGCCGCGAGGGCGGACGCGGCTGAAGGACATCGCGGAGAAGACCGGCTTCTCGATCAATACGGTGTCCGTGGCCCTGCGTGGCGGCGAGAAGGTGCCGCGCAGCACCCGCAAGATCATCCTCGATGCCGCACGCCAGCTGAACTACCTGCCGAATGCCCTGGCGCGCTCGCTCGCCAGCAACAACTCGCGCATGGTCGGCGTGGTGCTGAGCCACCTCCTCAGCCCGATCCTGGCGCAGTGCGCCCAGCTGATCGAGCGTCGCCTGGAAGGCCGCGGATACCGCATGATGCTGATGGCGGCCAACGGCGACCACGAGCGCGAAAAGATCGTCGTGGATGCCCTGCGCGCGCATCAGGTCGAAGGGATCCTGATCTATCCGTCCGACCTCGGCCGGGTCGAGCATCTGGTATCGTTGCGGCAGGCGGGATTTCCCGTGGTCCTGCTGTCCGGCACGCCCGGCCAGGCCGTCGACCTGGTCTCGGTCGACGATCGCACCGGCATGGCAAAGCTCACCAGCCACATGATCGAGCTCGGCCACCGCCGCATCGCGCTGGTCGACGTCTGCCAGCGCAATGGCGACTTCCGCAAGCTGGCCGGCTACCAGGATGCGCTGCGCGCCCATGGCATCCCGTTCGACGACGCGCTCGTGGTCTGTCCGCGCGGGCACAACACGGCGGCAAGCGGCTACGAAGCGGCGGGCGCGCTCGCCGGCTTGAACCCGAAGCCGACGGCGGTCCTCGGGTCGTCGGACCCGATCGCCATCGGGGTCATGGGCTGGTGCCGGGACCACGGCATCGGCGTCCCCGTCGACCTCTCGGTCGGCGGCTTCGACGACATCGAGAGTGCGGCCTATCTGAGCGTCCCGCTCACCACCGTCGGCTACTCGGCCAGCGGCGTCAGCGAGCAGGCCGTCGCTCGCCTCATGTCCCTGATCGAGGCCGGGACCGATCTGCCCGAGCCGATGACGGTCCTGATCGATCCCGGGTTGGTCGTCCGCCGCTCGGCCCAGCCCCCCGCCACAGCGAGATCCCCCTCATGGACAACAAGCGCTTTACCCTGAACGACGGCCAAACGATGCCCCAGCTCGGCTTCGGCGTCTGGCAGGTTCCGCCCGGCGGCACGACAGCCACCGTCATCACCGCGCTCGAAGCGGGCTTCCGCCTGATCGACACGGCCGCCGGCTACGGCAATGAGGCCGAGGTCGGCCAGGCCCTCCGGGCGGGGGTGGTCGCGCGCGATGCCGTGTTCGTCACGACCAAGCTCGCCAGCGACGACCACGGCTTCGACCAGCCGCTGCGGGCATTCGACAAGAGCCTGGGGCTGCTTGGCCTGGATGCCGTCGATCTCTACCTGGTGCATTGGCCGTGCCCGGGCCGCGACCGCTATGTCGAGACTTGGCGCGCCCTGGCGCGGCTCAAGCAAGAAGGGCGGGCGCGGTCGATCGGCGTGTCGAACTTCACGCCCGAGCATCTGCAGCGGCTGTTCGACGAGGTCGGCATCGTGCCGGCCGTCAACCAGATCGAGCTGCACCCGAACTTCCAGCAACAGACCTTGCGTGAGTTCCATGCGCAGCACGGCATCGTCACGCAATCCTGGAGCCCGCTCGGGCGCGGACGGCTGACCGACGACCCGACGATCGCCGCCGTAGCGGCCAAGCACAAGCGCAGCTGGGCGCAGGTCGTGCTGCGCTGGCACCTCGATCTGGGCCTGTCGGTGGTGACCCGGTCAGAGTCGCCCGTCCGCATCCGCGAAAACTATGCGAGCCTGGACTTCACGCTTGATGCGGACGACTTGGCGGCGCTTGCCGCGCTCGATCGGCCGGAGGGCCGTGTCGGCCGGGATCCGAACCTGGTGAACAGCTGACCGTGGGCGCGGAGTGTGGCGTGGTCACCGGTCCTCAGGCATTGGACGTTGACTGGCCAGCTATTTGTGTGTATCATTCCACACTATGCACAGCCGGGAAATCATTAGGGCACTCCAGGACGACGGCTGGGTCTTGAAGCGCACTACCGGCAGCCACCACCACTTCGTCCATCCGGCCAAGCCGGGCATCGCCACAGTGCCGCATCCCAAGCCCGACCTGCCGATCGGCACCGTGAAGGCGATCGAGCGGCAGACCGGCCTGAAGCTCACGAGATAGCGCCCATAGGAGCCGACATGACCGCCTATATCGCCTATCTGCGCAAGGACCCGACCAGCGACTACGGCGTGGAGTTCCCCGATCTGCCCGGCTGCATCAGCGGCGGCCGGTCGATGGACGAGGCGCGCGCCATGGCGGCCGAGGCGCTCGCCGGCCATGTGTCCGTGCTGCAGGAAATGGGTCAGCCGGTGCCGGCCCCCTCGACCATGGACCAGCTGGCCGGCGACCCGCACCGCGGCGACGCCGTGCTGTTCCTGGTCGAGCTCGATCCCGCCCTGCTGCGGTCCGAACGGGTCAATGTGATGATCCCGCGGCACCTGCTCGGCCGCATCGACGCCGTCAGCGGCGGCAATCGCTCGCGGTTCCTGGTCGAGGCCGCCGAGCAGAAGCTCTCGGCCTGAACACTCGGCCCGGCTCCAGCCCGCTCAACCTGGCTCCAAAAACTCGGCGATGGTCCGCTCGTCGGGCAAGGCATAGCCGGAGCTCGGGCGGCGGCTGGGGCCCAAGCCGCTCAGCCGCCGCAGCTTGACGGCCATTTCGGCGGCCTTCACCACCACCGTGATGCCGTTGACGATCGGGGCGCCGTCGACCGCGGCGCCAGGGTCTGACGCGAACAGCATCATGGGGATGCCGCCGGTCGGCACGATCACGTCGGCCCCCTGGGCGAGTAGCGCCCGTGCTTCTGCCAGGAACGCCGCCTGCAGCCGGGCGCGCACCGCGGGATCCGCGAACGCCGCCATGTAGTCGCTGATGCGGGCGTCGAGCGTGCGTACCCCGGCCACGCGCTGGCCGAGGCCGTAGCGGACAACCTGCTCCTCGTGCCAGGGCACGAAGGCCGGGTTGATCGCGACCAGCCCCAGCTTGCGGCCCAGCGTGCAGGCATGAAGCAGGGTCGCCTCGCCCAGCCCCAGCACCGGGATCTCGACGGCGGCGCGCGCCTCTTGGAGGCCGGCGTCCTGGAAGTGGTTCATGAAATAAGCGTCGTAGCCCTGGCGCTGCGCCTCGATGGCGCCGCGGATGGCGGCGCGCGCGAAGCGGGCTTCGGCCAGGGCGTGGGTGGTCGTGATCGACGGCGTGATGGTCTGGAACTCCAGCGCGAAGCCGGGGTCCAGCACCGCCTGCAGATGGGGCAGCAGAACCTGCAGGTAGGGGGCATGGCCGATCCGGTCGGTGCCGCCCTGCGCCCAGATCCGATAGATGCGCGCTGTCATGTCCTGGCCTCGATCGTGGAGCCGCTAGCTTGCGCATTTGATCAAACGATCGCAATATGCGGAATCACGACCCAAGGAGAGCAGCGTGATCCGAAGGACGGAGGGCCGGCGCGTCGCCCGGCGCATCGCCGAGTCGTCGCCGAAATCCTTCGGCATGTATGAGAAGGCCGCGGCCCTGGGCAGCGGGCGCGACCTGATCCATCTGGAGGTCGGCCGCCCGCACGCCGACACGCCCGAGCCGATCAAGCAGGCCGCCATCGCGGCCTTGCTGCGGGGCGATGTCCATTACAGCGAGCTGCCCGGCCGCCCGGCGCTGCGCGCGGCCCTGGCCGACAAGCTGCGCCGGCGCAACGGCATCGCCGTCGAGGCCGACCAGGTGCTGGTCACCAACGGCCTGACCCACGCCGCGTTCGCCGCGTTCCTGGCGCTGCTCGATCCCGGCGACGAGGCGATCCTGCTGGCGCCCTACTACCCGCAGCATATCGGCAAGATCGAGCTGGCCGGGGCCCGCCCGGTGATCGCACCGCTTGACGCCACCGACCGGTTCTCGATCCGGCCCGAGCTGATCGAACCAGCGGTCACGCCGCGCACGCGCGCGATCGTGCTGGTCAACCCGGTCAACCCGACCGGCCGCGTCTACAGCCGGGCCGAGCTCGCGGGCCTCGCGGATCTGGCGATCCGGCACGACCTGATGGTGATCGCGGACGAGGTCTACGAGGACATCGTCTTCGACGGCGCCCGGCATGTCAGCATCGCGTCCCTGCCGGGCATGGCCGAGCGAACGGTCTCGATGTTCGCCTTCACCAAGTCCTACGCCATGGACGGCTGGCGCATCGGCTACCTGGCGGCGCCGGTCTGGCTGATGCCGGGCTTGCTGAAGGTCACGGCCAACGACGTGGCCCATGTGAACAGCTTCGTGCAGGCCGGCGCCCTGGCCGCGATCACCGGGCCCGAGGCGGTGCTGGCCGATCTGGTCGCCCGCGACCGCGCCAGGCGCGACCTGATGATCGAACGGCTGAACCAGATGCCGGGCGTGCGCTGCGCCCTGCCCGAAGGCACCATCTATGCGTTCCCGGACATCCGGGAAACCGGCCTCGCGTCGCAGGACCTGGCCGACCGGATCCTGGACCAGGCCGGGGTGGTGGTCGAGGCGGGCCGCTTCTACGGCGCCGCCGGCGAAGGCCACCTGCGGCTGTGCTTCGGCTCGGAGTCCGAGGCGCGGCTGAGCGAGGCCATGGACCGATTGGGCGCGATCTTCAACGCCCTGTGATCCCGGCCAGTTCCGGCGGCAGCAAGGCCCGCAGCAGCGTTTGGGTGTCGACGATATCGGCGACCAGGCTGGCGCGGACTTGCGCGGCATCGCCCGCCTTGAGCGCCGCGACCACGGCCCGATGATGGCGCGTGAAGGCGTCGGCACCGCCGTCCGCGTCGCCGGTCCGCACCAGCGGCTCCATGTGTTGGGTCAGAAGCCGCAGGTAGGGGCCGAAGCGCAGCCACAGCGCTCCGATCAGCTGAACCAGGACATCGGAGCCGGCGGCCTGGTAGAGCGCGAAGTGGAACGCCTGGTTCTGCTCCAGCATCGCATGCACGCCGCTCTCGCGGCCGGCCGCCAGCTGGTCGACGATGCTGCGCTCGAGCGCGCGGATCAGCGCCGGCGACGCCCGGGGCGCCGCCTTCTCGGCGGCCGCCCCTTCGACCAGGACGCGGGCCTCGAACAGGTCGTCGAGCCGCGCCTGCGACACCTGCGGCACGCAGGCCGAGCCCGTCGACACGATCTCGACCGCATTCTCCGCGGCCAGCCGGCGCAGCGCCTCGCGCACCGGCATGTGGCTGGTGCCGAACAGCTCGGACAGGGACGCGATGGTCAGGGCCTGACCGGGATTGAAGCGCCCGGTCATGAGGGCATGGGCAAGGCGCTGATAGACCGTGTCCTGGACCGTCTGGCGGGACGACACGGGCTCCAGGGCGACCCCCTGCAACGGCTCGGCTCGGCTGCGGCGCAACGACGGTCTCCCGGCTTCCGCCCAGAGCATTACCCCAGCTGCCGCAGCCGCGCATCCCACCCTCAGCGCGAGTAGGTGCCGACCAGCTCGGCATAGGCCAGCATATGGTCCTGGATGCCGGACCACAGGTCGGCGACGGCGGTATCCGGCCGCTCGGTCAGGTCCTCGACGTCGAGGGCGGCGATCCGGAAATGGTAATGGTGGGTCTTGTGGTCCTTGGGCGGCGCCGGGCCGTCATAGCGCTGATGCCCGAAATCGTTGACCGCCTGGCCCAGGGCTTCGGCCGCAGCACCCTGTCCGATCCCTTCGGGCAGGGCCGACTGCCGGCCGGCGATGTTGTAGAGCCCCCAATGCCGGAAGGTCCCCGACGGCGCATCAGGATCTTCGACGATCAGGGCGAAGCTGCGGGTGTCGGGCGGCGCATCGGTCCAGGCCAGCGGCGGCGACAGGTTCTGGCCGTCTGCCGTATACTTCGCCGGGATCGGCTCGCCATTGCGGAACGCCGCACTGCTGAGCGCGAAAGCCATGGCTCCCCTCCATCGATGATGCGGGCCGTGATGCCAGTGCAATAGAGGCGCCGGCGCAAAGGTTCCGGCCGCTTGCGGGGACGGAGCGCGCTCCATAGGCTTGCCGGGGCTGCCATCGGAGACCGCCATGACCCGCCTCGACGAGAAGCTCGCCCGCATCCGGGCCGGGCAGTACAGCCGCCGCGACTTCATCATCGCCGACGCCAAGGACGGCGACATGGGCCCGGCCCTGACCAGCACCGGCCCCCACCGCGCGCCCGACGGCAGCTGGACGCGCTATCGCACCCGCGCCGAGTTCCTGGACCAGATCCGCGCGATCGTCGCTCAGGACATCGTCGACATCATGCTGGTGTCGGCCTCGAACCTGGAGCGGCTGGTCGAGGACGGCGCCTTCCGCGGCAGCCGGGTCAAGCCGGCCATCCGCGCCAACGACACCACCGACATCTGGGTGATGCGCGGCGCCCACTACGCCCAGCAGCCGTCGCGGCCGTTCCGCACCGCCGCGCTGGCGCGGGTGATGCCGTTCACCGATCTTGGCCTCTATTCGGTCACCTTCAACAACGACCTCGAGGCCGACCATGCCTCGCTGGAGGCCTTCGGCACCTTCCGGGCCGACGCCGCGGCGCACGGCTTCAAATATTTCCTGGAAGTCTTCAACCCCAACGTCGACTGCGGCATCGACCCGGAGCTGGTGCCGCACTACGTCAACGACTGCATCCTGCGCTGCCTGGCCGGCGTCACCCGGGCCGACCGGCCGCAGTTCCTGAAAATCGCCTACAACGGCCCGAAGGCGCTGGAGGAGCTGGCCGCCTTCGACCCGACCCTGATCGTCGGAGTGCTGGGCGGCGGCGCCGGCACCACCCGCGACTGCTTCGAGCTGCTGCACCAGGCCGAGCGCTACGGCGCGCGCGTGGCGCTGTTCGGGCGCAAGATCAACCTGGCCGAGTCGCCGACCGAGATGGTGGCCACCATGCGCCGCGTCGCCGACGGCGCGCTGATGCCGTCCGAGGCCGTCCGGGCCTATCACGGCGCCCTGCAGGCCGCCGGTATCCGGCCGCTGCGGCCGCTCGCGGACGACGACGTCGTGACCGAGGCGGCGCTCAAATCGGCCCAGAGCGGGCCGGACCGGACGTGAGCCTGCGCCGGGGCGTCGTCACCGGCGGGACCTGGTGCGTCGACCACAACAAGCTGGTCGAGGCCTGGCCCGGCGAGGACGCGGCCGTGGAGATCCTGCGCCTGGACAGCGCCAACGGCGGCTCGGGCAGCAACCTGGCGATCGACCTGAAGACGCTGGACCCGGACTTCCCGGTCGCGACCATCGGGCTGGTGGGCGATGACGAGAACGGCCGCTTCCTGCTGGCCGAGGCCGACCGCCACGGCATCGACCGCCGCCGGTTGCAGGTCACAGGCGCAGCGCCGACCCAGTTCACCGATGCCTTCATCGCCCGCCGCAGCGGCCGTCGCACGCATCTCTATCACCAGGGCACCGCCCGGCTGCTGACGCCCGACCATTTCGACTTCACCGGGGTCGAGGCGCGCCTGCTGCATCTGGGCCTGCCCGGCGTTCATGCGGTCATGGACGCGCCCTGGGCCGGCGAGGCCAATGGCTGGGTCGCCGTGCTCAAGGCGGCGCGGGCGGCCGGCCTGGAGACCAACCTCGAGCTGGTGAGCGTGGCCCCCGAGCGGATCGCGGCTCTGGCCCGGCCCTGCCTGCCCCATCTCGACCTGCTGATCGTCAACGACACCGAGATCGGCGCCATCGCCGGCAGGACCACCCTCGCCTGCGGCGCCACCGACGTCGCCGCCTGCGTCGACGCCGCCCGCCAGGTCCTGGCCGGGGGCGCCATGCAGTTGGTGGCGGTGCATTTTCCGCAGGGCGCGGTGGCGGTGGCCCGCGACGGCGCGGTCGTGCGCCAGCCGTCGGTCCAGGTGCCCGCCGCCGAGCTGGTCAGCGCCAACGGCGCCGGCGACGCCTTCGCCGCAGGGCTGATCTACGGCCTGCACCAGGGCTGGAGCGTCGACGCCGCGCTGCGGCTCGGCCACGCCGCGGCGGCGGCCTCGCTGCGCGGCCTGTCGACCACGTCAGCGGTCGACCGCTGGCAGGCGTGCCTGGCATTGGCCGAGCGCTGGGGCTGGCGGGCGACGATGCCGACCTGACCGGCTGCGGCACGGTTGCCCCCAAACCGGTGTGATGCTCTCTCGTGCTGCGTATGCGGAATGACTATGATGGATCGATGCGTCACGCCTGGCCCTGATCGGACAGCGTAGGGAGAGCCGCCATGCGCGTGCCCGGTGCCGGCGAGATCGACGAGACCCTTCAGTTCGTAGCCCAGAAGGGTTGGACCTTGGATGGCGAGGGCTTTCCGTCGGCCCTCGCCCGCCATCTGGGCGAGGCGCTGGACGTCGACTATGTGATCATCGACAAGCTGCGCGACGAGGCCGGCGTCGCCGAGACCGTCGCCCTGTACGCCAAGGGCAGCATCGTTCCGAACTTGCAGTACCTGCTGGCCGGCACGCCCTGCGAGAACGTCGTCCAGAAGTCGCTGTGCTGCTATCCGACCGGCGTCCAGCAGCTGTTCCCCCAGGACACGCTGCTGGTCGAGATGGGCGTCGACAGCTATCTCGGCATTCCGTTGTGGGATTCGCAAGGCCAGGTGCTGGGCCTGATCGCGCTGATGGACGGCAAGCCGCTGGGCGAGCGCACCGAACTTGCCACGCAGCTGCTGCAGATCGTGGCGGCGCGCGCGGCGGCCGAGCTGGAGCGGACGCGCGCCCAGGCCGAGGCGCGGCGCCAGGCGGCCGAGCGCGCGCGCCTGGAGCGCCAGATCCAGGAAGCGAGCAAGTTGGAGGCGCTGGGCCGCTTCGCGGGCGGCATCGCCCACGACTTCAACAACATCCTGGGCTCGATCGCCGGCTTCGGCGCGCTCATCGCCGACGACCTGCCCCCCGATCATCCCAGCCGAGCCCATGCCACGCGCATCCTCGGCGTCGCCGAGCGCGGCCAGGAGCTGGTGGGACGGATCCTCGCCTTCGCCCGCCAGCGCGGCGGCTCCCGCACTCATTTCCTGCTGTCGGATGCGGCGGCCGAGTGCCTGCCGATGATCGCGGTGGCGCTGCCGCCGGCGATCCGGCTGGAGTACGACCCCGGCCCCGATCCGGTGAAGCTGGTCGCCGACCGCAGCCAGATCGGCCAAGTGGTGATGAACCTGTGCCTGAATGCGCGCGACGCCCTGCACGGCGAGGCCGGCACCATCCGGGTCCGGACCGGGGTCATGCCGGCCGGCGCACCCGTGCTGCACCGGGCCGCGGCAACCCCGGCGGCGGGTGCCGCGGCCGCGACCGTGTGGACCGACCCCGATGGCACGGCCTGCGCCACCGCCGGCCGCTGCGAGCCCGACCGCCCCTATGCCCTGCTGTCGGTCCAGGACACCGGATCGGGGATCGACCTGACGCTGCTGTCGAAGATCTTCGATCCGTTCTTCACGACCAAGGATCTCGGCCGCGGCACCGGGCTCGGGCTGTCGATGGTCCATGGCATCGTGCTCAGCCATGACGGCATGGTCGCGATCCGGTCGCAGCCTGGCCGCGGCACGGTATTC